>NZ_CP006965.1:1631451-1957742 GCF_000517445.1 Thermococcus paralvinellae | reverse complement strand
ATAATGAATAGTGTGATGAGTACACTAACAGTGGAAAAATACCTATGCGACACAACATTCCAAGAAGTGATAAAATTGTCAGAAGGAAAGTAAAATCAGAATTTTCAACAAACCCAAAACGGGAGAGGGTGCATTATGGAAGATAAAGACTCAGCTGACAGTTCCCCAGATAGCACTAGGGCCTTGGGGGTAATCCCAACTTATGACGAGAAACTAACAATTGGTTCAAATGGTACTCCTGCTAGGGAGTATGGAGATGTTCTTGTTGTTGACTATGGTTTTAATGACACGGGCTTTGATCATACTTTGGATAATAATTATTTTGTTTTTAACAAGATTATTGGAGGTTCATTCAAATGAATGAAAAGAAGTTTTTTGTTCATCCGACTGCTGTTGTTGAGGAAGAGGTTGAGATTGGTGAGGGAACGAGGATTTGGCATTTTGCACACGTAAGAAAGGGTGCCAAAATTGGAAAGAACTGCAACATTGGAAAAGACGTTTACATTGACGTAGGAGTAGAAATCGGAAACAACGTAAAAATCCAAAATGGAGTAAGCGTTTATCGTGGAGTAAAAGTCGAGGATGACGTTTTCCTCGGCCCACACATGACTTTTACAAACGACCTTTACCCGAGAGCCTTTAACGAGGACTGGGAGCTTGTGCCAACTTTGGTTAAGAAAGGAGCAAGCATCGGAGCCCACGCCACAATAGTTTGTGGCGTAACAATTGGCGAGTATGCAATGATCGGCGCTGGAGCCGTTGTCACAAAAGACGTGCCACCATTTGGCCTAGTTTATGGAAATCCCGCCCGCTTAAAGGGTTTTGTATGCTATTGTGGTAGAAAATTAAAAGAAAAAATTGGCGAGAATGAAAACCACATAATCTTCAAATGCTCCCACTGTGGGAGAGAAGTTAAAATAAGAAAAGAAGATTACGAAAGATATCTAAAGGAAGAAGACTTGTGAGGCGGTTAAAATGAGACAAATTCCAATTGCCAAGCCTTTAATCGGAGACGAGGAGATAAACGCTGTTATTGAAGTTTTAAAAAGCGGAATGCTTGCAAGCGGAAAAGAAGTTGAAGCTTTTGAGAGAGAATTTGCCGAGTATTTAGGTGCAAAATACGGAATTGCAACTTGCAACGGAACAACTGCTCTAGATGTTGCACTTAAAGCTTTGAAAATTAAGGAGGGAGATGAAGTAATTACAACCCCCTTCACTTTCATTGCCTCTGCTAACTCAATACTCTTCCAAGGAGCAAAGCCCGTTTTTGCTGACATTGATCCAAAAACATTCAACCTTGATCCTGATGACGTTCTGGAGAAAATTAACAATAAAACGAGGGCAATTCTTGTGGTTCACCTTTATGGGCAGCCTGCCGACATGAAGGCTTTCAAAGAGATTGCCGAAGATTACAAGCTTTACCTTATTGAGGATTGTGCACAAGCTCATGGTGCTGAGTTTGAAGGCCAAAAAGTTGGCACTTTTGGAGACATTGCAGCCTTCAGCTTTTACCCAACCAAAAACATGACCACTGGAGAAGGAGGAATAGTGGTTACAAACAACGAAGAATTAGCTAGGAGAGCCGAGCTTTTGATAAATCACGGGCAAACTAAGAAGTATTTGCATGAAGAACTCGGCTACAATTTGAGAATGACTAACATTGCCGCAGCAATCGGCAGAATCCAGCTTAAAAAGCTTGACGAATGGAATGCTAAGAGAATCGAAAATGCCAAGCTTTTAACTGAAGGGATAGGCAAGATTAAAGGCCTAACACCACCTTATGTCGATCCTAGAGTCAAACACGTCTTCCACCAGTATGTCATCAGAGTCGAAGATGGCTTTCCACTAAATAGAGACGAATTAGCTCAAAAACTCAGAGGAAGAGGAATCGGGACAGGGATTCACTATCCAATGCCTGTTCATTGGCAGCCTTTGTATCAAAAGCTTGGTTATTCAAAAGAATGCTGTCCAAATGCTGTTGAGGCATCAAAAAAAGTCTTGAGCCTTCCAGTCCATCCAGCAGTAAGTAAAGAAGATATAGCTTACATAATCCAAACACTCAAAGATCTTTCCTCTTAATCTCGCTTTTAAGGTGATCAAAATGCTTCGCGTTGGCGTTGTTGGCGTCGGAAACATGGGATTCCATCATGCGAGAGTTTATTCAGAATTAGCAAAAGAAGGAAAAGTCGAACTCGTTGGAGTTGCTGATGCAGATTTTGAGCGTGCAAAAGAAGTTGCTAAGAAATTCAACACTAAGCCCTTTGCTGATTATAGGGAGCTTGCTAAGGAGGAGTTGGATGCCGTTAGCATTGCAGTTCCTACTTCTCTTCACAAGCAAGTTGCTTTGGAGTTCATTGAAAAAGGTATTCATGTTTTGATTGAAAAACCTATAGCAGAGAGCATTGAGAGCGCTCAAGAAATCATTAAAGCAGCAAAAGCAAATAACGTCATTCTAATGGTTGGACACATTGAGAGGTTTAATCCGGCGGTACTTAAGCTGAAAGAGAGCATACGAGAGGGGCTTTTAGGGGAGGTAGTATCAATCAGTGCTAAAAGAGTGGGACCAATGGCTGTTAGAATTAGGGATGTTGGGATTATTATTGATTTAGGTGTCCATGACATCGATGTTATTAGTTTCCTATTTGATGACAAAGTGAAAAAAGTGTATGCTCGGGCTGGAAATGTAAAACATCCTGCCGGCGTTGAAGATCATGCATTAATAATGCTTGGTTTTTCTAATGGTAAAAGCGGGATTGTGGAAACTAATTGGCTAACGCCTCATAAGACAAGAACCCTGACAGCTGTCGGGACTAACGGCATAGCGTACTTAGATTACATCCAACAAAAGCTTACAATCTACAATGATGAATGGGAAAAAGATGCTAAGATAAACAAGAGAGAACCTTTAAGGAATGAACTTGTGCACTTTATAGAATGCGTCAAGGAAGGTAAAAGACCTCTAATCTCTGGTGAGGATGGCTTGCATGCTCTTAAGGTTGCTTTGAAAGCTTTAGAAAGTGCAAAAAGAGATGAAGTATTGGAGGTTGATTGAGATGAAGCTTCTTGGTTTGAAGAGGGATGAGGTTAAGCAAGTTTTCAAAGAGGGCAAAGTTACGATTGCTGTTTATGGTCTCGGGAAGATGGGTCTTCCCCTAGCAGCTGTTTTTGCTGATCATGGTGCCGATGTAATCGGCGTTGATATTAACGAGAAAATCGTTGAAATGGTAAATATGGGAGAGAATCACGTTAAAGAAGAGCCGGGTTTATCCGAATTAGTCAAGAAGAACGTTGAGGCGGGGCGGTTAAGAGCTACAACTGATGGGGCTTGGGCGGCAAAACAGGCTGATGTTATGATTATTATTGTCCCCACCCTTGCAGATGAGAAAGGCAATCTAAAGCTTGATCCAGTCTATGATGTCGCCGAGAAGATTTCTCAGGGTTTGGAAAAGGGAGATATTGTAATTACGGAGGCAACAATGCCTCCCGGAACTACAGAAAGCCTAATTCCAATTCTTGAGAAATCTGGTTTAAAGCTTGGTGAGTTTGGCCTTGCTCACGCTCCCGAGCGAACAATGACCGGAACTGCAATTAGAGATATTACTGGCCAGTATCCTAAAATAGTCGGGGCAAGTGACGAGAAAACCCTCGAAGCAGTTATCGGAATATACGAGACAATAAACAAAAAGGGAGTCATTCCAGTTAGTTCCATAAAAGCGGCCGAGGCCGTTAAAGTCTTTGAGGGCATTTACAGAGACGTTAACATTGCCCTGGCTAATGAATTAGCATTATGGTGCGAAGAGCATGGCTTGGACGCCCTTGAAGTGTTTAGGGCGGCAAATACTCAGCCCTACTGTCACCTCCACATGCCTGGGGCTGGAGTTGGCGGGCACTGCATTCCAATCTACCCATGGTTCGTTATCAACTTAGCCAAAAAGACGAACCCACACTTGATTAAGACGGCTAGAGAGATTAACGACTCGATGCCCCATCATATAGTTGAGCTTACTATAAAGGCTCTCAATGAGGTTGGAAAATCATTGAAGGGGAGCAATGTCTTAGTTTTGGGACTAACATTCAGAGGTGGAGTTAGGGAATTCATGAAGAGTCCAGCAATTCCAATAATCAAAGAGCTCAAAGAATGGGGAGCTAAAGTTTACGCTTATGATCCATTGTGTACTCCAGAGGACGCAAAACGCTTCGGAGCAGAATGGAAAAAAGACTTCAAAAACATAGACGCAATAATCATAGTAACCGACCACAAAGAATTCAAAAACCTAGATTTAGACAAAATAGCAAAAGATATGAACAACAAGATAATAATAGATGGGAGGAATATTTTAGATGCAAAAAAAGCCGAAAAAAATGGATTCATATATTTAGCAATCGGAAAATTGGGACTAGTATTTAATACTTTTTGAACTATGTTATGAATGGAGAAGGGGGAATGATTTAACGATGTACAAAAACACTAAGGTCTTGATAGTAATTCCCGCTTACAACGAGGAATTAACTATTGGTTCAGTTGTTGCTTTAGCGAAAGAGTATGGAGATGTTCTTGTCGTTGATGATGGTTCTAAAGATAAAACTTCTAAAATTGCCCAAGAAGTTGGAGCCATTGTTCTTAGGCATGATGTTAATAAAGGGAAAGGACAGGCGCTAAAAACGGGTTTTGATTATGCTTTAGCCAATGATTATGATGTTGTTGTTTGCATAGATGCTGACGGTCAGCACAATCCCGAGGAAATTCCTCTTTTGTTAAAGCCTATCTTAGAGGATGAGGCCGACTTAGTTATTGGTTCAAGATATTTAAACGGAGCTCATAAGACCATTCCCATATACAGAAGACTTGGGCTTTGGATTCTCAATAAGACAACAGTTCTTGCATCGGGAGTTAAGATTACCGATTCACAAAGCGGATTCAGAGCCTTAAACAGAAGAGCCTTAGAATCGTTAAATTTAAATTCTTCAGGTTACAATGTTGAGAGTGAGATGATCCATCAATTGTCTGAAAAGAACCTAAGGATTACAGAAGTTCCAATAAATGTCAGATATGATGTACCAAATAAGCATAAAAAGCATCCAATAGCCCATGGGGTGGGAGTTTTGGCAAAAATTGTTGGATTGATTGGATATAAGAGGCCTCTTCTACTGTTTGGAGTTTTAAGCTTGATATCTTTTATCATAGCGGGAATTTTGGGATATTTAGCTTTGGAACCATATTATAATGGTGGAAATGTATATCTAACCCAAGCCATTGGGGCAGGAATTTTTGCAATCATTGGGATTCAATTGTTTGTTGCTGGATTGACATTGAATGTGTTGAGTAGAATGGTTGGGGGGAAATGAAGGAGGATCAACAATGAAATCAGCAGTTCTCATTGTTTCCCCTCATACAAAAGTTAGATTAAAAACAACACCCACTGAGGGGGTAGAAAGTAGAATATCTTATCTTGCCCGAATATTTGTCAAAAACAGTAGGGAATTCCTAATTATTGAACCATCAGATTTGAAGGATCATGAAAAAAATCATAACAGAGTTTATTTTTATGCATTTGATTTTATAAAAATAAAGAATATGCGCTTGGGATCATATTTCCTATCTTTAAACCCATTTTATCACTATGCACTTTTTAAATCTCTAAAAAAATATCGCCCTTCAGTTATCCTAATAAGTCAACCTTGGGGAGTATTTTCCACGTATTTGATTGTAAAGAAAATTTTTAGGCTTAATTCACGTATCATACAAGATTCCCATAATGTTGAAAGTGAGTATGCAAAAATTATCATAAAAGACAGTAATATCCCAAAAGTAATCAAATTATTTTACCTTATCACTATAGGTTTTATTGAGAAATTATCCCTAAGTTATGTTGATTGTATAATAGCAATAAGCCACAAAAATAAAAAAACATTCATAGAAAAATATAGGGCAATCCCAGAAAAGATTATAGTTATTCCTCCAATGATTAGAGTTAAGGATTCACTCGAAGGACATGGTAAACTGAAGAAAGATAAACATCAAGTCTGGGCAGTATTCCATGGGATTTATAGAACACTCCAAAATAGGGAGGCTATTAACATTATAAAAAATAAGCTCGCAAGAGAATTCAAAAAATATAAGAACTTCCAATTCATAATTTTTGGTAAAGGGGTTCCTAAGATGAAGAATGATGCATTGATATCTCTTGGATTTGTTAAAAATGTCCATAGTGTTCTCAGAGAATGCGATATTGCTGTTGTGCCATTAATAAGCGGGGAAGGTGTTAAGCTTAAGGTTTTGGATTATATGGCTGTTGGATTGCCGATAGTAACGACTAAAAAAGGTGCTGAAGGTTTAGAGTTGGTTAATAACAAGCATGCTATAGTAGTCCATGAGGTAAATGGGGAGTTTGTAAGAGCGATAAAATATCTAATTGAAAATCCAAAAATCAGAAAAAAGCTCGGACATAATGCAAGGAAGCTTGCTGAGAAAAAATATAGATTGAATAAATTTATGGGATTAAATCATTTGTTGGGGTGAGGAAAGGTGATATATCCTAGAGAATCTGAAATAAATATAGGGGATTTAAACTTGTTAGTCATCACTCCGTTTTATAGATGGTTTATTAAGGAATTAATCGAAGCCCAGAGCAGGTACGTTGGCGAGATTCATATTTTAGTTCACCACAATCCTCTAGCTGAAATTTCAAATTATGTTCCATTTGGAGGGTATTTTGATCATTTGAGACTATACACCAAACAAAGGATCGTAGAGTTAGAAAATGTGCCTCCAAATGTTCACATACACTTGATAAGTACTGTATACTTTATTCCAGACGGGAGGAACTCGCAACTAGGTGAGAAGCTTGCCAAAAAGTTTGAGGAACATATTAAGGAGAACAATATAAATTTTGACATTATACACGCTCATTTCACATATCCCCAAGGATATGCAGCGGTAAAGCTTGGGCAGAAATTTAATGCACCTGTTATCATTACGCTCCATGAGAACCGTCCTCACCTATATTCTATTTTAAAGAACATGAAAGATAAGGCCGTGTACACATGGAAGAACGCAGATGCCCTTATTCGTGTAAATAAACGAGATATACCCATCTTCATTCAGCATGGTGCAAACCCTGGCAGGATTGTCCACATTCCCAATGGATATAACCCAAGAAAGTTTTCGTACATCCCACGTGAAGTCGCAAGAGAAAAACTACAGATTGAAAAGAACGCTAAGATTATATTTAACCTTGCTAGGCTGTATCCAGAAAAGGGACACAAATATCTAATAAATGCCATGTCCCTAGTGCTAAAAGAAAGACAAGATGTATACTGCTACATTGGAGGCACTGGCCCATTGAAGAAACAACTAGAAAAGCAAATTAGTAAGTTGAATCTCAGACATCATATTAGGCTTTTGGGATATCTTCCTGATAATCAGTTAAATTACTGGATGAATGCCGCTGATATCTTTGTGCTCCCAAGCTTGAGTGAGGGTAACCCCACAGTTATGTTCGAGGCTCTTGGAGTGGGACTTCCCTTTGTGGGAACGGCCGTTGGAGGCGTTCCTGAGATAATAGTCTCTGAGGATTATGGCCTACTCTGCCCACCGGCTGACTGTGAGTGCCTCGCGGAGAAAATTTTAATAGCCCTCGATAAAAAATGGAACAGAGAGAAAATAAGAAAGTATGCGCAACAGTTCACTTGGAAAGAGATTACTAAAAAGTTGTCGAAGATATATAAGGAAGTACTGCATCAATCTACATAAAGAGTGGAGTGATGCAATATGAGTAATTATAATCCTCATATCATTTTTATTCCGCCTGGATTAGTAGAAGTGGGAAGTAATAGAGGAGCTGGAGCAGAAGTGTCCTATTATCTTGTAGCACTAGGATTGTCAAGAAAATATCAAGTCGTATTCCTGACTCCATGTTATAGAGAAAAATGTAAAGAGAAGGGTAATATTATTAAAATAAATGACAACTTCCTTATTCATCAGATTAGTATACCTGCAGTAAAAAGATATCCCCCACAGACAAAAGTTGAATATTTTTGGATGGCCATGTTGACAATAATATCAAGCTTCCTAATAGCTTTTGAGATTTTAAGATACATTAAACGCTCGAGCGATTCCAAATTATTGGTAATTCCCAGAGTAGAAACAGGCATTATTCCATTGTTCTTGTTATCATTTGTGAATTCGAAAAAGAAATTTAGAATACTTTATGCTGAAGGTAACATTAGACCTTGGTATTCTCCATACCTAGGTAGATATAACAATCCAATCGTTGAAAAAGTTAGAGGTATAATAGAGAAACTTGAGCTTATCTACCATGTTTATGTAGGACACAAAGCCAATATGATAAGGTCTCAAAGCACGTTAATTAGAGAGAGTATGAAACGAGCAGGGATACCCCTAGAAAAGATTAAAGTAATAGAACCTCCAGTTGAAGATGATCTTTTTTGTAAAATAACTACTAGGAAAAAAACTAATGATAAATTAAAAGTCGCATTTATTGGAAGATTAACAGAAGAAAAAAATGCCCCTTTGATAATGTATATTTGTGAAAAAAGTCTCGAAAGATTTAATGATAAAATACAATTTTATATATTTGGCGATGGCCCATATAGAAAATTTCTTGAAAAACTGTCCAATGTAGTCCATGTTGGAAGTGTCAAAAGAGATGTGCTTCTAAAACAATTATTACCAAATATGGACATAGTTATATCATTTCAACTAGAGCTTGGCAGAGCCGAAATCGAGTCATTAGCATTAGGAAAAGTTGTTATAATCCCTGAAACTAAAGAAACCTCTAGAGTAATAAAGAATTTAAGAAATGGAATCTTGATAACAACAATCGATTCATCGTCTTACATAGAGGCAATTAGTTTGATTATTATAAATCCAAAGGTGTATCGAAAAATTAGTAAATTATCAAAGACACGTGCATTCAGGAATTTTAGCATAGATAATGTTGCAAAAAAATGGGAAAGACTTTTAAAAACAATGTTTTGAGGGGATTATATATGATGCCAAAAAGTGTCTGCATAGTTATGTATGGAGGACCATTCGATATAGTCTCTCATAGATTATATCAAAGACTCAAAATACTCTCCAGTTTGGTATCACAAGTATATCTAATAATTGAGGGTATGCCAAAATTAAATGATATCCCACCTAATATCATTATTTATGATATATCAAGTCCGAAAAGATTCTTCTCATACATAAAGGCTATATTTACTTTAGCAAAAGTTTGTAAACAATCAGATGTTGTAATTTTTATTACTGGATTCCCGAAAATAGTTACTTTCGTGATGCAAGCAAGGTTAGCCAAAAAGAAGGTGATTTCTTTTGCAGGCGGGACTGCATATAAAGTGTTTAAAGCAAGAAATCCTAACTCAAGGATAATATCTAAAATAGTCTATATATTAGAATCCTTATGTTTTTGGCTTTCTGATTTAATACTTGTAGAAAACTATGAAAGTACTAGATTCCTAGGTCTTGACAAATATATTAGCAAGATATTTCCATTGGGAACTCTTGTGTACCTTAATGAAAGTTTTTTTAAAAAATACAAGAAACCTTCTTTGCGAGAAAATATTGTTGGATACATAGGGCGAATTGAACCAGAGAAAAACGTGATCTCCATTATTAAGTCTGCTCTTCATACAATAAAGAAGATAAGAGATATCCAATTCATAATTTATGGTTCCGGTTCTCAAAGAGATTATCTAGTTAACTATGTTGATACACATAGCTTAGAGCAATATGTTAAAATTATGGATTGGATACCTTATGAAAAAGTCCCTGAAGTTCTTCAGAACTTAAAAGTTTTGATACATCCCTCACATACCGAGGGGCTACCTTTAACGGTTCTTGAAGCTATGAGCAAAGGTACAATAGTTATAACAACTCCTGTGGGTGGTCTTCCAGAAATAATAAAAGATGGAAGTACTGGATTTATTGTTAGGAGTGGCTCCCCAAGAGACATTGCCAATAAGTTAATAGATGTCTTGAATCTTCCACCTGATGAACTCGATAGAATTAGTAAGAATGCATATGTACTAGTAAAAAGTAAATACTCATTAAAGAAAGGAATTTCATTATGGAAAAAAATGCTAGAAAACTTGATGGGGGAAAATGCATGATTTCATTGAGAAAAATAAAAGGGCTTTACTTGTTTGCAAATGTTTTTGTACTGATGGGATTAGATTTAAGTATATTATTGTATCAACCAACCTCTGGATATGAGCTTTCTCCATATTCAGATGCAAAGATTATATTCTTGTGGATTATTCTTATATACCTGCTATCCATGTCTGGAATTGCCTTCGGACAGAGTAGGCATTTTAAATTCCTTTTTATACTCTTGATGATAGCTTATTTATATTTTATCTCCATTCCAATTTGGAAAGGGTATTTTTTTCTTAGTAGAGCAGACGGACTCTATCAATTAGGCCATATAGTGGACATACTTAGAGAAAATAGATTTACATACTTAAACTATTATCCTGCAACTCACATAATAGTTTCCACAATTACATATGCGTCAAATATTCCCGTTTTGATGATAAGCAAATGTTTTAATTTAGTGTTTTATGTAATATATGTTCTCTCAAGCTATGTGCTTGTAAAAACAATATTTAGTGAACAGGTGAGAAGATACACTGTACTTTCGATTCTTTTTATACCCTCAATATTTACAGAACCATTATCGTTAGCTCCCCACACATTTGCTATAAATTTATTTCCTCTGTTGCTGTACTTATTACTAAAATTAAATTTATCTCCTACCTTATCTAGACCTACTATTATACTTTTTCTGTTATTTGTTTTATTTTTACCAATTTTACATCCTTTATTTTCTCTGTTTTGGACGTATTTTTTGGGAATAGTACTAAGCTTAAATATATTAAAAATTTCAACATCGAAAAAGATTAGAAATCCCGCTATCATAAGTCTTCTCACTTTTTTCGTAATATTCTCTGTAATATCCTTTATCATTTGGTTATCTAATACTATTCTATGGAGGAAAAGCATTGAAATGTTCTTATCGTGGTTGAACAACCCAGAGAACTATATTCCAGCAACTGAAGCAACCAAGCTCAGAAGATTTTCACCAAGTAAGATTATTATATTTGTTTTGAAATGGATGGGGGGATATATAACAATGGGAATTATAGTTTTATTATTATTAATGAAGAGACTAATAAAAAAGGAATATAACTTGCTAGCATATTACCCATTTTCGCAACTACTGATTATTTTTATAATTTCTTTTGTGTGGACCATGTTACTTACTTTCGTTTTGCCCACGGGAGCTGATATGTTCAGAGGAATAAGATATGCAATTCTCTCACTTGAACTAGTATTTGGTTATATTTTTTATGAAAATATTCATTCGCAGAGTAAACAAAAAGCTAATACATATAAATGGATCTTTACGGGCATAATTAGCGTTATAATAATCCTACACATATCTAACTCTCTTCCATCCCCATTTATCGAAGCCCCAAATGGAGAACTTACACCAATGGAGGTTATCGGAACAAAGTGGGTTCTTGAAAAAGGAGAAAGAAATGGCATATTTGGAATCTCAACTACAACAATAAATGGAATATTTGCATCAATACTTGGTGCGTCAGCTGAATTGCCTAAAGTTACTTACGTAGGGGATCACTTTGAAAATCTGTTCAATAAGAAAACTCCATCCCGTAGCTACATATGGGTATCCCAGGTAGATAAGAGCATGTACTTAGAGTTATGGAACGAAACTCAGAGATTTACATTAATAGATTTTGTAAAAATATACGAAAGCAAAGAAATTAATTTGGTATACTGCAATGAAGAATTGAGCATTCATAATATGGAGGGACTCCAATGACAAAACTAAAAATATTGGTAATTCCTGCAAATTATCCCTCAGAGAAAAATCCAATAGCAGGCATTTTTATAAAAGAGTTTGCAAGGGCAATTTCAAAAAATCATTCAGTAAAAATTCTTTATGCATACTTTAATCACCCACTACTAGATGTTATTAGTGTTGTGTATACATTTAAAGAAACCAAAGAAGTTGAAGATGGCATAGAGACTATAAAAGTAGAAGTGAGTGGTGTAATTCCAAGAATTTTTAAAAAAAGAAAGCTAAATATCTCAAATTTCCAAAAGCATAACAAATGTTGTAGCACTATTAAAAATAATACCCAAACTAAAAATAAATACAGTAAAAGAACATTATCCCTCATAAATAATTTGATCATACATCTAGCACATGTTCCAAAATTATTGGGCACAATGTGGGGATTTCGCAAATTACTGAAAGAAGGATGGAAACCTGATATAATTCATGCCCATGGCTTTTATGCTGGAATTTACGCAGTAATATTAAGCAAAATATATGACATCCCTCTAGTAGTAACTGAACATTGGAGTGGATTCCCAAAAAAAGAGCTCTCCTGGATAGACATCATAGAGGCTCGTGTCGTGTTTAGTAATGCAACTGTGATCATAACCCCCACTCATTATTTAAAAAAGGCAATAATGGATTATGGAATGCACAACAACTTCCAGGTAGTCCCAAATCCAATTAACTCCAGAATATTTTATTCAAAAAAATTCTCCAGAAAAAGAACTAGACAGAAAAGATTGCTCTTTGTAGGTAGAGTAGTTCCACAAAAAGGGATAATATATCTTATCTATGCCATTAGGGATATTCTTCAGGTAAGAAAAGATATTCTCCTTGAAATAATTGGACATGGACCATACAAAGAGGAATGTGAAAGAGTAATAAAATCTCTTGGTATTGAGGAATTTATAAAATTTTTAGGACTAAAACCACAAAAAGAAGTGGCAAGATATATGAGAAGAGCTCATATATACATTCAACCATCTGAATATGAAACCTTTGGCATGACATTTTTTGAGAGTCTTTCTTGTGGCACTCCTGTGATAGGGACCCGTATACCTGCTTTAAAAGAAAACATAAATAATATACTTGGAATATTAGTGCCTCCTAGAGATACACAATCTCTAAAAAATGCCATATTATATATGCTAGACAACTATAGGAGATACCCTCCCAACAGATTGTCAAGACATGTATTATGCAAATTTGGACACAACATTGTAGCCAAAAAAATCGATAAAATCTATCAAAAAGTTATTAACTCAAAGAGAACTTAGTTTACTAAAAAGATTTAAAACTGCATTGTAACAGAAACAAAAATTAGGGAGAAATAAGATGTAATGGGGTGAATAAGATGAGAAACCAACTTGAATATTATTACAGACTTATTTCTTCATTCTTCAATTCAATTTATAAGTATATAACTTCCAGATCATATATCGGTGCAGGAGCGATTATAAAAAACTCTAAGTTGGGGCGTCGAGTTAGGTTAGAGATGTTTTCTACAGTCACAAACTCTACTTTATACGATAACGTTTATATCGGGAAATTTGCTTCTGTTAATGATTCTACTCTCCACAGGAATGTTGTGATCGGAGATTATAGCAGAATATGGAATGTCGAGATTGGGAAGTATTCCTACGTTGGCCGTAATTCTGATATCAGAAAAGCAGTTATTGGTAAGTTTGTTTCAATTTCTTGGAATGTTACGATAGGACCACCTGAACATTTAATAACATCTTTAAGCACCCACCCCTTTATTTATTCAAATAATTGGGATTTACTTTCTCATGACTCTTTAGTATCTCACGATGAATACTCATCTTCCTGTGAAATTGGTCATGACGTATGGATTGGGGCAAATGTCGTAATTCTTAGGGGGGTGAAAATTGGAACAGGGGCTGTTATTGGAGCGGGTGCAGTTGTTACTCACGATGTTCCCCCCTATGCTATTGTCGTTGGAGTTCCTGCAAGAATATTAAAATACAGGTTTTCACAAGATGTTATTGAGGCTCTGCTCAATAGTAAATGGTGGGATGCTCCTCCTGAAAAAATTTCTAAGCTTGTTAAACTTATAAACAACAAAAATTTAGAAGAAAAAAAGCTAATACAATTTTTAGAGACAAACTTCTAGCTAATTTATTTTTATTTAATGAATAACTTCCGGCTTTTAATAATTTGCGAAATTTTCTCTGCTTCATCTTTTTGGTATATTTTCCTTAGCATCTCTTTAAATATTTTAACAAGTTCCTCATCCAATATTGGGTTGTGTTCATAAGGATCTGATTCTAGATCAAATACCCATTCAACATTATCATATGGACTGTATAATAGTTTGTATTTACCAATTATCAGTGCTTTTTTTTCATAACCTGCACCTGTAGCTTCGGATAATATAGGTCGCTTTTTGTCACGTTTTTGGAACAAGCTAATACCATCCAATTTAGCGAAATAATGTATATTAAGAATATCCAAAATTGTTGGCATTATATCGACAGAGGATATTGAATTAGTCACTCCACTAATCTTTTCAATAGGTTCTCCCCATATTACTATAGGAACTTCAATTACCTCGTTAAAAACGTTATGTCCATGACCAACTCCATATATTCCTCTGTTGTCATAAAAGTACTTGGACTCGATTTTTGCATGTTCCCAAAACTCCTCTCCATGGTCAGAAGTCAAGATAAAAACGGTGTTTTCTGCTTTTCCAATTGCTTTTAGACGTTTATAGAACTTTTCTATGGCGTAATCAAGATATCGTAAGGTATTGTCATATAGAAGAATCCTGTTATACTTATACTCCTCAAAATTCTTTCCCTGTTGTTCTTCAGGTTTAGTATATGCCCATGTGCGAATTTTGGGCAATATTTTAACCTTTCCAAAATAATCCCTAAATTTACGTGGTGGATACAATGGACCATGTAAATCCCCTAAGTGAATGTAAATAAAAAATGGGTTTTGGCTATTTTTAATCCATTTTTCGGCATAATTAAATACCTTCTCTGCAGGGGCAGTTCCAGGATACACCTTAGATGTAATTCTATTCCTTAACGAATATGCAGCAACTGCAATAGAAGTAACCATGCCCACGTCATATCCTGCCCACAAAAGAATTTCAGGGAGTGTTAGTACATTTCTCGAAATAGCACGAAACTGATTTAAATTACCTACATCTTTTATCTTTCCGTGAAGATATGCATTGTGATTATGAGGATAAAGTCCCGTCATTATAGAGGCAACAGAGGGATATGTCCACGGAGCTGCAGCGAATGCACGAAACTTATTTGGAGCAGAGTCAATAAAAGGTGTTGTTTCGCGGAAATATCCTGCAAATGAGAGGTTAGAGTATCTGAGACAATCAAGAGTTATCAAAACTATATTATGCTTTTCAATGTTATCCATGTCGATGATATTTTGAACATTTAATCTCGATACTTGTGTTTTTATGTTTACCCCAGATGATCTGGGAGTGTATCGTTGAACACTCTTTCTTTCTCTATACTCAATATAAACCCTGTCAAGGATATCACGTATTGATTTAAATTTCTGTATGAGTGTCTGAATAAACATATATTTATGTACATCACGAGTAATTTATAAATTTTACTAAAATCGAGAATCAAAGTGAAAATAAAGCTTTATGAGAGCACATGTGAACAAAGCCAAACAGAAATAAAACCTATCTGTGGACTCTCTTCTAGTTCTACTTCTGAAGTACTTTTCTGTACTTCACTAGCTCATTGTTTTAGGTTAGCTAAATTTCTTTGTCCTACTATCAATTGTAACTCAAATAATGTATTGTTGCTTCTGGCTAATTTATATCATAGCTCATAATTCCATCAACATTAATTTCTTTTTTACTACTATCTACCATGCCAAAAATTTTTAGTTTGCAGACTACTTTTACCTTTTCTGGATTATCTAATAATCCGCCACGTGACTCATTTTGAATAATTCTTAACCATTTACCAGTAGCTGAAGCCTTTCTGCTCTTGCAGAAGATTTTAAGCTTAAAACCTCATGTACTACTTCCTGAAGTATTGCTAAAATTTAAGCCTAATGATTATCGGATTCTCTTAGTAATGTCTTCTTTAATTTTTCTTTTACTATCACCAGTAACTCAATATCTTCCTTATCAATACTCTTGCTAAGAAGAACCAACAAAAAGTAGACTCCTAAAAACAACACTAAAATCAAAACAATATACCAAACATTATTTACTCTCAAATTTAACGCTTTTAAACATCCCAAAACCACAAAGCTAATCAGCAAAAGCTTTACATAATTCCAACTAAAAGGGTGAATTCCTGTCTTCTTGTAAAGCCAAAAACTTCTAAAAACATTAGCAACAAAATAAGAAATCGCGGTAGCAATAGAAGCACCAATTATCCCATAATTAGGAATTAGTAGAACATTAAAAAATACATTAAAAATGGCAGCAAAAAGATCCCCAATTAAATTCAACCTCGGCGCTCCAATGACAATCAAACTTAACCCATTTAATCCTAAAAATGTGTGAAACATAAAGCCTAACGCTAAGATTTGGAGGACTTGTGAAGCCCCCGCATACTTATTTCCAAATGTAAAATTTATACTTGTTTCTGGAAATATAAATATGATGGTGAAGAAAGGCAAAGTAAGCAAAAATACCCACTTAGTTAAAATTTGATATACCCTCTTTAACTCTTTAACTTTACCTTGTGCATAGAGAGAAGAAGCAATTGGCATATAAATAAACGCAACAGAACTCAAAAACATTGGAAGGAGTCTAGCTAAAGGAGTAGCAGCATTATAAATTCCCACCACCTCAGAACTCTTGTAATAACCAAGCATTAAAGTATCTGTCCAGTTCATAATATAGCCCAAGACTCCAGTAAGCATCAATGGCAGAGAAAAAGCAACAATCTCCTTTCCGATTTTTAAATTAAGAGAAATCCTAAACTCAAAAAGCTTAATTTTCCAAACATCAAAAGCTAAGGCTAAAAAAGTAAAAGCTTGAGCTAAAACATATGCTGAAAAAATGAAAGTGACAGAGAGCTTTAAAAGTGTACCAAATAAGATGAAAATAAAAAACAAGCTTGAGAAAAATACGCTTTTAAAGTAAATGTTCTCTCTAACTCTTCCAAATCCACGTGAGATTGAAACTATTAATCCAGTTAACGACGCAAAAGGCAACGCTAAAATCATTACCCTTAAAGCGAGGATCAACTTTTCCTCATTAAAGATTTGGGCGATATTTTCAGCTTCAAGTATTAAGATTATTACCCAAAATGTACTATTTAAGGTAGTTATGAGTAATGCAGTTGAGATTAACTCACAAAGCTGAGAAGGTTGTTTCTCCTTGTAAAAGGCAACTTCTCTAGGAAGAGCACTCGGGAAGCCGAGAGTTGCAAAAACCAAACCTATGTTAAGCACAGTTAAAGCAAGGTTAAAAACACCATATTCTGAAGTAGTGAAATACCTCGCAATCACGGCCCTACTTAAAAATCCGAAGAACATTGAAATAACACTTCCCACAAATACCATTCCTGTTCCTTTTGCAATCTTCTGAAGTGCCTGATTAACTTCAACTTCATCATCCATGGAACTCCTCTCCATATCCATCGAGTTTGGCAAACTGCGATACTTCTTTTTAGTTTAACCAATAGCTTTTGAAGGAAATACAGATCTCTAGCGTTAGATTTGCAATCTTATCTGTTAAAGGAAGTACTCTTGCAAAGCCAATGAACTTCTCTGCTTTTTTAAATTTCTCAATAATAACCTTTATCCTGCCAATTTCATACCCATGATCAATTAGCCACTGAATAGCATTTGTGATCTCGAACTCTCCACACCAAGAGGGCTTTATGTTCTCAACTGCATCATGAATAACTGGCCTGAAGAAGTAAATTCCGACTAAAGCTAAGTTGCTTGGAGGAACTTTTGGCTTTTCAATCAAGCGTTTTATTGTCTTTCCATCTTCGCTCAGCTCAGCAACTCCGAACTGCTGGGGATTTGGAACTTCACACAATAAAATGCTTGCATCGAAGTTTCCTTTTTTGAAGTGCTCCAAATGCCTTACAATGCCTTCTCTAAGTATGTTATCGCCAAGATACATGACAAAATCATCATCACCGAGGTAATCCCTTGCAACTTTTATTGCATGAGCTAGTCCAAGAGGATCTCCTTGGTAAATAAACTCAATGTTAGCATTCCACTCAACACTTCTAACAGCTTCAATGACCTGTTCTTTGTTCGGCCCAACAATAATCCCAATATCGTGGATTCCAGCTTCAATAACATCCTCAATAGCGTAAAACAAAACCGGTTTGTTTGCAACTGGAATAAGTTGCTTCTGCTGGGAATAAGTTAAAGGCCTAAGTCTTGTCCCATGACCACCCGAAAGTATTAACGCCTTCATGAAGGTACACCCCTCTATTGTAATACTTTACACAATTAAAAAGGTTATCACTGATTAATTTAACTAACTCTAAAAACTCCAGCATCTAAAGCCCTCTTCTTCTCACGAAGAGTGTATCTAATAATCCTAACCTCAGGAATCTTAAGTTCAAGAAGAACGGCATTATTTTTGCTTATAGGGACACATTTCTCAAAGATTCTTGTACCATTTTCATAAAATCCTGAGATACAAAGGGTGTACTCTTTATCCTCATCTGTCACTTCAAAACGAATAGTAGATTTCTCTTTTTTTATCTCAACGTTTGGATGTGTAAACTTGAAGATTTTAATATACCCCCCATCAGAATAGACCAGTTTATAATTCTCAGGATACTCATTTGTGAACATAAGTTTAGCTAGAATTGTATTAAAGCTCTTTCCAGTCATTAAAACAGCATAGTCGTAATTTAGGTTTAAGTAAACGTATGCATCTGCTACTTTTCCCTCTTTTAATCCCAGCTTTGTTATGTTTCCCCTGTACTCCAAAAATGCCTCTTTTGGCGAGAAAACTGCATTTCCACTACGGATTAAAATGTCCCACTTATCTCCAGGCTTTGCAAGGATCTTATATTCTCCCCGCTCAAATACTAGAGCACCAATCTTTGAAGTTAAAGGCAAGATCATCAGAAAATGTCCTTTCTTTTCACTTTTTGCTGTATCTAGAATTGCCCCAAATTTTAGTGCAGTATCATAGGACACAATAATGTAATCAACTCCTCTAGCCATTAGTTGATTGTTGTTAATTCGTCCAAGAAAGTATTCAGCTACCCATGCATTTGAGGTACCTTGAGCTAATGGGGCTCTTCTTGCATAGTAGCTTATCCAATGGCCGTAATCCCACCAGGCCAAGACAACGTCATTTTCATTAGAGTTTTTCTTAAGATAAATTAGGGCATTTTCCCAGTGTTTATTCATAAACGGTCTCTCTCTGTACGCTCGCTCAAATCCAAAAACTCCTGCAACAATAGGAATTAAAACTAAGAAAACAACACCCAATGCAACCATTTTTCTTCTGCTAGGCTCAAATCTTGTTGTTAAAGTATCATACAGTGTAATTAACCCAACTCCCCCCATTAACGCAACAGTAATCGATCCAATAAATAGGAAGCGCGTCCAGTAGTAGATCATGATCAAGCTTGGAAATATTAAACCAAGATTTAAAAAGTCTGCAATAGTTGGCTTTCTAAATCTTAACAAATAGAAGGGAGCCAAAAACATTACAATGCTATACGCTGCAAATAAATCTTTAAATGAACTTTTTTGAGTTTCCAGAATTGGTGCGTTTGTGAATATTCCAAAACCTGTTAGGATTTCCTTCAACAACAAGATATATCTATTTGGAAACTTGAAAAATACAGTCACACTAACCAAAATAGATATGCTAAGGAGTAATAATCTAAACTTAAGGCTTTTAATCCTACTAAAAACAAACAAAACTAGGATAAACGCTAGCACTAATGGAACCAAGACCCTGAGATGACTCCAGAGATAAATATCCTTTATATTGTCCAAAGTTAATCCCAAATCCTTAGCAATCTTCCTAGATGTCCAGTTGTCCCACAGCATCCCATACCCATACAACTCGCCAAGCTTTACAGCAATTAACACTCCTACAGCAGTAGAAATTGCCAAAAATATAGAATCAGCGAAGTATTTTTGTCTTCCAGAGAAAAAAGCCCAGAGTGTAATGAAGAATGCATTTGTTAATAAAAAAGCAAATATTGGATAATACGCCTGCCAGAATATTGCAGCTAAACCGCTTGCAAACGCTGGAATCAAATAAAAAACAAATCTCTTGTATCTCCAAGCTCTTCTAGTCTTTTTCAGAGCTAAAGAAACTCCAAACAGAGCAACTGAATACCAGAAGAGCATGTAGTTATCCCCTCTGTAATAATTTGCCATTGACCTGAAAACATGTCCGAACATTACGGAAAGAAAAAGTGCTGAGAAGAATGCTTCCCTTTTTCCGTAGAGATTAAACATAGCCAGATAAAAGAAAACTATCGTCAAAACTCCAAAAATTACTGGTGTGACCCTAAAAGCGTCGTAAAGGGAAACACCAAATACTGAGAGAACTTTATAAACATAATACGGAGCCAAATACAAGCCAAGGGGGTGAGAAATTTTAGTACCCCATGGACCGTTTGCAAAAGTAATAAACTTCAACCAATATCCAGCTTTCAAGCTTTCCTCAATGTAAGCTAAATGAAAATAAGGATCATAACCAAACAGATACTTATATCTCAAAGGAACAAGCCTAAAAACTGCAGCAATTAAAATTATCAAAGACAATGCAAACTTTGGCCCAAATATCTTATCGAGTTTTTCCATAAAGTACCACCTAGAGATTATCGCGGTAATACCAATTACTGTTTTAAATAAGCAACTCACTCCTAAAAATGTTATCCTAATTAAATCTTGAAACATCTGACCTCTTCCCCGAAGGGCGAGGCTTTCAAAAGAAAAATGTAAATTCAAGGAAGCGTATTACTCTTTGCAGAGATTCAAAAGACAACAAATCTCTGGAGATCTCATCATGTTCAAAACGGACCCGTTCGGAGTTTTCCCCTCTTAAAATTCAAATTCTTGAAATCTTCTAAATCCCACAGGAGCCAGCCCTCACTTTTAAGAGCTTCCTTACCTTTAATGCCCTTAGCTATCAACCCGTAATACTTCTGCCAGTTTTCTAACCCAACAAGCCCACTTTTACGCTCTAAATCTTTTAAAACTCCCCTCGCTTCTTTCTCGCTCAACTCCTTCCACTTTACCTCCACCAGCAGAGCCTTATTTTCCCTTTTGTCCAGTGCAACGAGATCAATTTCCTCATTTTTATGCCACCACTTTCCGATCTTTGTAAATTTAAACGGCAACCTCCCATACTTATTAAGTTCTATTAAAAACTCTTTGGCTGCTTTTTCGAAGGTCTTTCCAAGGTAGGTGTTAAAGTTCCCCAGGAAATCCTGAATTGCTGGCTCAGGGTTGAGGGAGTCTATCTCCTCATAATGCGGACTGACGAAGCGGTGGTAAAAACGGAAGTATTCATCTTCTATAACATAAATCCCTCTCTTGGCTTTCCTCTCTGTTATTGGAACTTCCCGCCTTACAATTCCAAGATTCGAGAGCACCCTAAGATATGCAGATAGATCTTTGGCCTCCATCCCAACGTACTGAGCGATCTCGTTAAGCCGGGTTTTTCCCATGGCTATGGCCTCGATAATCTGCATATATCTGGTTGGGTTCCTCAGTTCCTCCATGAGGAGAAGCCTCGCCTCGTTGAAAAGAAATGCACTCGGGTCAAAGAAGTTGTTGATAATCTCATCATCGCTCCCCGTTTTGAAGAATTCCATGTACTTGGGAATCCCCCACGTGACCCCATAGAGTCTTAAAAGCCTCTCAAAGTCCTTTCCAAACCATTCGACCATATCGAAGAAGCGGAATGGTTTGACCTTCAGAACCCCACTTGCTCGCCCATAGAGAGGGCTCTTGTAGCTGAGAACCTCACGCTCCATCATTCCAACGCTCGAACCGCAGAGGATAATGGTGATCTCTGAACCCTCAAGCACTATATCCACCACCTCCTGAAACTCAGATGTAACACCCTTGTCTGCCTCTATCAAGTAAGGAAACTCATCAAGAATCACCAAAAGCCTCCCCTGTCCCTTTAGGAACCTAAATGCATCCCTAAAGCTTCCGAATCTTACCGGAGCACCAATAAAAGAACTTATCTCGTGAGAAAATCTCTCGATGTCTTTCCCATATCCCCTCTGGGAGCAGAGAAAATATATGCCCCTTTTATTCTCCAAGAATTTCCTCAAAAGGGCAGTTTTTCCCACCCTTCTTCTCCCGTAGACCACAAAAAGTCGAAAGCCTTCCCTCCATGCTCTCTCTAAGACTTCAAGCTCCCTCTTCCGGTTTACAAATTTTCGAATCATGATTATAATAAACATGACTCGAATATTTAAATATTTTGGTTTTAGCAAGCATAAACAAGAGAAAGAAATGATGTCCGGATAAAACATATATTGCGGCGCGTAAGCGCCGAGATAGAAAAATAAAGCGGGGTCTAAGGGGCGAAGCCCCTTCTCTCAATAACAAAAGGAATTATATATCAACACTCCAAATTACCCACATGGAATACAAGCTGATCATCATAACAGCATTAAGTTTTGGAGGAGGATTCCTAGGCTCTATGATGAGTGGGGGAAGCTTGATTATCTTCTCAATTCTAACTTTCCTAAATGTCCCAACGAGAACTGCTGTAGGAACTTTAAAATTGGTGATAGCAGGCCTAACTTTTATCTCTTCATTAACGTACATAAAGTAGAAGAGCGCTGATTTAAAGCTCGCCTTTTATTTAGCGATCCCCTCAATTCTCGGATCTATAATTGGGAGCAAACTTTTAATATCCCTCCCAGAGAAATCTGCAACTCTCTTCGTTACGCTTCTCCTCTTCGCGGGAACAATAATAACGGTTAAATCAGATTCAACGAGAAAATTTAAAAAAGTCAAAACACAAAAACAACCTTAGCAGTAATATCTGGATTCCTCTTTGGAATTTATGTTGGGATTTTGGGAATAGCCTCTTCGCTGGTTGCTATAGCACTAATAACTTATTTTTTCCGATTAGATATGTTGAAGACAAACGGAACTGCAAAGATAATCATCTTCGCCAACAACTTAACTGCAACAATTGTTTATGGCCTTTACAAGAATGTTGACTATTCCCTAGCAGTTCCAATTCTGATTCCAGTTGTGGTAGGCTCTTGGCTCGGCGCAAAGACAGCTGTAAAAATAGGAAGTCAAAAGCTGAAGATCGTTTTCCAAATAATCAGTGCTCTGACAATCCTAAAGTTGTTGAACGGAGTACTTTAACCTCCCAAATTCCAAGTGTCCATTAGCGTTTATTAATACTCATTTTTCTTGATAAAACTAAAATTTTTGGGTTTAATCTTTTATTAATTTCAAATTGGAATTTGCTTTAGATAAAAAACTATAAAATAGAAAGGTTTATATAAGTTAAGTGTGAGTATATAGTGAGGGGTACTGTATAGGAAGAGGACTGAAGCAAAAGCTTCACTTTGACCCCCAAAGTTTGTATCTGAAATATAAATCCCACAACTTGCCCAGAGTTGTGAGGGTTGTATTAATGGATGTAAGCTTTGTCTCAAGGTGGAACTCCGCTATAGACCAACTTCTATATGGCATCCCTCACTATTCTTAATCTCCTCTTTGTATCTTCGCATGTCCACCAAGAGGCTTTTCTTAAGCTCCATCTGACTTTTTTCTTTTGAAAGTCTCGCCCTAACGGGCAAGGCTTTCAAGTTGTAAGCCAAGAGGTTGGAAGGAAAAGCTAAAGAATTCCTAGATGTCTTAAAGCGTTAGTGTATTGAGGTTTAGTTTAACTAGAGAAATGTTTTTATTTTCCTTAATCCAACTAAACTTCAGTGAGCACTATGCAGGAGATAGAGAAGGTTGTTTGGGGTTTTCCTCTATTCAAAACTTATGAGGAAAAAGAGAGGTTTTTCAAAGTGTTAGGGTTATTGGTCTCTCATCAAATAACGTTTGAAAAAGCTGCTGAGCTTCTCAAACTCGACACAGAAAAGCTCGCATTTCTTTTAGACCTTCTCGAAATTGACTATTCATTCTTGGATGAAGAAGAAGCCAATTTAGAAAAAGAGGCAGTAAAAAGGCTCTTGGAGGAGCTAAAAATTGAGGATAGTCTTTAATACCTCTCCATTAATCTTTCTAGAAAAGCTAAGATATCTCGACAAAATTTTTGATATTTTTGATGAAGTTATAATCCCAAAGGCAGTTTATGATGAAATTAGAGCAAAAAATGACGAATCTTCAAAGAAGATTGCCGAATTGGTTAACATGGGAAAAATTAGAGTTCTTCAAGTAAATGCAGAGGGGATTGTAGGCTTACATAAAGGAGAAACCGAAGCAATAATCTTGGCAAAGAGGAATAAGTGTTGGGTTGCTTTGGATGATTTAAAAGCTCGAAAAGTTGCGAGAAGCGAAGGAGTTAAGGTAATCGGAACATTGGGCATTCTGAAGATTTTAAAAGAATTAAACTTAGCCAAATTTGAGCCTGAAGACCTTTTTAAAGAGCTAACTCAAGTAGGTTTCAGAATTAAAAAAGAGCTGTTCTTTGAGATTTTCAAAGAGTAACTTGTTTCCAGTGTGTCCGCACTTCCGCTTTTTGATACTTCAATCTCCTCTCTGTATCTTTGCATGTCCTCCAACTAAGCTCTTCTTAAGCTCTAAATTCCTTATCTCACACTTCTCATCAATAATCGAACGCCAAATCGTCGAATTCCTTATTATTGTGTCCTTAAAGATTATCGAATCACTAATATCAGAGTTCTCTATCATGCAGTTCTCACCAATGTAAGCGTAAGGCCCAATGATTGACCTTCCAAGAATTTTTGCGCCCTTCTTTATCACAACTGGAGGAATGATCTTTGCATAAGGGCTGATCTGAATCTCCTCAATCTGGCTCTCCTTTAAGAGAGTTTTTAAAGCCTCAAGATAGCTGTCAGCACTTCCAATATCATACCAGTAGTCATCAAATTTATACGCATGGATTTCAATTCCTTTCTTGAGAAGCCACTGAATAAAATATCCCGGTGAGTCTCTATTACCCTCCTCCAGGTATTGAGGAACCATCTCCATAACTTCCTTTGGGAAAACATAGACTCCAGTGCTTATCCATGTTGACTTTGGCCTTGCAGGCTTTTCCTCAAAATCAATAACTTTATTGCCTTCAAGGAGGACAACTCCGTACCTCTTTGCGAGCTCAAAATCGCCGATATCATAAACAGCTATGAGTGTCTTTCCATCGTATCTATCCAAAAAATCCCTCAAGCTGAAAGAGAACAAATTGTCTCCAGCGATGACTAGGTAATCATCCAAGCCAAGCTTTTCAAGAGCCTCATTTAAAGCCCCAATGGTACCGAGTTTCTCCTCCTCATGAAGGGTGTCTTCAATTAAAAGCTCAATATCTTTATTTTTACCCCACTCCTCAAAGTACTTTGCAAAAAATCTATTTGTTGAAACGTAAACATTCAAATCAAGCTCTTTCGTTTTTTCAATGATATAGTCAAGAATCACTTTATCCCCAACGGGAAGTAAAGCTTTTGGGTTATCTTTTGTGATAGGCCATAGGCGAGTAGCATAACCACCTGCCATAATCAAAACCTTCATATTACCACCAAGATAAGAAGTAAAGAATGAGATATTTAAGCATTTTTCTCTTTATGCTACTATGTTGAATAATCGTTCTCGCAAAAACAATTCTCATCCCTAGCAAAACTTATCTGCTAAAATCAATGCCCATATCCAAAAATTATCAGATTAGTTTAAATTCTTAGGCTTATCCCTTAGAAACTAATAAGTCAGCTAAACAACTGCTCATTTAGTCAAAAAAGGTTTTATATTTTGTCAGACTGTAGTATGACGAGCTGACCTCTTCCCCGCCCTAAAGGGCGAGGGTTCCAACGAGTTAACCCCTCGCCACGGGCAGGGAGGTTTGAGGGGCTTCACCAAAGCCCGCTTTAAACGGGCTTTTCAACCCCCTCGAGGAGGGTCTTCCCCCCGTTACCCCTACCTGCCGTTAAACCCGGCAGGCTCGGGGTTATCGTTCTCACAACCTTCTTCAAAATGTTGAAAGCACCAACCAAGTCAGCATTCATTACAAGCCCCTCCGCGGGACACTTGTATAATCCCCTAACAAACCTTGCTCCGTTGTGGGGCTTCCCGCAGAGGGGGCACGTTTGAGAAGTGAAAGCCTCGTCAACAAGCAAGACTCGAATACCATACTCTTCGGCAACTTCAGTCAAGCGTTTAATAACATAGTTAAACCGCCAGACTTGAGAGAGGATAAAATTCTGCTTTTTACCTTTATTGGAGTTCCTCGCAATCTTCTTTGGGTAACCAACCACGATTTTTGAGACTCCCAAGTAGTAGAGTCTTTCAACTGTCTGCCTAACTGCAGTGTTAATGTAATGCCTTGCCCGGAGTTTTGCCTTCTCATGCATTCTCCTCAATTTTCTTGAAGTCTTGAATCCACTCTTGTTGAGTTTGGACTGGTATTCTGAAATCTTCTTCTGCCAGTAGAAGGCTATAGATTTTAATGGTCTTCCATTAACCAAGAAGCCTTCACCATTCTCGACATAAACTGCAATCAAATTATTCACGCCCAAGTCAATTCCTGCCGTGAGGTTTCCTTTTGGTTGTCTTGGAACTTTAACCCAACCATTTCTGGACAACTTTTCTTGAACGTGAAAGGTAATGTGAGCGTAGAATTTCCTCTTTACATTATCGTAAACGATTTCTAATCTCCCCTGCTTGCCCTTCCAATGAATCCTCCCCTTGAATTGAACTTCCAACTTCCCAAATTTTCCAAGCCCCTTGAGGATTAACTTGTTATCCTCAATCTTGTACTGGTCATTCCTCAAAACTATTAACGGTTTTCTCTTGCCGTTTTCTTTTTGGTAGTTTGGTGGTTTTGGCTTCAACCACTTTGGTAATTCCCCTTGTTTTTTCTTCTTGATAAGTGTGAAGAATGACTTCCAGCTTTCAGCATTCTTCCTACAAATCTGCTGGACTGTTGCCGAGCCGATTCTCCCCTTGTATTTCTCGTAAACGGTTTTTTCAGTCTTGTTGAAGTCTACTCTCTCGTGGTTGAAGAATTGCTGCCTCCTCAAATAATTTACCTCATTCCAGACTTTGGCTCCAGTGTCTGCTAACTCGAAGAGGATTTTTTCAACTTCCTTTGAAGGCTGGAGTTTGATTGTTACAGTCCTTTTCGTTTTAACTCACGCTCCCATTGGGTTTCAATATAATGTTTGACAACCTCATCAGTTATGCATCCAACTGTTGCTACAAAATAGGAGCGAGACCAAAGCCTACCATGAGTGGTTTTCGCCCTCAATTCGGGAAATTCCATTAAAAGTTTTCTCGCACTCTTCCCCTTCAAGTGGTTTACGATTTGTGCTGGCGATAAATTGGGCTTCGCCCTGAGGAAAACATGCACGTGGTCGGGAGTTACCTCGAGAGAAATTACCTCACAGCCAATTTCTTTGGCGTACCCCTTGAGCATTTCTTTTAACCTTTCAGCAACTTTTCCAACAAGAATATCCCTGCGGTATTTTGGAATCCACACGAAATGGTAGGCTATGAAGTGTTTTGCATGTCTTGTTGAACTAAACTTTGGTGTTCCACTCTTCATTTCGAACCCTCTAGTGTATGGTATGCATTTGGGATTTAAATATTTTTTGCTTTCTTGCCCAAGAGCTTGCTTTAGAATTACTGCATCCCCGCCCTAAAGAGCGAGGCTTTCAAAAGAAAAAAGTAAATTTTTAACTTCATCGGCTAAAAGAATTAAAGGGTGTTGTTTGATGGGAATGTTCGACTACGTTCATATACACGTTAAATGCCCCGTATGCGGACACAAACTGAAAAATTTCCAAACAAAATCCCTAGAAAATATGCTGGAGCACTATCGAATTGGCGATACTGTTAATGCTGATAGAATTCACGCGTATACATCATGCCCCTTTTGTCATAGCTTCATAGATATCGAAATAAAGGTTGAAAATGGTAAAATAACCGACAGATATGACGTTATTTCAGTTAAACGAAGCTGGATTGTAGAGACACTGGAGAAAATTGGGAAGAGAGTGACCCTAACGCTTTATGAAGGCACATCAAGTGGCTGGAAAAATGTTATCAGCTTGAATTTAAACAACCACGAAGCTATTGCGATACACAACATTCTAAAAAATCTTTTCCCAGATCTTCATACTATAGGGAGAGAAATGTTCCTGCTGTCAAAGGATTCCAGGCTATATAAAGTATCTCTTGAAGAGCCCGAAAGCAGAGAATCTGATTTAACGTGTGCCTCTTGCGGAATGCCGCTAGCCAAGGAGGATTTAAAAGTTGGAAGAGATTTACTGATCGGAGAAAGCTACTACGAATTCACCTGTCCTTTTTGTGGGGCTTTCCAAAAAGCAGGGCTCAAGAAACCGATTAATCTTAAAATTAAATCCCCAATGAAAAAGGTCATGAAGCAACTTTTAGAATCTGACACAGTGCAGCTCATATTTTACAGAGAAGGGTGGAAAAGCATTAGGGCCTTTATGAGCATGCAGACCTCGGGTAGAAAAACATCAAAGATTTATGGGTTTATAAGACAACTCATCAAACTCAGAGGAGACATCATAAAGGAATCAAGAATTGGGAATTTGCCGTTATGGATGATTTTCTGGAGAAGGAAAGATGAGCATATGCTTTTCATCGCTATACGCAGGAAGTCCAAACCTGAAGGATGAGGTTTTCCTTTTACCATAACTGTCCAGTTATGTTAGTATTTGCATTACCAACTCTTTAAAAATATCTTGGTAATGCCATTACCAAGGATACATAATCAAACAAATCTCTGCTTCATTTTATCCAAAAACTCCAGCCTCAATATCTCCCAAATCATAAATTAAAGCGTCTAAATTTTTCTTTTCCTTTAATTGACTTTGTCACTAAAACCAAGTGCTTTTCCTAAAGCTACAACATCACATTTCAAATGAGTCTTTTCCTTCATGAAATTCTCGTAGGTATTATACCGTTGAGTATAAAATCCAAAGTATAAACAAGAGCAAGAAACGAAGCTCCTTTATTCCAACAGCAAGAACTTCCACAATGGGATATATCTTATACGTTTTCCTTTAATTTCCTCTAATCCTTCATAGGCTGATGTTATTATCACCCCCTCCTCCAGTGAAAACTCTTCCATGGCCTCTAGCAAGCCCTTAACTTCCCTATCCCTACTCTCACTTAAATCCCAGCTCACTTGAATTGCTTTTGTTACCTCCAAGCCTTTTTTAATTAAAAAATCGACTTCCCTATCCCCTTTATAATAAAACACATTCTCTTTTCCGAATCTTTTTATTAAATGCAGCGCCACAATATTCTCAGCTAACCGTCCGATATTCTTAGAAAACCTGAGTGTTACAGCATTTATGATACCGGTATCAACCACATAGAGTTTCCTCGGATGCCGTTTGATATCACTAACCTTATATGAAAGCGGTGGAATTCTAAAGATCAAATAGCTCTCCTCTAATGCATCTAAAACGTCTATCACAAAATTTGGAGAAACTTTTCTCTTTACAATCCTCGCAACTTCATTCCTAAGGGAACTTCCACTTACAAGCGAAGCGAACCTGTTCACTGCCAATTCTGCAATCAGCTTCACAGTATTTAACTCTTTGAATCCATAACGGAAAGCGACATCCCTGATGACTATTCCCTCAAAAAGTTCTTTCAAAATTTCCCTTTTCAAATACTCATCCTCGACCAGCACAACTTGTGGAAAACCTCCAAATTCCATATATTCAGCCAAAAGACGCTCAATTTTTATTTTATTTGCAACGATTTCTGCAAAGCTTCTCAAATTTAACCCCCTAAAACTCAAAAACTCCCTGAAGGTTAAAGGGAAAACTTCCAAAGTTAAGCTCCTCCCTGTCAACACTCCAGAAACTTCAGTTTTAAGCAAAGAAGACGTTGAGCCAGTTACAATTACTTTGACATTTTCCTTTTCAGCTATGCTCCTGACCCATCGTTCCCAGTCTGGAAGGTTTTGCACCTCATCTAAAACTATGAGGGAAAAATCTTCGTCATTGATGTGGATCTTATACACCCTATAAATTTCATCAAGGAGCTCCAAGCTGAGGTATGCATGGAACTTAGGATCTTCGAGGTTCACATACAGGGTTTGTTGGGGATTCAACCCTTGTGATATTTTCCTTTTTAAAAACTGTCTCGCCAAAAATGTCTTTCCAGCTCTCCTTGGACCTATAATTGCTATTATAAAATTCCCAGCCCTACAAAAAGTTTCAATCTTTTCCAGATATTCTTCTCTTTCAATACCAGTTTTCTGAGGTTTCCCCCAAAAATTATAAGGGACTAATGCCTCCAATATCTCTTCATCCCCCAGCATTTTATATCCCCAATAATATAAACTTTCACACTTTTTATATTTTTTGGAATATATGTTGTGGCGCGTTAGTGCTGAGATAAAAAGAATAAAGCAGGGCTAAGAGATGAAGCACCTTATATTATTCCAACCCACTACTGCAACTTTGATTAATAATATTTTCATTCAGATTTCCCCACTTGAAAGCTTGTCCCTTAGGGCGGGGAAAGCTCAAACCAAATAGTTAATATACTACATCATAAAAAATCCAAATGGTGAGATCATGGAAGAGCTCTGGCTGATAAGCGAGTTCGAGAAGATCGCCGCACTTAATCCGGATAAGGTAATAAGGCTCTTAAAAAAAGACAAAGAACTATTTTGGGAAGTTGTGGTTAGTGCTTACCTTGACAGAAAAATCAGCTTGGGTAAGGCAGCAGAACTTTTAGGAATGACCCGAGAGGAGCTAATCGAAGAGTTTCATAAAAGAGGCATCCCCATTAGAAAATTGAGCAAGGAAGACGTTATAGCAGAGGTGGAGGCACTGAATTGTTTGTAATTGACAATACGGTGCTATCGAACTTTGCTAAATTCGGAAAGCTTGAATTACTAAAAGACATTTTGAGAGACTCCATAATCACAAAGCAAGTCTTAGAAGAATTCAACCTTGGAATTGAAAGAGGTATTTTGCCAAAGGTCAAACTTCCCTTTAAAGTTGTAGAACTCAAAAACGAGGAAATTGAACTGTACAGAAAACTTTGTACAAGCTTGGGGAAAGGAGAGGCCTCCTGCATCGCAGTGGCAAAAAATAGGAGAATAATATTCCTTAGCGATGATTTGGATGCCAGAAAAGCTGCATACCTCCTAGGTGTTAAAGTCTCAGGCACAATTGGTGTTTTGGCGTTAGGCGTTAAAACTGACGTTCTAACATTGGAAGAGGCAAACCAACTTCTAAGAGCAATGATTAAAAGTGGCTTCTACTCCCCAATAGAGAGTTTAGAGGAAGTTTTGAAAGAGTAAGCGCCGAGATAGAAAAATAAAACGGGGTCTAAGGGGCTTCGCCCCTTAACTCATAATCGAGAACAACTCAAATCACCCTCTGAAAGAGTGTCAAAAGTCCAATAACTAAAATTATCACATTAATAACTCTCTTCAACTTGTCCCTATCTGCTTTCGTATTTACATGAGTCCCCAAATACACACCCGGTAAAGTGCCAGCAATCAAAACTAAAGCCAAACGATAATCTATGCTCCCTAAAAACGCATAGTTCAAAGCACTAAAAGATGACAAAGCTAAACCATAAAATATCGTAACACCAACAACCTCTCTTGGGCTGAGCTTAGCTAAATTCATTAATGCAAAGCTCACTATAACTCCAGCACCAACTGAAGTGAACTGAACAGTTAAGCCGACAATAAAACCAAGAACATACAAATATTCTCTCTTGGGTCTTATGGGAACGTGAATTTCTCCCTTAATTAAGCTGAGGAAGGAACTAAGGACAAGAATTGCACCTAGTAATAAGGTGAGATAATTATTAAGCGTGCTTTTATCAATAACCCTAAGCAGAACAGATCCGAGTAAAATTGCGGGTAAACTTCCAGCAAAAAGCCTCAAAGCCAAATCGAACCTAATGCTTCCCTTCTTATGATGGAAGAAAACACCAAAAATCCTCGTGACAGTTGCATATAAAAGGTCAGTGCCAACAGCTGTCAAAGGCTCAACACCCAAGAATATCAATGATGGAGTCATCAAAGCTCCTCCACCAATACCAGTTAGCCCAACTAAAAATCCAACGAGAAAGCCGAGAAAAATAAAGGAGAGCATAAAACTCACCTTAAGGCAGATAGCCTAATTCCCTAGCCTTCCTCAGCACAGCCTCAGCCTCTTCCTCTGGGGTCATCTTTGAGCTGTCCACTTTAACCTCTGGATTCTCCGGCTCTTCATAAACCCCGTCATAACCTGTCAATCCCTTTATTTCACCGCGCATGGCTTTCTTATATAATCCCTTCGGATCCCTTTGAATCCTGACCTCCAGGGGGGCATACACATAAACCTCAATAAAGCGGCCAATTTCCTTTCTCGCATATTCTCTAACAGCCTTATACGGCGAAATTAGAGAAACTATCGCTATGACTCCATTCCTTGATAAAAGCTTTGCCATGTAGATCACTATTCTGTTGTGCATCTCCCTCGCTTCTTTGGAAAAGCCAAGCTCGGGGTAGAGAGTTTTCCTTATGACATCTCCATCAAGAATTTCAACTTTGTAGCCCATCTCTTTTAGCTTCTTCTTTAAAGTATGAGCCAGCACTGTCTTCCCAGCACCGCTCGGACCGGTGAGCCAGATTGTAAAGCCCTCCATAACATTCACCTAAGGAGCGGCTTGTTCTTCTATTTTTATAGTGATCTCGCTCAGGGGTTTCGGCTTGATCCTCACCGATGCGTTGATTATCTCTATACCTACGATTTCCCCATGCTCACCGTAGTCTATGATAATCCCCTCATCGACTTCAACGGTATCCACTATCTTTGCATCTGAAAACTTGATGTACATAACATCATACTTTGGATCATATGAAATTTCCATGCAAATCACCTCAGGTATTTATCAACTTTCGAAGTTATATGGGCTGTTATCACAATTCATAAATAACCCTGATCAATTTTCCATCTATAACCTTCTGGGCGACTTTTCTCCCAAAATACCCTTCTATAGCTTCATCTGGGTTAGTTAAAGCTTCAACTACAAGGGTTTCTGAGATACCTCTCTCCTTCATTCTTTCTAGTGCATGAGGAATAAAGACTATATCTCTTTTGTTCATACCACACTCCTCCCTCTAAGCGGTTTCTCCATTCCAAAGAGCTTGAGCACAGTTGGGGCAAAGTCGTAGATTGTGAGCTGTGTTCTCTTTGGCTCCTCCATTCCGGGCAGATAGAGGGAGAAAACTCCATACTCGGCATGAACTGCATCATCCGGTCCTAAATCATTCTCCAGCAGATAGGGACTCTCATAGCCAAGGGTTCCAGCGGCTCTCCAGTTCAAATCATCCAAGTAAACCATCATGTCTGGCTTATCACCTTTGGCAACTGGATAAATTTCTTCAGGATAGAACACCTTTGTGTCCCACATTTCTCCGTTTGGTCCTCTTATGCTCTTTATCAGCTCAGCAACTTCATCTCTAACTTGGTGATACTTTTCGGGCTCAATTATTCCCATTGGTTCTCTTCCCTTCACGTTGAGGAAAACTCTAGAGTAATAGCCGCCCCAGGCCCATGCAATAGTTTTGCTCCAATCTACTTTGAGCTCGTTAAATCTAACCTGCCTTCCTTCCTTCAAAATCTCTGGATTCTTAATCTTCAGCAGTCCCTCTTCAATGAGCCACTGGTTGATTGCAAAAGCTCCCTTCATTGCCTTTATTCCATGGTCTGAAACAATAATTACAGCTGTCTCATCCAAGTCCAAAAGCTTCAATGTTTTTCCAATTTCTTTGTCAAGGAGCCTATAATAATCAAGAATGACGTTCTTGTAGGGATTGTCATCTCCCGGATAGAGGTGATGGTTCTCGTCGAAGTACTTCCAGAATGCGTGGTGGACTCTATCAAGGCCAATTTCAACGAACTCAAAGTAGTCCCAATCCTTCTCTTGAATGAGATATCTGATCACTTCAAATCTCTTCTTGGTCATCTCCCAGAGCTGCTCTTTAACCTCATCCCTGTTCTCTTTTCTAAAGACAACATCAAAGATATATTCCCCAACTAAGCGCTCAATTTCTCCCTTAAGCTCTTTTGGATACGTATAATCAACGGAAGCATCTGGTGTAATGAAGCATGAGATAAGCCACCCGTTTATTGGCTTTGGGGGATAGCTCGGTGGAATCCCAACCAAAACCGATTTTTTACCTTTTTCAGCTATGTAATGCCAGACCGCCTTTTCTTTCACCATTAAGCTGTGAGCAATCCAGATGTCATTGTAAGTTCCCTTTTTCCTATGCCTAAAACCATACAAACCGAGCTCGCCAGGAGTTTTCCCAGTTGCCATCACCATCCAAGCCGGGATTGTAATTGCCGGAATTGTGCTCTGCATCGGGCCGTAAATTGACCTCTCTACAAGCCACTTTATGTTAGGCAGATCATCCAAAAACCTATCAAATAAAAGCTCAGGGGGAGCTGAATCAAGACCAATCACAAAAACCTTCTTAATGTTCTCTAAATGTTCTCTAATTTCCTCATTCATTCTGATCACCTCAGATGAGCGTTAATTATCTCTAAAACCTCATCAACTCCAGATTTTTCACATATGCATCCCAAAACTTCCCTCTTTCCACCAACATTGAAGCCTTTTTCCTTGAGGAGTGAAATTATTTTCCCCATGTCTATTTTATCAGCGAGTTCAGGTGAAATTCTAAAGTATATCTGAGCTTTTCCGTGAAAGTCTCTGTTCACAACCACCGCTCCGTTGTATCCAAGCTCCCAGACCGCTTTCCTTGCGACTTTGGAGATTACATTAAAAGAACTCTCAAAAGTTATGAAGGCAAATCCATTTCTAAGCTCTAAACTACCAATTGCATCATTTATTGTCTTTTCAATCGCCTCAGCTTTCTTAACCCAAGGCTCATATTCCAAAAGCTCTCTTAGATTATGTGTTAGGAGAACCTTCACGGCTTTTTCCACATCTTCCCTATCCATAACCACATAGTTTGAATCAATGAGCTGAACTAATCTAAGAGCCTCTTCCGTGTTTATCGTTAAGAGCTCTCTAACTTTGGGAATTTCAAGTGCCTTCTTACCTATGTCGCCCAAAGCTCCCAAAGCAGTCCATTCATTCCAAATGCCAAAATATTGGGAAACAACGAAAGAGGCTGAGGGAGCATATCCCACATTCAAAGCTGGGTTTATCTGCTTAACTTTTGGATTTCTAATTTTGGGCTGTATGTGGTGGTCGATGAAGATTGTCTCCTTGCTTATTCCTTCAACTTCATTTGGCAGATTTAAGTCGAGCACGTAAATCTTGTCAGCTTTCTCAATTGCATTTCTAATCCTTTCATCAAATCTGAATTCCCCAATGGGAGGACTTAAATTTTCAAATTCCTCTAAGCCAAGAGCTTTAGCAACTAAAGCTGCTGATGTTATGCCGTCAGTGTCCCAGTGGTGGATTATTAACATTTAGATCACTCCACGAATGGATTCTTAAAGCTCCTTATCACTTCATAAACTTCTGGTCTCATCATATATTCAGGAGGCTTTTCACCGCTCATTATCATCTTCCTAAGCTTTGTTCCACTTATCCTCACGTGGAACTCTTCGCTGTGGGGGCATATCTTAGCGTTGACCATTCCACAGCACTTTCTGCAGTAAAAAGCTTCTCTGATGAACATTGGAGTTATGCCTAAATCCGGAAACTCATCGAACAGATCCCATGCCTCATAAGGTCCGTAGTAGTCACCAACACCTGCATGGTCTCTTCCAACTATGAAGTGGGTTGCTCCAAAGTTCTTCCTCATGATTGCATGGTGTATCGCCTCTCTCGGCCCAGCATAGCGCATTTCATATCTAACAGTTGCGAGTGTAGCAGCATCCTTTGGATAGTAGTGCTTGAATAGAACCTCATAGGCCTTGATGATCACCTCATCCTTGTAGTCCCCTCTCTTCTTCTTTCCTAAGACGGGATTTATGAAGAGACCATCAACGAAAGTCAACGCAGCTTTTTGAACGTATTCGTGTCCCATATGAGGAACATTTCTCGTTTGAAATGCAACTATTGTCTTCCATCCTCTCTCCTTAAACAAAACCCTGGTTTCAACAGGTCTCAGTGTGTATTTAGCAAATGGATTAGGTAACTCGTTCAAAAGCTCAATCTCACCGCCGACTAAATATTCACTCATCGCATAGACTTTAGCAACACCAGGATGATTAGGATCAGTCGTCTTGAAAATCTTCTGAGCGAATTCTTTCTTATCGTAGGTGTAGATTTCCTCAACATGCATCCTCGCTATAGGCAAATCATCATAGTAAAGCAGAATCGCATCTCCCTCTTCAAATTCAGGCTTTTCCACGTCAAGAACAATTGGAATTGTCCATGGGGTGTCGTCACTAAGTCTCATGTGGTCTAAAACAGATTGAAAATCATCACTTGTTAAGAATCCCTTGAGTGGTGAGTAAACACCGTGGGCTATGTTCTCAAGATCAATTGCCCTTCCATGATCAATTTCAGCCTTTGGATATTCTTTCTGCTCGCTTAGAATTCTCTCCCTCGTCTTTGGAGCAGCTATTCTCCTAACTAATTTTCCACCATGTGGCTTAGAAACCATTCTAATCACCTAAATAAAAATTAACAGAAGTCAGTCGAGGTAGCCAAGAGCCCTGAGTCTCTCCTTAACCTTTTCCTCTTCCTCTTCACTGAAGACCTCTTCCTTCTCTTCTTCCTCCAAGCTTGCCAACACTTCCCTTAAAACATATGTAACATAGTCAGAAACTGATGTAAACCCTGTTCCCTCAATTCTCTTCTTTATCTTCTCATATAGTGGCTTTGGAATTGAAACTGTGGTGTATTTCCTTTCATCCTCTGTCATTCAAACCACCTCCAGCTTTAATGATATTTAATTACATTTAATTAAGCACTGTAGAGGGCATATAAACTTTTTGCTCATTCAGTAAGTAACAGTGAAGACATCAAAATATAGTAAAGCTAAAAATTGCTCCTCCACTCATCCCAAACATCGGCAATTTCACGCAACAGCTCACTGAATCTCCTGGTGGTTCTGTAGTAACCCCTAGATTTGTATATCATTCGGGCATTTTGGAGTGTTTTTATAACAATATTATAGTTGGTCTTTGCAGTCCCAAAATGAACACCCAATTCTTTCGCTTTCTTCTCAACCCTCTTATGAATTTCTGTCCTAGGCAAACGCTTTCTCACCAGTATAATGTAATAAGCGATAAGTTCCTTATTGCCGAGATATTCTAAAACAAATCCCAACCACTCTTCTGCTCGAAATCCATTTTTCTTCTCATCTCCATGGATACGTAGTAGCAGGAGTAGAGCCAGCTTCTGCCTTTCTAGATGATTAGGAAACAATAAATTTAGGAGTTCTTTCAAATCATTTGGCTTTTTTTCAGGGATAATGATTTTAGCTGGTGGGATATATGGCATTGCTTTCACCTCTTGATACATACGTGACTTACTTAGATTTACAACGCGTAATTATGGGTAATAAAATAACGATTGTATCATATCGTAGATTTTATACTATATCAGTCACACATTATTAAACCAAACAGTCAATAACTACATGCTATAAGAATAACTTGTTTTAAGGAGTATAAATATGTATGGGTTATAAACATTGAGAATTCTGAAACATATAAATTGACAACAAATCGATGAGCAATACATTATACTCGCCGGAAATCAGCTTTAGTTGTTAACAACCAATATCACAAATGTTTGAGAACTCCCTCATGAGTAAGACAGCTTCTCTTTCACCATATACATCCCTGACAATTGGAACCAAAATTATTGCATTATTCATGATTGCATAATCTTTAAGCTTGGTTAGAAACTTGAACACTGTATCAAAGCCATTCTCTAAAACCAAATATTCTATTCCATCTAGCAGGATAGCCTTTGGAATATTTTCCTTTTTCATAAAATCGATCAGAACTTGCATTAGATAATTTAACCGAGTGGGATAAACAGTATTGTCACCTTCAATTTTGCTAAGCCATAATATTGGAGTTTCCTTTAATCTAAATTTCTTTTTAATAATATAGGCAGGTTTTCTGGAAATTATTAATCCGGGCCTTTCTTTAAGAAGCTCTAGAAACAGGGAGTAACACTCTTCCTCATTGTTGCACATGTAAACTCCAGGAGAGAGTTGCTTCAACACTTCGCTCTTTATCTTTTTATTCTTAAATTCCATAACAACGGGGATTAGCTCATATTTTTTCAAGAGTGTTGAAAACAAACAGCCAAATCCAATTATAAACAGTAAAACAGACAGTGCATAAATTAAATCCCCAATTAGCCGGATTTCTTCAAGTTGCTGTTCACTAAGAGGAAGAGTAACATAATCAGGGAGGTAAAAGAACTCCGACACAAAATCAAGGGTTATACTAGCTAAGATAATATCATAAAACTTTTTCAATTGAGGATACTTCTCGATAAATCGTCCTCTAAAGTTCACTGTCAAGACTAAAATAACAAAAAGACCCATTATTGTTACAAGTTCAATACCATTAAGAACCATATCCAGCATTAATATCACCGTTCATACTGGTGTGACTATTAGAAAGTACTTCAATGTTTTATAAATATTCCTCCTCCCACTTAACACTCTTCTCTTTGTCAAATATAAGTTTATTATTTTCCAAAAATAAATTTTATTTATTTCAGATTAAAACTTTAATTAAAACAAGAATTAAAAAGTAGAAAAGTTTATATATGTTAAGTACGAGGTATATAGTGAGGGGCACTGTATAGGAAAAGACCAAGCGAAAGCTTCATCTCGATCCAAAGTTTGCATCTAAGCAAATCCTGCAACTTACCCAGAGTTGTAAGGGTTTGTGATAGAGATGTAAGCTTTGCCTCAAGGTGAAACTCCGCTGTAGGTCAATTTCTATAGAGTGTCCCTCATTTTTATTATGCCCTTTTGTATTTTCCTCCAACTTTGAAAATAACCTAACTTTATGGAAACATCAAGTTCTAACTTTTGGCACTGTCTAAACAGTAAGCTAACTAAAAAATTGCAGTAAAGTCATCGAGCTAGCCATTTATTCCAAACTTCAGCTATCTCACAAAGCAGTTTGCTGAATTCTTTTGTGGTTTTGTAATAATTATTTGTCCTATATATAATTCGAGCGTTTTGGAGAGTTTTTACAACGATATTGTAGTTAGTTTTTGCAGTCCCAAAGGGTATTCCCAACTCTTTTGCCTTCTTTTCAATCAGTCTATGTATTTCAGTCCTTGAAACTTTCTCCTCAACAAGCATTCGATAATAGTAAATTAACTCTTCATTACCAAGATATTCCAAGATTAGCTCTAACCAATTTTCTGCCCGAAATCCATACCTTTTTACCTCCTTGTGAATTCTCTCCAATAAAAATATGGCCAATCTCTGTCTTTCAGGATGATTAGGAAATAGCAATTCCAAAAGTTCGGTCAAGTTTTCAGGCTTCTTTTCAGGGATAATGATTTTAGCATTGGGAACGTATGGCATCCACTTTCACCCCTGCTAGAGCGTGTTTTTTTCTTACCCTTACTATAACGACTAAAATGTATTAAAAAATAATCGGAATGTATAGTAAGTTTTTTACGATATACTAAACATATGCCAAAAAGTATTAAAAATAGAAAGTATTTCTATTAATATGACACAATAACATTATAGTGAATATGAGGTGTGAGGGTATGTGTAAATTTAATTTAGATGAGTTATGGGGCTTGCTAAAACTTGGAGAAACTGTAATTATAGAAGATTTATCTGACTCTATGTCGTATAGGGAGCTGTATAGTCTAATAAGATGGGCAAAAAGTAGAGGCTACCCAGTTGTCATTGATGACATCTTAGGTACTCTGTATATATATAAGGTAAACATAGAGCTAGCAGATCTTGATTCAAGCTTGCTTAATAATGTGTTGGTTATAAAAGAAGGAGGCAGGCTAGAAGTCGGAAACATTGTTGGACATATAACTATGAAAGAATCTGCTATACAGTGGAGAGAATATGAACAAATAGCAAGACCTCTCTTTGAAAGCTCTCAAAAACCAATTATTAACATTGTTTTGGGTATAGAGAAGCTATTCATGCTGGCTGACAGCAAGAGGGAGATAATCACAAACATTAACAATCTCTTATCGTGGATAGGAAATAAAAAGAGAATAGCGTTTTATTTTGTAAACATAGATCTCATAAATACAACTGAATTTGGAGTACTTCCTCTTCTTGAAGAGCTGGCAAGTACTATAATTAAGATTAAGAAAATCGGGAATGAAACAAGAGCAGTAATAACAAAATCTGCAAATGAAAAACTAAATAATCTCGAGATAAGACTATGAAGTTTAATTTATGGTAAGGACATTTATAGAGAGGGCATGGGAAGATATTACCGAAAAATTTATAAATTTGGCAGAGCTTAGGATTATCGGCGCCCCGGTGGTGTAGCCCGGTCAATCATGCGGGACTCTCGATCCCGCGACCCGGGTTCAAATCCCGGCCGGGGCACCAGTTGAAGAGGGCCCGTGGCTCAGCCTGGTCAGAGCGCCCGCCTGATAAGCGGGAGGTCCGGGGTTCGAAGCCCCGCGGGCCCACCAGAAAACTATTCTAAGAAGCTAGTTTAACTTATCTTTTTTGAGTATGAAATTTTAAGTTCACTCCAGTTTTTTATGTTTGGTAAAAAGTCCCCTAAAAATTATGCACCATTGAATTATTTAACCTTAAATAATCTCAGACTAATATGGGAAGCACCTCAAAAATTGGTGGGGAAAATGAACTTAATTCGGTACATCAATCATCTCAAGGAGCTCGTTGAGCTTGAGCGAGAGGCAGAGATAGAAGCTATGCGGGAAGAAATGAGAAAGTTAACTGGCTATGAGAGAGAAAAAGTGGGAAGAGCTGTTTTGGGTTTAAACGGAAAGATTATCGGTGAAGAGTTTGGATATAAACTTGTTAAATACGGCAGAAAGCAGGAAATAAAGACTGAAATCAGCGTTGGGGATTTGGTCGTGATAAGCAAAGGTAATCCCCTAGCGAGTGATTTAATTGGAACTGTAACTGAAAAGGGAAAGCGCTTTCTTGTTGTTGCTCTTGAAACAGTTCCTTCTTGGGCCTTAAGAAACGTTAGAATTGATCTTTATGCCAACGATATAACATTTAAGAGGCAGATAGAAAACCTTGATAAGCTTAGCGAAAGTGGAAAGAGAGCATTAAGGTTTATCCTTGGATTAGAAAAGCCCAAAGAGAGTATTGATATTGAATTTAAACCATTTGATGAACAGTTAAATGAGAGCCAAAAGAAGGCTGTAGGCTTGGCCTTAGGAAGTGAGGATTTCTTCCTAATTCATGGTCCCTTCGGCACTGGAAAAACCCGAACAGTTGCTGAAGTTATTCTCCAAGAAGTAAAGAGGGGAAAAAAGGTTTTGGCGACTGCAGAGAGCAACGTAGCTGTTGATAACCTAGTCGAGCGCTTATGGGGGAAAGTTAAGCTAGTCCGCTTAGGACATCCTTCTAGAGTATCAAAGCACCTAAAGGAGTCAACATTAGCTTATCAGGTTGAAATCCACGAAAAGTATAAAAGAGTGAGAGAGTTCAGGAATAAGGCTGAAAGGTTAGCAATGCTTAGAGATCAATATACAAAACCAACGCCTCAATGGCGGAGAGGTCTCACGGATAGGCAAATCCTAAGGCTTGCAGAGAAAGGAATTGGAGCAAGAGGGATTCCAGCAAGAGTCATAAAATCAATGGCCCAATGGATAACATTCAATGAAAAAGTTCAAAGGTTGTATAATGAAGCCAAAAAGATTGAGGAGGAAATAGTAAAAGAGATAATAAGACAAGCTGACGTTGTTTTGAGCACAAACTCTTCAGCAGCTCTTGAATTTATAAAAGATATTAAATTTGATGTTGCTGTTATAGATGAGGCTTCACAGGCAACAATTCCAAGTGTTTTAATTCCTATAGCGAAAGCCAATAAATTCATCTTAGCCGGCGACCATAAGCAACTTCCCCCCACAATTTTGAGTGAGGAAGCAAAAGAACTCAGTGAGACTCTCTTTGAAAAGCTAATTGAACTTTACCCCTCAAAAGCAAAGATGCTCGAAATCCAGTACAGAATGAATGAAAGGCTTATGGAGTTCCCAAGCAAGGAGTTCTACAATGGAAAAATTAAGGCCTACGATGGCGTTAAAAACATAACTTTGCTCGATTTGGGTGTTAGAGTTTTCTCTTTTGGAGAACCCTGGGATTCTATCTTAAATCTAAAAGAGCCGTTAGTTTTTGTTGATACATCAAAACATCCAGAAAAATGGGAAAGGCAAAGAAAAGGATCACTTTCAAGGGAGAATCTGTTGGAAGCAGAGCTCGTTAAGGAGATCGTACAGAAATTGTTAAGAATGGGCATTAAGCCAGAGTCGATTGGAGTTATAACTCCTTATGATGACCAGAGAGATTTGATAAGCTTGCTCCTAGAAAACGATGAAATTGAAGTAAAAACTGTTGATGGATATCAAGGAAGAGAAAAAGAAGTTATCATTCTTTCGTTTGTTCGCTCTAATAAAAAAGGCGAGCTCGGATTTTTAACTGATTTGAGAAGGCTAAACGTCTCCTTAACAAGGGCAAAGCGCAAATTAATAGCCATTGGGGATAGCGAAACTTTAAGTGCACATCCAACTTACAAGAGATTTGTGGAGTTTGTTAAGGAGAAGGGCATCTTTGTGCAGCTCAATCAATACGTTTCCCAAACCTCTTAATAGACTTATGCTTTTAAAAGATTAATTTTTAAAAAGATGTCTACAAACTTACTCCCATGTTCCTCTATGAAAAGAACTTCGAACTCCAAAAGCGAAAAGCAATGGAAAGCCTGAAAGAGGCCTTAGAAAAAGCATTAGTTGATGAGGATATAATATCTCTTTTAGAGAAAATAAACTCCCTTCCAAATTATTTCACAACATCCTCATGTTCTGGAAGGATAACTGTAATGCAGATGCCAGAGTTTGGGGATAAGGTTAACGCTGAATGGCTTGGTAAGTGGCATAGGAGAGTTTCTCTTGAAGAAGTTTTAGTTGCTGTCAAAAAGCACGATTCTGGAATGCTCTGGTTCATGCTTCACAGCCCAATAATTCACGTTTCTGCCAAAACATTAAAAGATGCTGTTGAGCTTTTAAATCTGGCAATAAACTGCGGCTTCAAGCATTCAAACATCAAGAGCATCAGCCATAAGAAGCTTGTAGTTGAAATACGCTCGACAGAAAGAATGGACGTTCCTCTGGGAGCGAACGGGGAGCTGTGGGTGAGTGAAGAATATATCGCAAAAATAGTTAACTTAGCAAATGCCCAGCTGAGAAGAGCCAAGGAGAAGCTGAAGAGGCTTGAAGAGGAAATTGAAAAACTCAAAAAGAATTAGAGAGATCAGAACTCAGTGTCTTCTCCTCCAGTTTCTCCACCCTTGCCTTCCTTCTCCTTTTCGAGTTTGCTTGCTGCAATGACGTCGTCGATTCTGAGTATCATGATTGCTGCTTCGCTTGCGCTCTTGATTGCCTGCTTCTTGACTCTCACTGGCTCGATGACACCCCTCTCCATCATGTCTGCTGGCTCTCCTGCGAAGACATCAACACCAATTGTTGGTCCCTTCTCCTTGTGTGCTGCAATGACCTTAACGAGTGTCTCGATTGGGTCAAGTCCAGCGTTCTCTGCTAATGTTCTTGGAATGACCTTGAGTGCCTCAGCGAATGCCTCGATAGCGAGCTGCTCTTTTCCACCGACTTCCTTAGCGTACTCGTCGAGCTTGACGCTGAGCTCGATCTCGCTTGCTCCACCACCAGCAACAATCTTGCCGTCTTCAATGATGTCCTTGACGACCTTTATAGCGTCCTCCATTGCCCTCTCGACTTCATCAACGACGTGCTCTGTTCCACCTCTGATGAGGATTGTTACTGCCTTTGGATTCCTGCAGCCCTCAACGAAGATCATGTTCTCGCCAGCGACCTTTCTCTCCTCAACAACCTCTGCGTAACCGAGGTCATCTGGTGTGAGGTCTCTGATGTTTGTGACGATCTTAGCTCCTGTTGCTTTTGCAAGCTTCTCCATGTCGCTCTTCTTGACTCTTCTGACTGCCAAGATTCCAGCCTTGGCTAAGTAGTGCTGTGCCAAGTCGTCAATTCCCTTCTGGCAGAAGACAACGTTTGCTCCTGTTGCAACGATCTTGTCAACCATCTCCTTGAGCATTCTCTCCTCTTGCTCGAGGAATGCCTGGAGCTGCTCTGGGCTTGTGATTCTGATCTCAGCATCTGTCTCTGTCTCCTTGACCTCGATTGCGTCGTTGATGAGTGCAATCTTAGCCCCCTCAACTCTCTTTGGCATTCCTGGGTGGACTCTTTCCTTGTCGATTACAACACCCTTGACGAGCCTGGTGTCTTTGACACTTCCACCTTCCTTCTTCTCAAGCTTGATGTTGTCAATGTCAACGTGATATTTGTCGCCAACCTTCTCTGCAACCTGCTTAACAGCCTCAACTGCGAGCTTAGCTAGGTACTCCCTCTCCTCTTCAGCTGCCTTTCCGGTGATTGAAGTGATTGCAGCTTTCAAGAGTGTCTCCTCATCACTAACATCAACGTCCTTTGCAATGCTGTCGAGGATCTCTTGTGCCTTCTCGGCAGCCATTGTGTAACCCTTGACGATGATGCTTGGGTGGATGTTCTGGTCGAGCAACTCTTCAGCTTTCCTGAGGAGCTCACCTGCGATAACTACAGCGGTTGTTGTACCGTCACCGGCCTCCTTGTCCTGGGTCTTTGCGACCTCGACCATCATCTTTGCAGCTGGGTGCTGGATGTCCATCTCATCGAGAATAGTGGCACCATCGTTGGTAATGACGATGTCACCAAGGCTGTCAACAAGCATTTTATCCATACCCTTTGGTCCTAAGGTTGTTCTAACAGTCTCAGCAACAATTCTTGCAGCAAGAATGTTCAACCTTTGGGCATCTCTACCAACGTATCTCTGGGTTCCTTCGGGAAGAATTAAGATTGGTTGTCCTGCGAGCTGGGCCATCTCCGCCCACCTCCTTTAATTTTATAAATTATTCCATAACAGCTTTTAGTCACAATTTGTTGTTTCCACCTATAGGTTCCTTTGGACTATTTATAAATTTTTCGCTCTTAGATAACTCACAAGATAACAGTGAAATAGACAAAAAACAGAAGAAAAAAAGGAGTAAAAGAAAATTATGCTTCCTGGAGAATTAACATTACATCATGGAGGTCTATGATTCCGTTGTTATCCAAGTCTGCCCTTTCCTCTAGCTCGCTGTCAACTTTTTCTCCTAAGAGCACCATTAAGGCAATATACGCATCTTTCTCGTCAACTCTGTAATCGCCATTTAGGTCTCCCTTTGCAGAGCTTGTTCCCTCAAATAGAATATTGACTCTTGGTACGCCAAAGATCATAAGCTTTGCAATAAGCTTGCTGGTCTGTATATGGTGGTGGAATCCTACAAAGTTATCTGCTCCAGGCCCATATGCTAAGAGAGGAACTGGCTCTCCAGTATGCTTGTGTGAAGCAAATGTTACTCCAACTTTCTTTGAAATTATCTCTCCCAAAGCGTTGGACAAACCAAATATTGGATTCTCCTGATCCATCTGTTTAATGTATTCAACTTCCTCATCGCTCAATTCTATCCCTGTATATTTCTTGACAACCTCTTTAATGTCTCCTCCATTCTTTATTTCAGCTGCCATAAAGCTTGTACTCTTTTTGATGCTGAGTATCTTGTTGACATCAACTACACTTCCATAGTTAATTCCAACAGCAAGGCCTCCAGTTTCATGGTCACCTGTAACTACTACTAACGTGTCTCCTCTCTTCTTCGCATACTCTAGAACATATCCCACAACATCATCCAACTCTTTAGTTTCAGCAAGGGTTGCCACAATGTCGTTTCCATGGCTTGCGTGATCAATTCTTCCAGCTTCAATCATTAAGAAGAATCCGTTTGGATTTCTCTCCAACAGCTCAATGGCCTTCTTCGTCATGTCAAGCAGACCAACGTCGCTCTCGCTCCTGTCGAGTACGTAGGGAATGTGGCTGTATGCAAACAATCCAAGCACATATTCACCGCTTGCCTTTTCTAGGCCTTCCTTGTCGAAGATTACTTCATAACCGTATTGCTTTGCCAGTTCTAAGGTTGCATCATCAAACTTCTTCTTCCCACCACCGAAGAGAACGTTGATCTTGTGCTCAATGAGCTGCTTTGCAATTTCCGCCTCCATGTCTCTGTCTTCAACGTGGGCTCCAAAGGCAGCAGGAGTTGCATGGGTGATTCTGGTAGTTGTAACAAGTCCAGTTGACTTACCCAAGAATTGAGCAAGCTCAAGGAGTGTTGTTAAATTATACACTTTATCACCATTAGTTACTGTTGAAATCATACCGTTGTATGTCTTCATACCCGTAGCAAGTGCTGTAGCTGCTGCAGCGGAATCTGTAACCTCCCCACTAAGAGAATACGTAAGCTCAAATCCAGTATATGGAAAGTCCTCCATGTTAAGATGTCCGTAAACTAGTTTAGTAAGCTGCACATGAGCAAACCCCATACCATCACCGATAATCAATATAACATTTTTGACACCCGTTGAAGTGGTCGCTGGAGCTGTTGCTATCCCTGCTTGGGCAAAAACCAATAGCCCAATAATTAACAATAGCCCAAATACCTTCTTCATATTGACCACCCCAATTTGTAATTAAAAAGCCCCCATATCAAAGCATGGGAGTGTAAATTGTTTTTTATTTGATAAAATAAATATTAAAGCTTTTTGCTCTTGAATTTTAACAAAAATAGTTAGATATTGTTCAAAATGTTTAATGTCTTTGATTATGATAATTAAAAGTTTTCAAAGTTTTCTTAATATCTAATCTAATAAGGCAAGAAAGTTAAAACTATGTAAAAAACAAATTTTAAAGTCGCATGCCTTGTTCCTTTCTCTACTGTCTCGAAGAGCCTTAGACAACTCTTCTTTACTTTTTTAAGGACTTCATCAAGTTCAGGAGTTCTTTTTATTTTATTAAATTCCACCTATAGGTTCCTTTGGACTAGCACTAATTATTGAGAACTCCAGCTGTTCACATAAACCTCAATGCCAAGCTCTTCAAGTCTTTTCTTAAGATTATCAACCTCTTTCCTTGGCCAGCAATGCTTTGAGCACCACTCTTCGTCTCTCGGATATGTAAGGGGCTTTCCAACCAGAGGATTGAGGACAACGTAAAAATCAGTGCTGATATGACTGAGTCCCTCCTCAATCCAGTTCCAAGCTTCGAAGCCTTTAGCAACAGGAATTCTGAGTTCAAGAGGCAGAGAATACTGTGAAACTACATCAAGTCCCTTGAGGAACAGCTTCCAGAGCTTAATACTCACATTCTCCGGAAGACCATAGAGCTTAGTAGGAGGAGCTTTTAGATCGGTTGCTATATGATCAATAAGTTCGGCTTTGACAAGTCTTTCAAGAGGTTTGATTATCGTCAGATTGGAATTCAAACTTATAGGAATATCAAGCAGTTTAACCTGAGCAAACAGACCTCCAAGCTCTTTCCACTGTATTAAAGGTTCTCCACCAGTAACATGAAAGTAGTCTATCAGAAAGGAAGAAGTTTCAACCTCTTCAAGCAACGCCTTTTTATCGAGAGGAAAGCATTCTTTACTCTCCGCGACTCTCCAGTTGTGGCAAAAAGGACATTTGAGGTTGCAGCCGCAGAGCCAGAGAGTAAAGGTTACTTTTCCGTGAACGTCAACCATGCTAATTGATTTCCAGCCACTTATGAGCATTGGATCACCTCCCCGAGATAACTAAAAATAGAAAAGGGGCTATTCTCTATAGTGTCTTCTCGTCCAGAACTCCTTTTTCCTGAAGGGGTTCCAGTTCTTTAAAGGCCTGTAATAGCCAATAATCCTACTCCATATCTCGACGTCCTCGCTTCCACACTTTAGACAATGGGTGTGCAAGCCTGTTGTCGAGTGACCGCAAGTGTTGCAGACTGTAATGGCTGGAGTATAGCTCCAATAGACGAGGTTTGTTTTCATAAGCCTCTTTGTCAGCTTCGCTAAAGCCTCTGGATCCGGCTCTTCTCCAAGGAAGATGTGCATCATGACTCCACCAGTAAAGCTCCTCTGAACCTTCTCCTCCACCATGATTCTATCAGCAAGCTCAAGTGCACCATAGTAGGGAGCTATGCTCGTTGAGTAAATTGGATTGTTAACATCACTGAGATAATCTCTGAGCTCTGGAAACTCTCTAAAGTCTTTTATTGCAAGCTTCGCTGCAGCGCTTTCTCCTGGAACTTCCTCAACGTTCCATGGAACTCCACTCTCACGCATCCACTCTCTCGCTTTAGCTGTTGCAAACTCGACCATCTTCTTCATAAGCTCTGCTGCCTTCTTCCAGTCTTTTCTGCTTCCTTCAGTCCAGAGTTTGGGTTCGTTCAGGTAAATAGCAGTTGCTTCTGGCAAGCCGAGGATTCCGATTGTGTTGAAATGGCTCTTGGGGAATCCTTCTAGATAAATGTGAATCATTCTGTACATCGCCTTGTAAGTTGTTATTAGTCTGATGTATCTTTCTCTGAACCAATCTGTTGTGAATCTTACTATTTCGAGAGTTTTTTCATACTCTTCCCAAAACTTGTCGTCGTCTCCTTTAGCCTTTAGTGCAAGTCTAGGAAGGTTGACAGTAGTGACGTTTATGGAGCCTGTTATGTCGGGCATTGCCCATAAGCCACCAAATCTTCTCTTTTCCATCTCTTCGACAAATGAGTCCTCGGCCTTTCTCAGGCCAAAGCCGCTAAATGTAAACTGCATCTCTGTTTTGTTAATTGCAAGCCTGCAGCACATGGCATAGCTTGCATCGGGATCAACAACGTTAGTATTAAGCCAGTAAAAGCTTCCTCTCTTGGCTGCTGTTGTAAACACTGCCTCAAACACTTCTGGATCTTCCCAAAGCATCCTTGCAGTTGTCATAAGTGTTGGAATTGGGAATGTAAATGGTTGTCCTATTGCGTCTCCTTCTTTAAGGACGTTTGTAAGAGCAATTACAAATCTCTTTGCTTCTTTTTCGTATTCTCCAAGTGGTGCAATTTCTTTGCCGTCATAAATTGCATAGTCTTCTGCGAGCATTCTTTTCGGAGCGTCCAGCATTACTGTAAAATTGGTGAATGAGGTTTGTAGCCCTATTCTGCTCGGATAGTTCAGGTTGAAGACAAGTCTTTGAATGTGCTGCTGAATCTTTTTGTCGTCCAGTCTATCTTTTCTGATGAATGGTCCAGCATACCACTCAACGCTCGATAATGCTTGAGCGCCGCTAAAGTAGTGCTGCATCGTTATGAGATAGTTGGCTATATGCTCAACATAGGTGTCAAAGTGCTTGGCGGGTCTTGAGATTACTGTAGGTGTTCTCAATCCTGTCTCAAGGAGCCTCGCTGTGCTGTGTCCAGTGCAGTACGGTATGTAAAGACTGTAGGGAAGCTTGTGGATGTAGATATCTCCGTTAAAATGGGCTTCTCGACCTTCCTTAGGTATGAGCACGAGATGTTCCTTTAGGGCTTCCTCCATTATGTAAGCAAAAAAGCCAGTAGGACCTGGATAGCGGTTCGCATTCTCAAGAACATCTAAACTGTTCCAGCTTGCATATTCCTCTATAGCTTCCCTTCCTAATGAAACTCCCATGTTTTCGGACATCCTTATCACCCAATTTGGATATTTTATCCAATATTGGGAGAGCTTTCCGGGTGTTAATAATAATTGCTGATTACTACAATGATTAGTTGACAATACATTTTTAGGTTAGTCAGTAGAAAACAACATAAGAATTAGCATATAATTGGGAAAATGACAGGATATATTTTATCATGAATTTTTATTGTAATTCAGATTTCAAGAATTTTGTCATTACAACAAATTCTTTTTATAATTTATTGTCGATAAGAGAGACATTATTTCAAATGGATTGACCTCGAAACCCCCTCCTTTTAGTGATCCCTCAAAAAGAAGTTTGACCCACAAAGTTCAAATAACAGAAATTATTCTCCCCTTAAACTTCAACATTTCGATAAACTTCAGCTCAACTTTATCTTCCAATTCCTTAGAAGCCATCATCGAACATGCTAATTCCTCTAAATGAGAAGAAAAAGAGCAACAAATCTACCTTATTTTACCATACATTTTTAACCCTATGAAAATAAACTTTTCTTTGGTGAGAAAGGTGAAGGAGTTTGAAAAGGCCCTAGAAAGGAAGGACTGCGAAGTAGTCCTTGAGTATCTTGACGATTACCTTGAGGGAATTGAAAAAGAGGACGAGCTTAGAGAACTGCTCAAAAAACTTGAGAATTTAGTTTTAGAATGCGAAGGCGAATCAGCCTATGAACTCGCCCATGAGATTGCACACATCTATGCACACCTTGATGAAATTGAAAAAGGCATTGAACTCTATAAAAAGTTGGCTGAGAATTACAAGAGCGATGAAGAAAAGTACAGTGAAGCACTGTATTATCTGGCAGATGCTTATGAGCACTTCGGCATGCCTGATAAAGCGATAGAAGTCTATGAACAATTACTAGAACTGGAAAGAGGAAGAAGGGACAAAAAAGAAGAAGCTCTAACCTTGGCACACATAGCAATAAACTACGAAGAGCTCGGCGATTTAGATAAGGCAATTGAGCTTATGGACAGAGCAAGAGAACTGTTTGAAGAACTAGGAGATGAGAGGAACTACCTAATAAGTCTAATTGATTTGGCTCACTTCTACTATGAGAAAGGAGAAGATGAGAAAGCTGAGGAATTTATAAGAGAAGTCCTCAAGAGTCCGAGGGATAAAGAGATTGAAGTGAATGCAAGGCTCGTTGAAGCAGAGATTTACTCAAGCAGAGACGATTACAAGAGTGCATTTAAATCTTTGAGCAAAGCCCTCCTAAAAGCCCAAGAAGATGAGGAGCTTTTCGAATACACTTTTGAAACAGTCACTGATTTCATAAAGAGCCTCTTTGATGAAGGCCTTTACAAAGAGCTTAAAGACACATTGGATGTGTTCGTGAATGCCTTTGAAGAGGATGAGGAGTATAAGGCTTTCTTTGAAGCTTTGAGAGAGCTTGCAAAGTTTAAACTTGGTGAAGAGAACAAATTTGAGGAGGTTTACAATAGGGTTCCAGAAGAACTCAGAGAGTTCATTGATGAGCTAAAGAAGCCTAAATTAGGGCTGTTATCCCTTTAAAGTTTCAAACTTAATTAATTCACAACAACTCCAATTCCCTCAATTTCTTCCTTCTTGTTTATAAATCCAAACGAATGGATGGTAAATAGGATTATCCCAGCTTGTTTATCGTTCAGTTCAAAATTCACCTTCAGCATTTTAAAAAAACTAAAAAGAGCTAAGTTTGTAATTAATTAACAAATAAACTTAAAACAGTTTACAAGGTTATGCTACATCCACAAAAAGAGTAAAGAAAAGCTCAGATTCTTGAAACGCTTTCTACCTCAGCGCTCTCAACATCTTCAACCTTTCTAAATGCCTCAGCAACTTCGTCAAGGGAGTAACCTTCCTCGTCCTTGGCAAGGACGTAAACCTTGAGAGCAACCAAACCGAATGCTATTGGCTCTCTCTCGATCTTAACAAAGCCGTACTTCTCTGGGATTGCCTTCTTTATGTTTTCCTCAAGCTTGTCCAGATCAACCTCTGGGCTTGTGGGCATAACTTTAATAACACCAACAATGTTGAAATCACTCATTTAAATCACCTCTTTATGGTCCTTCCCATCCGCACTTGGGGCACTTGTACGTTGTCCCCAATACGCGGCAGCTTTCACATCTCCAGATTATCTCTTCCCCACAGTTGGGACAGATGAAGTGTGTCGCGTGCTCCCTTGGAGTTATCTCCTTTCCACATGATGTACATACGGGTATCTTGACAGCCTCCATTCCTAACACCTCCAAGAAGCGGGGTTTTTAATTCCCATTATCGTGAAGTTCCTTAGGCTGTTCATGGGGATGATTTATAAACCTTTCTCTAACAAACTCCGCCTTCACTAAGTTTGATCAAGGTTTGTACATCCTTCTAAAAAAGGCCACTTGTGATGTATTTCTCTTAATTTGGCGTATTTTTTGGGAGCGCAAAAATAAGAAAACGAAGCTTAAACTACACGTTAGAAAGGGAGAACATTATTAAAGAGGCAATTCTAAAAGATGCACAAACTTATTCAAATTCCAAGAAAGAAAAAACTTGTATGGAAATTGGTCAGCCCATGCGAGTATCCTCATCCATCGGGCGAAATCTCCGTCATCATCCCAAGAATAATAGAAGAGAGGAGGTTATAAACCTACCTCAACCATACACGACCTTAACGAGTTTCTCCCTGTATGCTAGAATTTCCTTTATCTGTTCCTCGCTGACTTTTTCTGACATGCTGATTTTCTTATAAAGTTCTTCGAGTTCTTTCAAAAGCATCTCAATTTCAACTCTTGCATCTTCACTTGCACCGTTTAGCTTTGCTGCTTCACTTAAAAGCTTGCCCCTCAAAAACGGCAGCACCTCAAACGGACGGCCCATAAAAGCCCAATAAATTCCTTCTCTTAAAATTTCCCCTAGAAGCTCTACTTCAGAATAGACCTTTTTAATTTCCTTTCTAATTGGTTTCGTACTCCCCCCTTACCATGGAAACCACCGCTAAAGGATAAGCCAGTTGTTTATTATATTTTTTGCCAAATTAGTTGTCATATATTCAATGCATGAGAGAATAGAAAGAGAAAAGACAAAATTTTGGAAATGAATTATGAGCGTGATTGTCGGATTTTCATATGAGTGCCAGCAGGACTAAGACGATTGCAATTGGTGCTATGTGGGCAAGTATCATTTTTGTCTTGTTCATTCTCCTCACCTCGAGAGAGTGTTCATTCCTAGGCATTGCCTTGGGTTTATAAGCTTTACGTTTGTAAAGTTGGCAAACTGTGCAAAAACATTCGGAAAATATCAATTATGTTAAAAAACTGCCACTAAAAATCGCTTTGCGTTGAAACTCAGACAGTTGATTTATTTTTCATAAATTATCCATTCTCTTGGAAATTTCATAGAGTATATAATTTGTAGACAAAAATCTTAAAAACCCCTTGCCAGGTTTATGTTAAAAAAGACAGGGGGGATGAGAAATAATGGGAAAATTTAAACAAAAACTTGTTAATTCAATTAAAGGCTACACTTTTGATGATGTTCTTTTGACTCCCCAGGCAACAGAGGTTGAACCTAAAGACATTGACGTTTCTACTCAAATAACGCCAAACATAAAGCTCAATATCCCAATTCTGAGCGCAGCTATGGATACCGTTACAGAGTGGGAGATGGCAATAGCAATGGCAAGGGAAGGAGGCTTAGGTGTTATTCACAGAAACATGAGCATAGAAAAGCAAGTTGAGATGGTAAAAAAAGTCAAGAGAGCAGAGCGCCTTATCATAGAGGACGTCATAACCATAAGCCCAGAGGAAACAGTTGATTATGCACTTTTCTTGATGGAGAGGGAAGGAATTGACGGTTTGCCCGTGATTGAAGGGGATAAAGTTATCGGAATTCTCTCAAAGAAGGACATTGCAACGAAAGAAGGACAGAAAGTGAAGGACATCATGACAAAGGAAGTCATAACAGTAAGCGAAGACGTGAGTGTTGAAGAAGCCATGAAAATAATGGTAGAAAACAAGATAGACAGACTGCCTGTTGTGGATAGTGATGGCAAACTGATAGGACTGATAACTATGAGTGATTTAGTTTTGAGGAAGAAGTTCAAGAATGCAGTAAGAGATAAAAACGGGGACTTAATAGTCGCTGCAGCAGTTGGACCTTTTGATTTGAAGAGAGCTTTGGCATTAGACAAAGCAGGTGTCGATGTCATAGTTATTGACACCGCTCATGCCCACAACCTTAAGGCAATTAAGTCCATGAAAGAAATAAGAGCCAAAGTTGATGCTGACTTAATAGTTGGAAACATTGCAAATCCAAAGGCAGTTGACGATTTAACCTTTGCAGATGCCGTTAAAGTTGGAATAGGGCCTGGAAGTATATGCACAACTAGGGTTGTAGCTGGAGTTGGTGTTCCGCAGATAACGGCAATAGCAATGGTTGCAGACAGAGCAGAAGAATACGGAATTAAGGTCATTGCAGACGGAGGAATAAAGTACAGTGGAGATATCGTGAAAGCCATTGCAGCCGGAGCTGATGCTGTAATGCTCGGGAACCTCTTAGCTGGAACAAAGGAGGCACCGGGTAAAGAGGTCACTATAAACGGAAGGAAATACAAGCAGTACAGAGGAATGGGCTCTCTAGGAGCAATGATGAAAGGAGGGGCAGAAAGATACTACCAAGGCGGCTATATGAAGACAAGAAAGTTCGTTCCGGAGGGCGTTGAAGGAGTTGTTCCTTACAAGGGTAGTGTCAGCGAAGTCCTATACCAACTAGTTGGCGGCTTAAAGGCAGGAATGGGCTACGTTGGAGCGAAAAACATTCAGGAGCTGAAAGAAAAAGGAGAATTCGTAATCATTACGCAAGCTGGACTTAAGGAAAGCCATCCACATGACATCTTCATAACAAATGAAGCACCGAACTACCCAGTTGGGAAATAAAAAGAAAATCACTCACATAAAAGCTTCGGAAGTGAATTGTAAAATTCGTCTGCCTCTTTTAAACTTATTCTTATGGTTTCTATTCCGTTTTCCTTAAAAACCATTTTCCTTCCCTTCTCCAATGACTGCAAAGTCTTTGAAAAATTTTCTTGAGCTTTTCAAGGTCTTCTTCAAATCTGACTATGAAAATCTTCAAACATCTGTTTAGGGAGACATGGTTCAGAAAAGTCAAAAAACACTCAAGGCTCTAAAGCTTGAAGGTTTAAGATAGGAAGTAAAAATCGAAGTGAGCGGTGGGATAACACAGGAGAATATTCAAGATTATGCAAAGCTCGATATCAACGTTATAAGTCTTGGAGCCCTTACATACGGTGGAAAAACTTTGATGTGAGATTGGAGATTGTGAGAGATTAAATTTTGCCCTTATTTTTGTTTTAGATATGTTCCATTTTTAGAACAAAATTTTTTAAATTTGGAACATCTATTGAATTACCGATGGTTATGAATGATGAATACTTCATGAGCTTAGCTTTGGAGTTAGCCAAAAAAGGCGAGGGAAGAGTGAACCCAAACCCAATGGTTGGTGCTGTTATAGTCAAAGATGGCAAAATAATCGGTAAGGGCTACCATCAATACTTTGGAGGGAAACATGCAGAGGTTAACGCCATAGAAGACGCAAAGAGCAAAGGTTATTCTCTCAAAGGAGCAACAATGTATGTCACTTTAGAGCCCTGTTCTCACTGGGGAAAGCAACCGCCTTGTGTTGATAGAATAATAGAAGAGGGCTTCTCAAGAGTTGTAATAGCAATGAAAGATCCTAACCCCTTAGTTAATGGAAGAGGCATTGAAAACCTTGAAAAAGCTGGCATTGAGGTTAAAGTTGGTGTTCTTGAAGATGATGCAAGAAAGCTGAATGAAGTGTTTCTTAAGTACATAACCACGAAAATGCCTTTTGTAGCAATAAAGCTTGCTTTGACCTTGGATGGTTTCATAGCAACAAGAAACTTCTCTTCAAAATGGATTACCGGCGAAAAAGCAAGGAAAAAAGTGCAAGAGCTTAGGAAAAAGTATATGACAATAATGGTTGGAGCTAATACAATCCTCAAAGACAATCCAAGGTTGACTTGCAGAATAGAAGGATGCAGTAAAAAGGTGAAAGTAATTCTCGATAGACATGGACTAACTGCTAATGGAAATTTTAGGGCCTTTAAGGATGGAAGGGTTATAGTCTTCACTGAGAGCGAAAAAGAGTGGGATAATGCAGAAGTCATTAGGGAAACGAATCCTGAGAAAATACTAAAAATCCTTGGCGAAAAAGGAATAGACAGCGTTTTAATTGAGGGGGGAAGAATAGCATGCCAGTTCTTGCCCTTTGCAGATAAGATACATTTATTTTATGGGAACAAGCTCTTTGGAAAAGGAATTTCCCCATTTGAGTGCTTAAACGTTGATAATGTTAATGATGCCTTTAAAGTCGAGTTTCTCAAGTTTGAAAGCTTTGGGGACAGCTTTTACGTGGAGGCAAGGCCATGTTCTCAGGGATAATAGAGAAGGTTGCAAAGGCACGCTACTCAAGGGGAAAGCTCTACGTGGAGAATGTTCTAGATGTGAATTTAGGAGACAGCGTTGCTGTTAATGGAGCATGCTTAACGGTGAGTGAAATTGGGCATCAAATAGTCTTCGACGTTGGTGAGGAAACGCTAAAGAGGACTAACTTAGCGAAAGCAAAGCTCGTTAACCTTGAAAGAACCCTAAAGTTTGGAGATAGAATTGACGGACATTTGGTTACTGGACATGTCGATGGAACTCTAAAGCTGAGGAGAGTTCTAAAGAGAGGAAATACTTACTGGCTAGCCTTTGAAATGCCTAAGGAAAGGTTTGGCATAGTGGAAAAGGGAAGCATAGCCCTGAATGGGATAAGCCTAACGATTGCTAGAGTTGAGAAGAACCAATTCTGGGTTCAGGTAATCCCCTACACTTGGGAAAACACCAACTTGAAGTTCCTAAAGGTTGGAGAGGAAGTAAACTACGAGATAGATATTGTTGCGAGATATTTGAAGGGTATTTTGGGTGATAGATATGGACTTGGAAAAGCTTAGGAAAAGCCTTCTTGAGGGTAAACCAATAGTTTTAATTGACGAAGATAGAGAAGTTGAAGCGGATTTAGTTTATCCCGCTGAAATAATAACTCCCCAAACATTAAACTTCATGCTCCAAGCTAAAGGGATGCTCTGTCTGGCTATGGATGAAGAAGAAGCTTTAAGGAGAGGCTTCTTTAAGCTTCCCTCAAAAGACAACGAGACGAACTTTTTAATAAGCGTTGATTATAAAGAAACGTTTACGGGCATAAGTTCCGAAGAGAGGGCTTTAACTGCTAAAAAGATTGCCGAAGGACTAAGCATTGAGCACTTTCGCTATCCAGGTCATCTGCACCTTTTAGGGGGAGTTGGCATAAATAAAAGAAAGGGACACACGGAAGCTTCCCTTGAGCTTATGGAAATGCTCGGGTTTAAGAGATATGCCCTAATAATCGAGCTCTTAGATGAAGAAGGAAATTCTCACAACTTTGAATTTATAAGAAACTTTGCAGAGAAGCATGATTTACCAATGATCACAATTAAAGAAGTGCTTAAAGAAGTTGTGAAGAGAAAGAGCTTCGTTAGAGTTTTTGCTGAAGCAAATCTACCTAGTAAATACGGAACCTTTAAGATAGTCGCCTTTGAGAACCAACTTGACTTTAAAGATCATATAGCCATAATAAAAGAGCCTTACGACGTTCCTTTGGTTAGAATACACTCGGAGTGCTTAACAGGCGATACCTTGGCTTCTCTAAAGTGCGACTGTGGAAGTCAATTAGCTAATGCATTAAAGATGATTGCCCAGGAGGGTGGAATTTTACTTTATTTAAGGCAGGAAGGAAGAGGAATCGGATTAAAAAACAAGATCAAAGCCTATGAACTTCAAGATAAAGGCTTTGACACCGTTGAAGCGAATAAAATACTAGGCTTTAATGAAGATGAGAGGGATTTCAGTGTTGCTTACCAAATGCTCAAAGCTTTAGGAGTCTCAAAAGTTAAGCTTTTGACGAACAATCCAAGGAAGGTTAGAGCTTTAGAAGAGTTTGGGATAGAGGTTGTTGAAGTTATTCCGATTTTTGGAGAAGTTAATGAGGTTAACAAACCATATTTAGAAGCTAAGATGCTCAAGCTTGGACACAATTTAAAACCTCTTTTGGAGGGGGAAGAATGATTTACGAAGGGGAATATAAAGGTGAAGGCTTGAAAATAGGGATAGTTGTAAGTAGATTTAACGATTTGCTTACTAAGGAGCTTTTAGATAGTGCATTAGACTGTTTTAAGCGACATGGGGTTGAGGACATAGACATCTTCAAAGTTCCCGGAGCTTTTGAAATTCCATTTATCGCAAAAGAATTAGCGAAAAAGGGAAACTACGACGCAATTTTAGCCTTAGGAGCCGTTGTTAAGGGCGAAACATACCACTTTGAACTCGTTGCCAATGAAGTTGCTAAAGGAGTAGCTCATATAAACTTAACATACGAAACTCCTGTGATATTTGGTGTCATAACCGTTGATGACGAAATTCAAGGGCTGGACAGGGCTGGAATAAAATCAAATAAAGGCTTTGAATACGCTTTAGCGACTCTAGAGATGGCGAATTTAAAGAAAAAACTAAAGAAGATGCCTTAGAGGTTTTTCACTCCTCTTATTCCTATTTTAAATTTATCTCCAAAATCAACAACTCCAATTGCCAAAACTGGGTGAGCAAATTTTAATTCCAAAACAACCCTTTCAGCTAAGTCATTTTCATCTTTAAAGTCCAAGCTAAGCGTTTCAATACCTTCAACGTTGTAAGTTGCCGTAAAGAATGCTTTTCCTTCATTGAGCTTAACTCTTTTGACCCAAAACTCATCTTTTCCCGCGAAGCCCAAAAATGCCTCATTTTTGTCTCTTTGGATTATCCCAGCAATTCTTGGCGTGTTTAGGACATCTCTCTCATAATCCATAGCGTCCAAAACGTGAATCAGGGCTTTTTTTGGTTTTTCCCACTCCAAAGCATGAGCAATAAATGTCGTGTGGGAACCATTACTAATCACTGCATAGTCCCTGAAAATTTTCACAGCTGTGTAGCTCACATATGGATTAGTTGTCTCCCTTAGATTTAGTACGGCAACTTCGTCTCCTCTAAGTTTTGCCGTTCTATTAGGAAAAGAGCGAGAGCTAACACGATAGAAAGCGAAAGGCTTACCATCCTTTAGCCCAACGCCAACCATTCTCCCAACATACCTCATGTTATTATCTTGACTATGGAAGCGAAGAGTAGAAGTTCTTTCTCTTTGGAGAAACGTATAAACGGGTTTTGAAGCCTTCTTTCTTTGCGCCTTGAATTATTTGGAGCGAGGAGTGAGAAGCTATTGTGGAGATGATCATTCAACAACCTCCAAAACCTCTTCCTGCTTCAAAACTCTCCCATCTCTCATAACTCTCATAGTATCACCGCTTATTTCGTCAATAATCAAAAGTTCACCATTTTTTCGCCCAAACTCGAGCTTGAAGTCAATTATCTCGAGACCTCTGCTTTTGAAAAATTCTTTCAAAATTTGAGCAACTTTTCTTGTTGTTTTTTTCATCACCTCAATCTCTTCCTTAGTTGCAATGCCGAGCGTTTCTATGGCTTCTTCACAAATGAGGGGATCACCTAAAGCGTCGCTTTTTAGCGTAAACTCAACGATGTTCAGCTCTTGGAGAGGTTTAACGAATTCACCATAACGCCTTAGGAAGCTTCCATAAGCCTTGTAGCGGTAGATTACCTCGAGAGGTATTTTTTCAGCTTTTAAAAACTTCGCTCTTCTTTCGTCAATTTTCTCGACAAAGTGGGTCTTTACGCCGTTCTTTTCCAACAGCTTGAAGAAAAACTCCGTTTGTTTCAAAACTATACTTCCTTTGCCTTCTCTTTCCCCAATTACCTCGTTTCCCCCTGTGTCTTCTTTATTCCCAAAGCCCAAGATGCTGTCCTTAAAGTAAAAGATTAGAAAGTCGCCGTCTTCATAGACATCCTTGGTCTTCCCTTTGTAAATTAAACGCATTAAACCTCACCTTTTCTTCTAAGCATGTCATTGATAATTTTTATTGCACACAAATCGCCGCACATACTACAAGCTTCAGTTGAGGTTGGCCTCTCCTTCCTAATTTCCACAAAGCGCTCTTTATCCATCGCCATTTCAAACTGCTTTACCCAGTTTAGGGAGCCTCTGGCTAAGCTCATAATATAATCTTTCTTGTAGTCGCTCTCAAAGCGCGTCAAATTAACAGCATGCGCCGCTATCTTTGAAGCTATCACTCCCAAGCGCACGTGCTCCTTATCTGGTAATCCTAAGTGCTCCGCTGGCGTAACATAACAGAGGAAATCGGCACCATTTAGAGCGGCTATAGCTCCCCCAATTGCTCCAGCTATGTGATCGTAGCCAGGAAATATGTCCGTAACTAAAGGCCCAAGGACGTAGAAGGGTGCGTTGTCCGTCGCGACCTTCGCTATCTTTATCTGCATGGGAATTTGGTCTATTGGCACATGCCCTGGTCCTTCAACCATCGTTTGAACTCCAAATTCTCTCGCCCTTCTTACCAAGCGCCCTAAGGTAAAAAGCTCGCTCATTTGAAGTTCATCACCAGCATCTGGCAAACCACCGGGCCTTAAACCATCCCCTAAGCTCAAAACTACGTCATATTCTTTAGCAAGCTCTAAGAGATAATCATAGTCTTTATAGAAGGGATTCTCTTTTTCCCAATGGAGAATCCAAGCTGCTAAGAAAGTGCCACCTCTCGAGACCATTCCAACAACTCTCTTAACTCTTTTCATCTTTTCTACAACTTTTTTAGTAACTCCAACGTGGATTGTTGCGTAATCAACACCATCTTTGAAGTGCTTTTCTACTGCCTTCCACATATCGTCCTCGGTCATCTCAATGATTGCCTTGCCTTTTGCCAACTTTTCTTCGGCAGCTTGATAAATTGGAACTGTCCCGATTGGCACATCTACAGCTCTCATGATTTTCTTTCTAATTTCATCCAAATCTCCACCAGTGGATAGATCCATTATTGTATCTGCTCCATACCTAATTGCAATTCTTGCTTTCTCTATCTCCTCTTCAACGTTGATAATGTCCCTTGAGGTCCCTATGTTGGCGTTAATCTTCACCCTAACCCCAGCACCGACAGCAACTGGCTTAACCCAATCATGTCTTATGTTTCGGAAGATGACTGTGTAGCCCTTGGCAACGTTTCTCCTAAGCTTTTCGGCACTTATACCCTCGCGTTCAGCAATGAACTTCATTTCCTCTGTTATTATCCCCCGCTTAGCTTCATCCATTTGGGTCATTTTCGCCACCACATATAACAAGGTTTTTAAATTTCAATACTAAGTTTTAGCCGACCTTTATGAAATTTTCGGGTGATGAAGATGCTGAAGGATGTCGTGATAAGTAGGGCAATAATCGAAACCTATTTCAGAGAGCTTTTGGAGCATTTAAACCTCGACGTTGCTATAGTTGGAGCTGGTCCATCAGGAATGGTTGCTGCCTATTATCTTGTTAAAGGCGGTGCAAAGGTGGCAATCTTCGAGAAGAAGCTAAGCACAGGCGGAGGAATATGGGGTGGAGCCATGGGTTTCAATAAAATAGTAGTAGAAGAGGAGGCTAAGGAAATACTTGACGAGTTCGAAGTAAGGTATGACGAATTTGAGAGGGGTTATTATGTTGCCGATGCTATTGAAGCGGCAACAACGATAGCGAGCAAGACAGTAAAGGCTGGAGTAAAGATATTCAACATGATAGAGGTCGAGGATTTAGTCATCAAGAAGAACCGCGTAGCTGGAATCGTCATAAACTGGACGCCTGTTAAAATGACAAGCCTTCACGTTGACCCGCTTACGGTTGAAGCTAAGTTTGTGATTGATTCGGCAGGTCATGGGGCACAGATAACCCAGCTCCTTGAGAAGAGAGGTTTAATAGAGAGGGTTCCCGGTGAGGGCGCGATGTGGGCAGAGATGGGAGAGAAGCTCACGGTAGAGCACACCAAAGAGGTTTACCCAGGCTTATACGTCACTGGAATGGCTGCCAATGCTGTTGCTGGAGCGCCAAGAATGGGGCCAATATTCGGAGGTATGTTCCTGAGCGGAAGGAAGGCGGCCTTAGAGATACTTGAGAAGCTTAAGAAATGATGTTTTTGTTTCCCAATTTTCACTGACTTTTTTCTGATATTTAACATAAAAATGCCTAACTAATATTTATATCTTTCTCAATCTAGGCATAAATTTATAAATTTATGAAATCCACGCAAAAGAAAAGGTGATGCTCATGTGGGAAAAATTCATTGAAGAAAAGATTGAGGAGATTAGAGAGAAAGTTGGAGATGGAAAGGCGATAATAGCATTATCCGGAGGAGTTGACAGCTCAACAGCAGCCATCTTAGCTCACAAAGCAATTGGGGATAAACTCTATGCAGTATTCGTAAATACTGGATTTCTTAGAAAAGGAGAACCAAAATTCGTCATAAAAACCTTTAGAGATGAATTTGGCCTAAATTTAATTTACGTTGATGCCCAAGATAGATTCTTTGAGGCATTAAAAGGTGTAACTGATCCTGAAGAGAAAAGAAAGATAATTGGAAAGACTTTCATTGACGTCTTTGAAGAAGTTGCAAAGGAAATCAATGCAGAGTTTTTGATTCAAGGAACAATTGCTCCAGACTGGATTGAGAGTCAAGGGGAGATTAAGAGCCACCACAACGTTGGGGGCCTTCCAGAGAGATTAAATCTAAAGCTAATTGAACCTTTAAGAGATCTCTATAAAGATGAAGTAAGAGAATTAGCGAAGGAACTCGGATTGCCAGAGAAAATCTACAATAGGATGCCTTTTCCAGGACCAGGATTGGCTGTTAGAGTTCTCGGTGAAGTAACTCCCGAAAAAGTTGCAATCGTTAGAGAGGCAAATGCCATAGTAGAGGAAGAAGTTGAAAAAGCTAAGCTAAAGCCTTGGCAGGCTTTTGCCGTGCTCTTAAATGTGAAGACTGTTGGAGTTCAAGGTGATATAAGGGCTTACAAAGAGACAATAGCTGTTAGAATCGTTGAGAGCTTAGATGGGATGACTGCAAACGCAATGAACGTTCCGTGGGAAGTTCTGCAGAGGATAGCTTTTAGGATTACAAGCGAAATCCCGCAGGTTGGGAGAGTTTTATACGACATTACAAACAAACCTCCTGCGACGATAGAGTTTGAGTGAGGGATAAAGATGATAATTATAATGGACAACCACGGGCAATACGTTCACAGAATTTGGAGAACTTTACGATATTTAGGCGTTGAGGCAAAGATAATACCAAATACAACATCTCTAGAAGAAATCAAAGCCATGAATCCAAAAGGGATAATTTTTTCAGGAGGACCAAGCTTGGAAAGAACAGGTAACTGTGAAGCTATACTCGAAAATTATGAAAACTTCAATGTTCCCATTCTGGGAATTTGCCTCGGCCATCAGTTAATAGCAAAGCACTTTGGCGGAAAAGTTGGGAGAGGAGAAAAAGCAGAGTACAGCTTAGTTGAGGTCGAGATCTTAGAGGAAAATGACATCTTTAAAGGTTTGCCAAGACGTTTAAAGGTATGGGAAAGTCACATGGATGAGGTAAAAGAACTGCCAAAGTATTTTGGGCTTTTAGCTAAGAGTGAGTTCTGTGAAGTTGAAGCCATGAAGCACAAAAAACTGCCAATCTATGGAGTTCAGTTCCATCCAGAGGTTGCACACACAGAAAAAGGAAGCGAAATCTACAGAAATTTTGCTAAGCTCTGTGGTGAGCTTTAATTTTTTAATTCACAATAGTAAAATAGAAAACTTTTTAAAGTTTCCATTCTTACTCTTTTTAAGAGTACTAATGAGGGTCTAAAGATGGGTTATACAATCTACTACAAAATAAAATTTAGAGACAGGAAACTAGCTACAAAAGTGATAAAGCCAATTTTAGAAGAACTTGGTTTCACCATATATGAAAAGGGTGCAGAAATATCAATAAGACCACCAACTAACTCTGTGGAACCAATGAGAATTAAAGAAGATGAGTGGCTTTCTGCAAAGACTTACAAAAAACAGCCTTGGACTGGGATTTATAAGCTACTGTTAGTTTCGTTCTCTTTTTTTGCTTCCGTTGAGGCCTTTGATGATGAAGGCTGGTCACTTAGGTAAACCTCAATTATTTTCGTCGGTACAGCTCCTCTAAATGCTCTTTCCTCAACTAAAACTTTCACTACTCTTCCGATTTTCACATCTGGAACCTTATCAACCCAGTATTCACCAGGCCTAACGTTCGCTCTTATGTCATCGTGTACACTAATTTTCACAACATTTTCTTTAATCTCCTCTATGACACCGTAAGTCCAGTTTCTGCCGTATTTGGACTTGAAATAAAACCTAAACATGATAACCACAACAGAAACAAAAACAAGATAACCCAACGAATAATGAATGCCTAAAGAAAATCTTTTCAAAAGTGAGTATCCAAAAAATGCTAGAAAGCCTATGACGCTGATTGAGTAATAGAACATTTGATACGGCCTATACTCGATGAAGAATTCTCTATACTTGCGGAATATTGTTCTCAAATATATGAAATACACAGCCGTTAAGGCAACCAAATATAACTCGTTTGGCAAGAAAACTACGAGGAGTAAGGATAGAAGCAAATAGGAGATAAAAGCTAACTGAAGCTTTAGAACTAATAATTCATGAACTGTAACTTTTCTTTTTACAATTTTTCTTAGAAATTCAAAAGTAGGAGGACTATCCTGAGATTTTGGATTTATAAAATCCTTTATCTTCTTCCATGCCGATTCTACAAATCCACCTATCCTGTAGAATACGTCTTCAACGTTCATTTTATTTCACCTCTGAAGTAAATCCTGAGCCCCTTGCGCTCCAAATATAGCCACAGCTGTCTGATTATCTAAGAAGAAATAAACGCTACTCCTATCTGGACTGTCTGAAATTCCATAAACTCTATACCCTACAACTTTAGATCCTCCCCCAAAATAGTATTGGAGGAAATAATAGTCAAAGCTTGTTTGATCTTCTTCTAAAGCTATGCCCAATGTATTGAACAAGTTAAAGAGCTTTTCATCATAAGTTGCGTGAGGTATCATAAAGCTTACTAATCCAATCGGATAATACTGATCTCCATATTTAATTCCTAATTCATCCTGAATTTGATGAGCTAGTGTCTCATACTCATCATGGTTTATAGTACTACCCTCTAAGCGCTCAAAGAAAGAGGGAGCATTATAAATACCAAAGTAACGTTGATCCATAATGCAGTTTATAAACGGTTGGATGTCGTAAGCTCTCGCACTTGTCACTGTTGCTGTAGTCGTCACTGTGGATGAAGGTTTTGTTTCTATAGTCCGGGATACTGTGACAGTTGGAGGAGTTGATGCATATTTGCGAACTCTAATCCAATCCCACTCTTGATTTCGATCCCATGTTCCTAATGCAATTGCTCCATTGTAGTCTTGATAAAAGTTAAATGGATTGTAAGCTATTGCCCCAGTATCCCATTCCAATACCGAGTTATATCTAAACCAGTATATTGTCCCCTCATGCCATCCTGTTGGCAAGTTTACAATAACATTAGAATAGAGCCCCCAATCATGATCGTCTAAATATGCCCAGCTCGCAGGCTGTATCCAATTCGCTCTTACCCACCACAACGGACCCCAAGCGTAGGGGTAATTGTTTTGTCTGACAGCAATATATAACTCGGCCCATCTGTTTTTTATATTCTGCCTAAACTCAATTATAACCGGCGGACTAAAAGTCTTCTTTGTATATATTCCAGCATAAGCATTTGTAATTTTCAGCACCCCGTTAATAATTGAGACTTGTGCATTGTATTGCTCCCATTTTGAAGTATTCAATGTGGTACCACTAAAATCATCATAAAAATCAAATACTTTATCTGGATCTCCCAAAGTTTCAGTTCCCGTAGAGTCAAAATAAATTCCAAGAGTTATCTGAGAGTTCGCAGGAATTGTAACATTAACCCATATAACCGCTTGTTGATTAGAGGTATCCCACTTTTCCACCCAAAAGTTTATTGGATTACAGTTTTCATCATATATCTCTAGTATTGGAACATTATCTCTATCTGAATCAGCAGTGCTAAAGAAGGTGTTTAGCGTTATTAGATCCAAATGAAATCTATCAATATAGATTGGAACTTGGAAGTTCACTAAGTTTGTGCCAACATTATTTTGAATGGTTAGATTTAATCTATACCCGAGCAGAGAACACCAAGTCACAGTTGCTCCTGTTCCACCGCTTGTTCCGCTCGTATTTTCAAACACTAAAACTCCCATATCATTTTCATTGAAAACACTTAGTGGGGAGGTTCTTACCCCATTTAACGTAGTATTAAAAACAATTGGCACCGTAACATTTTGGTCAGGTTCATTCAATAAAACATAAGCCTTAGCACCTTCTCCAGGATAGTAATCCCCAAAGAATATTTTTTCAGTATCTAATGTTTGCGAAAGAGTTCCTACTACATGGGAAGCTGTGCTACTGCTATTGCCTTCCAAAACTTTAATTGGCTTTTCTAAAATCTCTGGAAATGAATACCGACAGGCTCTGATAGATCTATGATATCTTCCTCCTGTCATTGCTGAGAACAGAGGATCCTCAAGATTTTGCAAATCGACTATAGAGTATATATAACCCCCATTGCTCGGTATTGAGCCTGTATACACTATTCTTCCCGAAGCATCTTTGATAGTTATATTTGGTATTCTTGCTTTTATGACTATTCTGAAAGAGTCCAAAGGAGCAACTGTAAGCTCTATGCTATTTAGAATATCATCAATAGTTGGAGAAACCTCAAAACCCTGCTTATTAAGCTCCTCAGTTATGTTCATAAGCCATTCTCTTAGTGACTGCCCTCTCATAACTCTGTTTGAATTATATCCTGATAAACTCGTGGAATTTCCTTCAAGAACTAAATCCTTGATTGTATTATTTACCATGTATGTGGGAGATATAAAATTACCAGTAACAGAAACATAATCAACAACAGCAACAATTGCCCTTTTTCCTGAAATCTCTAAAGCTTTTTGAAAATCCAACTCTAAATAAGAGACAACTCTATACGTTCTTTCAGCTTGAGTTCTTATACTTTGAGCCTGAATAACTTGGGAGGAAACATCCTCATAGGTAGCCAGAAGCAGGAGGAGTGGAATTAAAAGCAGTAAAACTGCAGAATTCAGGAAAAAACCCCTCCTCATTATTGCTCCCTCCATACTCTCAATGTAATTGTTATTGGTCTAGATAATCCGGGAATCTCTCCCATTGAGGCAAATTCTATATTAACATTGGGCGGAAGTTCAATCAGTAGAGGGTTCGTACTCGTACCATCTCCTCCAAGATTATTGAACAACCTTACTATCGCATCATCGACAGCGTATATACTTTTCCCAGCTATTAAGTCTGCTGCAGTAACACTGCAATATGGATCACTCCCTGCGAGAACATGTCCCACCTTTGGATTTTCAGGATTTCCCCAATAGTATGTTATATTGTATCCATTGCATCCACTTCTAAGGAGTTTCGGAAATACATCCCCATAGCCAGCATAAGCTTGGATTATATACGTGAACTCACCAGAAGATAACTCCTTTGCAATTTCGTACGCGGTATCAGTATAAGCATGTATGTAGTTAGTTCCGGGAGCAAAAACGGGATCAATTGGATTACCATTAACATCTTTAGTTAGCGAACTTATTCCTATAAAGGAAATGCTATCCGAGTTATCCCAGATTTTAGTTGCTGTAATATTGGGATTGCTTATCTCTACTGTCATGTGAGTATTTGGATCATTGATATCATGGAGAATTATAAAGTGAAATTTCGTCCATATAGGGGATACTTTTTGATGGATAAAGTAACCCCACGTTAGATCCCTACACAGAGTGACTCCATATGTTGAGTCATATCTGCAATTTGATGAGTCCGTTATATCACTGGATGTTATCTGCTTTGTGAGATCAATCGAGTAGGGCGTCAATATTACTGGATTAAATATGTAATCAATTTTAACATATGAATTCTCACCATCGAGCTGTAAGGGAGGATCCAGATTTCTAATAGACTCACCAGCCGTAACTATTATATATGGATAAGTCTGTGAAAGTGCAGAATACTCTGCTTTTGCTGAAATTGTAGCATTGTCCCACACAAATACTCCCGACGAAATTTCTTTCCCAATCCCGATGTAGTATCCATCGATATACAGCACAGGTTTTACATCACTTGGAAGGTTTTTAAAGGCCAATTGGACTTTCATATAAGTTAAGTTTCCAGGTATAAATATTGCCCTGCCAATGGATAGGGGCAAGTGATAAGATGTAACATTGTCAAAATAGAATATCTTCTGATACTTAAATGTAGTGAAAGAGGAGGTTACATATGAAATTGAGATGAAGTTGTTAACTATACCGGCTGTATAGTATGTTGGATTATACAGACCGGCGGGATTATAAATCCTAATTTCAAAGACATGCTGTTTCAGATTTGAATGTTTCAAAATTATTTCAAGCATATTGCATGTTCTTGGATCGTTGGGGTCATTATCTATAAGCACCTCCCATTTTTTCACATCAACCCATTGATTCGCTCTAAACTGACCACAAGTAACACCCTCCCCATCTATATATAGCTGCATTTTGGTGTAATATCTTCCCACTTTAGCCCATTTTGGAAGAGGCAACCAACGCACTTCAGTTATGTTAGCATCCGATGGTAAAGCACCTTCATGAGGAATAGGTTGTTTAATTGTCAAATAATCTGTCATTGTCCATCCAGGTGCCTCATAGTACATGCCAATATAGGTATATTCCGTTTCCTTGCTCCCTAACTTCGTCAAATAGGCTCTCACCATATATCCTCTTGGCGTCTGATTGTAGGCATAGCCGCTTAAAACTAATGTTGCAGGTGAGATATTGGGGACTTTTGAGGAATTACTCCCAACTTTTCTCAGGTAAGGACTTGTGTAGTTGTTTATCATAAGTTCATAACTATACCCCTTTAATGTTCTATTTAGAACATAACCCAAGATTATTTCAGCTTTATGCCGCAAATCTGCAGAGGGATATAATGGTTCAGTAGCCCAATATGTGGCAACTATTTCCAAAGGACTCATATCTGGAGAAACGAGGGTAGTGTTTAATGTCCCATCAGCAAGCCATTCTTCAATTTTCTGAGGTGGAACCAAGTCCTTTAGAGATACAGTTCTAAGGGTTGTTAGAATGTCTTCAGCTATGTATTTGCTCTGTTCTCTCATATAAGTGGTATACACTTGAGTATTACTTTCTATCGCAACTATGCTCGTCACAAATATCATAACTAGGAGCAATGAGAGCAATGCATCAAGGGTAAATACAAAGCCTCTCCTCATCTGTCATCCCACACCCAGAGCTTTATTAGAATCGGTTCAAACTTCGGTTCTAAGAGCAAACCGATATTGCCTCGATCCCTCAAAATCACATTTCCACTAAAGTTATTTTCATAAAGCCAGAATTCCACAGGTTTTGCACCATCTTCTGGATTAAACTCACTAAATATATCTCCCCAAGGTATCCTAACGGTAGTTATGTTTCCCTCATAAAATTTTATAATGTTCTGTGTTCCCTCTTTCCAAGCCAAAATTGCAGTAATGTTTGAGTCGGGTGTATCTTTTTTGATCAATAATCCCTTTGGAGTCTCACCATCCAATATAACAAATGTCACATTGCCTGCCTCTTGAGGAACTTCAATCTCAAGATAAGCATAGCTAGGAATATTCTGCTTAAGTTTCCCAACTATGAGCTCTCTCTTTTGGTTTTGCATTATTTGTATAGTCTTACTATAAATCAGCTTTGCAACTACAAACCTTCTCTCTTGGTATTCAATCCAAGGTGAAGCTTTTTTGGACTTAATAATAGTATCAATACTATTAACAACAGTTCCATTAATTATTGCAAAGTTAAAAGTTGGCTCTGATGAATTAGTGGGATATATAAATTGTGACGAGATTGATAAATCTTCCAAGATTTCAGCTTGGAATTTAACTCTGACATTGCCTTGACCAACAATCTTAAACTCGTAGGGGCATGAACCTCCACCATAATTTACTTCAATATTACTCCCTTGACCGATATCAACATTCAATATCTCAATCGTTACTATAGTGCCTGGAGGTAGGGTATAGCTCGCTTGACCTCCCTGTCTTATTGCAGATACATAGATCGTTTCACTTGTTTCTAAGCTCAGAATATCCCCAACTGCCAAATCCACGTTTACACCTCGTACGAGGTTACATATATCCTCATTTTCATAAACCCTTCCTTTCTTATTAAGAATGACCCATTTAACATTAAAGGTTCTGTCATTCCCTCCATCTATTTTTAAGTTAACTCCTCCAGAACCAGAAGAACTCTCCAGAACTACATTAATTATTTCTGGAAAATTTCCACTGACACTAACATTCTTTGTCGTTAGGTAAAACTCCAGCTGAAAGTCTCTCCCTCCGCTCAAGTTTACAAGACTATTTTTGACGTTGACAACATTTATTGATGAATTTAACTTCATAAGCTTATCATAATCCAGAGCATAAGAATATTCAGTACTCCTTAGTCCAACAACCTTGACCGCTGTTACATTTTTCTCCCAATCTCTTGGATACCCCGGACTTTTCGTCAGAATATCGAGCATGTTATTTGCTATGTTAGTCTTATCATACCACTCAACTAAATTTGTAATACCAGCTTTTATCATGTCATTTGCATTTATAACCACACCAATAACCATGACAACAATTACAAGCGAAAGTAAAGCGTCTAAGGATAAGATTTGACCTCTCCTCATTTTTCTACCCTCACAACAATATTTACTACAGTGTCTCCATAAACTAAAGTTCCATTTGAAAGAACTAAGTTAGTTGTTGTGTTCAAGTCATGTAAAATAAAATTCTCAATGGCAGAAGCTAAAGTTTCATTATCTATGGTGGAGTAGGGAGTTGTCAAGACAACAGTAATTGTTATCGTGTTGTTAAATTGTGAAGTTTCAAGTTTGAGCACTCTCAGATTCGGACTGAGTCCATTTAATCTTTCAAGAACTGGATTTAAGACAGAATACCTCGAATCATTGGAGAGAACACCCATATTTAAATAATCACATGCACGAGAAGCTGAAGCCCTTACATATGCGACAATTGATATATCCCTACTTTCTTCCAGATATGTAGGGACAACTAACATGATTCCCACAATAATTATACCGGCAATGAACATCATTTCAAGCGCAGTTTGAGCTCTATTTCTCGACCTTAACATAGAGCATCCCTTCAGTTGTATCATAATAGGCAACAATCCAAAATTCTTCATTGCTACTTAAGTTCACAGTGGAAGTATACAAGGGCACCGTAGAATTTCTTGTAATCCAAAAACTTCTGCCATTAACTGTTACATTTACTATTATCCTATTTGTCGTACCATTAAAAACAACTCTAATTGTCCCACCATTTAAATCTGGAGCAACTTCTCTTATTTTATATCCCTCTCCAATTGCATAAACCTTAGCAGTGTGATCCACCAATGTAGAAGAGAAAAGTTTAACCTTTGTGAGGATATCAAAGGTCTCAGCATGACCAATCTCACTGGTAGCTAGGTATGTGATATTTGTAATAATTATCATTACCAACAAGACTGCAAATAGAAGGTCAAGACTCAATTGTCCTTTTTTCATTCTCATCCACCGGGATCTATGTTTATTCTAAGTTCACCAGTCGTTATATCAAGTGTCCAAGTGTTTCCATTTCCTGGAACCCATTCAACAACAATTACAAGATTTTTAGGAAGCTGACTTGGATTTACAATTAAAAGGCCATTAACTGTGCTTCCATCATAAATAGCAGTTCCACTTGGTGTGAATCCTGTGCTCACCATAAGGTTGGTCCTATATAAAGACTGGCTCCAAAAAGTGTTTTTTGCAATCCCTGATGTCACAAGGGTATTATTAGTTGTATCAATAATCCCAACATAAGTTCCATTGAGATAAGTTATGAAGATCTCAGGATTTCCACTCAAATTAAATGATTTTTTCAGGTAATTTTCATCATTGAGATACTTCAAAGTGACATAGGTTGTTGCTTTTGAACCTGGCCCTTGAGCATAAACTTGAGAAATGGTGTCTGAAATCGAATTTGCAAAATTCTTAGCTTCCAAGCTAACTTGAACTTTAAGAGTTCCAACTGTCTGAGAATTTTGTGTGAATGTTACATTGTTAACAGAGTAAGCTAGTAAGATAAGCATTATACCAAATATCAGCACAAACTCCAATGATATTTGTGCCCTTCCCATATTTTCACTTCCACTATTATTAGAATCTAAAACAATATTTAACAATTCTTATTCAACATTAGTCGTATCATCCTCAATTTTGACTAGTGCAAAGATATTCGAACCTATTTTTCTTGTTAGGACTCCAAAATAGTCATATGTGAATATTTTAAACTTGTATCTTGTATTGTCCAACTGATGTCTAATAATAAGCTCTCTAAGTTCATCTATAAAGAACTGTGTAAGTTGGTAATACGTAAAGTCAAGTCTCTCTTTTTTATATGAACTGAGGAACATCAACAGTGGAAGAACACTAACCCCAACTAAAAACCATGGACTGCCAGAAAATAGAGATAAAATTACTGTTGCCATCAAAAAACTCACAACACCCAGCATTGCTACTTTTACAGAATTTTTGACTTTTTTTAGGTATTCTATCTTGGATTCCCAAATATTTAACAAAGCAGGATTATAGAAATCAAAAGCAGTATGCCTCTTTCCTTTTTGTATTCTCTGTCTGATCAACTCGTCCCAATCGTCTTGATAATATATAATTTCCCCTCTATTTTTAGCCCTTTCAGCGTCAAGAGAAGATATTATCCTGATTATATCCTCTGCACTTTCATGAGCTATATGAGAGTAAACTCCTTTTTCGTCAAGCTCAAGTGCAATCTCAACTGAATCTTTTAGTATTTCACTCATGTATCTCACCAGGATATAGGTCATCAAAATCGGGCAGACCAGATAAAAGTTCTCTCTTCTTCAGTTTTGCTTCTTCTTTTGCTCTCATAAATGATTGTGCATACCGTTTTGCTGTTAATATTATATCCTCTATACTCTTGCTCTCATAAATTCCACTTAAAAGAGTAACAACTTCGACTTCCCTTTCTCTTGAGTCAGGATAAAAGCCCCTAAATATTTGCTTTCCTTTAATTTTCTGGATGAGATAATCGAGAGCCTCAAATATTTCATTTGCCTTTAAAACCTCTGGAGGCCCATGAATCGCGACCAACCCATACAATGCAGACTCTATGTTTGCATCAAGGTAAAGTCCCTCATTTTCAAATGACTTGAGTATTAAACGAGAAAGACTCTTAATTTTATCTGCCTCAGCTTTTGCATAACCTACAGTGGCAAAGCTACCAAAAGCTTTGAGAACAAATTTCAAATCGCTAGCATCTAGTGTTTGCTCACCCGGAATGTCAATTAACGCTAATAGAGAAGCAATACGCTCGACTATTGTGTAGTTAATCTTTTCATAAGCTCTAGTTATGCCAACTCCAGCCTCTCTCAGCTTGTTGTTGTCTATTGCAATTATTGAATCAGCGAACTTTGAGAGCTTATCAATTGTTATTGCTGCATTTATAGTTGGCCTTATTCCCTCCTCTCTTAAAGGCAAGGCTCCTATAGCTACAACAAGAGAGTCTGGATATTCCTCTTTGAGAGCTTCAGCTAAAACCGGTGTTCCTCCAGCCCCTGTACCTCCACCAAAGCCAAAAGTAAGAAAGAATATATCAACGTCTTCATACCCACTCATCAGCTTTATCTTTCTCATAACCAAAGGTAAATCTCGCTTCATAGCCTCTCTACCCAATACTGGATTTGCATTTACGCCTTTCCCACCTGTTAAACTTTCTCCAATAAGTATTCGTCGCTCACGGGGAATATGTCTAAGATACTCCAAGTCACTTTTAGAGGTGTTTATTGCCAATGCCTCAAAATCCACCAATGCAAACAAGTCTGCTATTTTAGTTCCACACTGGCCAATCCCTACTATCAAAGCCCTCACGATTTAATCACCTCAAAAACTCTACAGTTAACTCATCCAAATCAACTACCCCATTTTGGTTTTTGTCTTCATAGATTACAACCAGCGCATTACCTTTGAGATATTTCACTAAGCCAGAGTCAAAGAGCTTGATTACAACATCATCAAGACCTTTATTATAAAAGACAAAGAGTACATAACCGGTATCGATTTTTCCTGGAATCAGGACAACTGTATTTTTAGTTTCATATTCCTTGCCATTGATATATATCGTTTCGTTCTTCACCTTGAGCTTGACATAAGGATTGTAATCTCCAATGTTAAAGTCTTCAAAGTCCGCCAGCACTATGTAACTTGCGTTTTCAAACTCCTGGAACTTCTCAACAGTTATATTCGTTTCAAAGAGCTTGTTAATAGAAGCCTTTACTTGTTGAGCTGTCAAATTCCTGTCATCTGTGTAAACCAAGTAGAATTTCTGCTCTGGAATTAGTCTTATCACATCATAGAGGTTAATCCTCGATATGGGCTTACATTGTGAGAGAAACATTATGGCTAAAGCTGAATCAACAATCGTGTTTCCCCATAAACTATCATGCTCCTTACCCATAAGCCAGTTTAAAATCTCTTGTCTATAATCATATCCAAATTTTGCTAACAGTTCCACAGTCCTTATCGTGAGTTCGACTGTTGGTTTTTCTTTATACTGAAGTATTCCAAACAGATAGTGTTCCTTTATGTTAGCCCAACCTCCTTCTTCAGATCTCTGCTCAATAAGCCATTCAAGATGTGATTCAAGCTCCTCTTTTGTTGAAACTGGAGCTAAAGCTTCAAGGACTTCAAGGGTAACTGAGACTTCTGGCGGAAGCATATGGGAGTAAAATCCCTTACCTACATATGTTCCCCATCCAGTTTTTGAGAGTGAAAGTAGCCACTCCTTAGCTTTCTGGATGTCAGCATCGTCTGGTGAAACTCCTAGAGCGAGAAGGGACTTAATTGCCAGAGCAGTATCATAAGGCTGAGGTCCCAAGAAGTTGCCCCACTTTCCAGTGTCCATCTTAACACTCTTTATAAGCTCAATATTTTCTGCTTTTTCAGTTTCGTTCAGTATATTAAATTCAAGGAGTGTTAGAAGAGTATAAACGTAAGGTGAGTATATCTCATGACTCTCTTTCATGATTAGTTTGTCTTTTTCATACTTTGATTTTACCCATTCTAAACCCCTTTCAATGCTTGGATCTCTAAAGTAGCATAATTTAAGAGCTTTTAATGCATAATAGGTCGCTTTCTCACTTGAGGGAAATCCATCGCGGTATCCCCAGCCCCCATCGGGATTTTGAAGTTCTTTTAATGCAGAGCATGACGTCCTAAATGGGTTTTCCATTTCCTCACTAAGCTTATCACTTACCAAAGCATAACTTAAAGTAGCATAAGATGAAGCCTCAAATATGTGTGTAGGAGCGAATATTGAAGGTTTGTCTGTCCAATAAAACATGTTCTCTCCCTGTTTTATAGATTCTAAAATTAAAAGGGCTCTTACAGTATCAAAATTTATGCCCTCATATGTTACAAGGACATAAGTTAGAAATGCCCTATCACTTACTGTTAAATTCTCGGAGTTTAGTATCATTTTCACTTTCTCAATTAACTCTCTATTTACTTGATACCCAACACTTCTAAAAGCTAAAATCTTCAGTGCTAATGCTCTATATTCACCCATCTCATAACTTTTGGTATTTTCTAGATAAATAAGAGCGTTCTTTATATATGGATGATTCGCTTTGAACCCTCTCTCTCCTAATGCCCAGACTGCCATAACAGTAGGATAAAATTCTGGTGCAGTGCCTCTAACATACCCCCAACCTTTTCCAGAATAAGCATTTAAAATAAATTCAACCCCACTATCCACAGAGCGCGAGATTTCTAAATACTTAGAAGTTCCTTTTTTGTAAAGAGCAAGAGCCTTATTCAGAGCAATAACTGCATAGGAGGTATCAACAACATCGCTAGTGCTTCCAGCGAAATATCCCCACCCTCCATCATAATTCTGACGTGAAATTAGTAAATCAACAAGCCTTGTGATATTATTAGTTAAATCATCGTCAACTTTTTCGTGAGCAGCTACTAAAGCCATCAATGCCAAACTTATATCTTTAGTAGTATTTGCTAAGTTTTCTGTTTTTACCAAAAACTCTACAGAACCATCTAACAGCGGCTTCGCACTAACTCCCACATGAGGAGTTATCATGAGTACAATTAATACCAGTGATATTACATGCCTCATTATTTAGCACCTCTCACATAGTAATATCTCTTTAGAACAAATTAAGTTTTTCCAAAAATAATGTGAAAAGAACAAATAAAATTTGTCCTGTAATTATCAATGTTTTATGAAGCGCTCCTCTTTGCTTATGTCATCTCTCATTATCAACACTACTCTGCTTGGCTGATACTCATCTTCAATGTGATAGCCTGGCAGGTATTTTACAAGCTCCTCAGCAAATGCCTTAATTTCTTCGTGCTTGGGCATATTATTGATTGTCAGGCGATTTCTTGAAAAGCCAACAAACATGTAAGCTTTAGCCTCAACGAACATTGGCTTAGCTTTCATGATTAGCTCTGCATAACCCTTTGGATTGTGCATGTTTTCGTCCTTAACAAGAGTCAGTCTTATTACAGTTCTCGTTGGTAAGTCTCTCATTAGCTCAAGAGTTTTAAGTATCCTTTCCCATCCATCTGGAATCATTGGAATGTTGACTCTGTTGTATGTTTCGATATCTGGGGCTGTCAAGGAGACATAGAGCTGTGTTGGTAGTTTGTTCTCCTTTTTCATCTGTTCTATTGCTTCAGGAACAGTACCATTCGTTACTATGAATGTTGTAAATCCTCTCTTATGAAACTCCTCAACTAAATCTCCAATGTAGGGATATATGGTAGGCTCTCCAGATAAGCTGATGGCAGCATGCTTAGGCTCTTGTGCCTCTCCAAATTTTTTCACGTTAATCCTGTCCTTTATTCCACCAAATCCACTTAATAGCTTTCTTTGTGCTTTTATGCTTTCCTCGACAATGAACGCTGGATCATCCCAAGGCTGCGGCAGTTCTGTCCCCAAAAAGCCTTCCATTGGGCGCCAGCAGAATATGCAGTTGTGGGTGCACCATGCTAAAACTGGTGTCATCTGAAGGCAGCGATGAGAGTGAATACCGTAGAACCTCTGCTTGTAGCAGACTCTATTATGTTTTATACTCTCCTTTAACCAATGGCATAACTTGACTCCACTATGCCTACCAACAAGAGCATAATGCTGCTTTTTAAAGAGTCTCGCAATTTCTTCAGGCATGTTGGGTTTTATCGTCTCACTCATTTTAGGTTCACCTAAGATGGAGTAAAAGAGTGTGTTTAAAAATTTTTGCAACACAACTTTGGCCATTTAACTTCATCAGCAATAATATTTTATCGTCGATAAATAGTTCGGCGATTAACAAAAAAGTTTAAAAACACTAAAAAGTAGTGGCAATTATGTTGAGCCATATAAAACCTACTTTAATCATCAAAACACGTGAAAAGGAATTTGAAATTGAGCTTTTCGAAGAAGATTATGATTCTGAGAATAAACCAAAAGTCAGGTTTGTTCAAGAAGTTAGAAGGATTCATCTAGCTTAGCTGTGATAACAACAATTTCCTCAAAGAAGTATCTCTCTTTTGCGGTAATCTCCACTTTAAACCCCAATTTTGTGAACTTTTCTATGGTATCTTCAACACCTGTTATTGATGATTGAACAATTTGAATTCTTCCATTTGGTTTTAAGTAATCAATAACTTGATCAATAAACTTATCAAGAACTTCTCTTCCTCTTTTCCCACCAATTAAGGCTAAGTCAATTGGTTCTTTCAACTCTTCAGGTCTTCCCGGTAGATAGGGAGGATTAAAAGTTATTACGTCAAATTTCCCTTCAACATTTTCAAACAAATCGCTTACACGGAACTCAACGTTTTTTATTTCATTAATTTTTGCATTTTCCTTTGCTAGTTCAATGGCTATTGGATTAACATCAACCCCAAGAACATATTCTGCCTTTTTTGCCATCAAAAGAGCAATTATCCCTGTTCCTGTTCCAATATCTAAAGCAATATCACCCTCTTTAACTTTCAAATTCTCAGCTAGCAAAAAGGTATCTTCAGCAGGCTCATAAACCTGAGGGTGAAGCTTTAGTTTGAGGTCTTTGTATGTGAAATACATTGCATAATGAAGAAAATTGCAAAGATATTTAGCCTTTTCGTTACATATGTCATATAAAAATTTTCCAATTATTTCCTATACAAACGTAAACGAAAACATAAATTTCACCGAAAAATTTATTAATTGAATTGAATATCCGACGAAGATCAAATATATACAGGAGGGAAATTAAATGCGTCTTAAAGCATTGTTAGGTATCTTGTTGACAATTTTAGTGGTAGCATCACTAGCCTTTAAACCAGCAACAGCACAGCAGTCAGAGAAAGTCAAAGTTATTGTGATGATTGACAGAGATTCTTTTGACGAAAAAGCAGTAAAAGGACTTGGTGGGCAGATTAAAATAAGATATAAACTCATTCCAGCTGTTGTAATTGAGATTCCAGAAAATGCTATTGAAAAGCTAAAATCAGTAAGAGGGGTTAAGAAAGTTGAGCTTGATAAAGTGGCATATGCATATCCGGGGAATGGAGTGGGAAGACCTCCGTGGTACACTCCAACCCAGCCGCCACAGGTAATCCCATGGGGAATTGACAGAATTAATGCACCTGATGTATGGAGCATAACAACTGGCGCTTCAAATGGCGTCATTGAAGTTGCAGTTCTTGATACAGGCGTTGACTGGGATCACCCAGACCTCGCAGCAAACATTGCATGGGAAGTAAGTACAATTGGTGGAGTTGTCTCAACAGACCCAGCAGACTGGTACGATGGAAACGGCCACGGAACTCACGTTATTGGAACAATTGCAGCTCTTAACAATGATATTGGTGTTGTTGGTGTTGCTCCAAAAGTAGAAATCTATGCAATTAAGGTTCTCGATGATAGAGGTTCTGGAACTTACAGTGATATAATGCTTGGTATTGAACAGGCATTGCTCGGCCCGGATGGAGTGTTAGATGCAGACGGAGACGGCATAATTGTTGGGGATCCGGACGACGATGCTGCTGAGGTCATTTCAATGAGTCTCGGTGGTCCTGTTGATGATACAGCACTCCATGACATGATTATTACAGCGTACAACTATGGTGTTGTTATTGTTGCTGCATCAGGTAACGAAGCCGCAGACCAGCCGAGCTATCCAGCAATCTATCCAGAAGTTATTGCTGTCGGCGCCACAAACTCTACCGACGGAATAGCTTGGTTCAGCAACCTTCAGCCAGAAGTCAGCGCTCCAGGTGTTGATATACTCAGCACATATCCAAATGATGACTATGAAACCCTTAGCGGAACTTCAATGGCAACTCCACATGTAAGTGGTGTCATTGCACTTATTCAAGCCGCCTATTACAACAAATATGGTACAGTATTGCCCGTGGGAACATTTGACGACATGACAACAAACACAATTAGAGGAATACTTCACGTTACTGCTGATGACCTTGGAGATCCAGGATGGGACATCTACTATGGCTATGGGATAGTCAGAGCAGATTTAGCAGTCCAAGCTGCCCTTGGCTGATTTTTCTTTTTCTCTTATTCTCTTAGAATTTAATATCCTGCAGAAAAGATTCAAGGGATCGAAGGAATTAGAGAAAAGAAATCACTTCTTCCACTCAGTGTAGCCGCACCTTCCACAAGCCCATCTATCCTTGTGATTTGCCATAAAGACTCCAGGACCGCATCTTGGGCAGTACTTGTTCTTCCTTACAACTTTGCCATCCTTAACTTCATAAAGCTTCCACTTCTGCCCCATCATTCTCCCTCCTTCTTCTCAATTATGCCATCTCTAATTAGAATGTACTCAGGCTCAATGTAGAGCATTCTCTCCTTGCTATCATAAGCCTTTGCATAGCCCTTTGAAACCCTGCTACCAAAGTAAGACCTAATGTACTGAATAACTGTTGTCTCTGGGTTTAAATCAAGCATTGCAACGAGCTTTCCTTTTACGTCCTTTCTTGAGGGAGTTGGTTCTCCTTCATGGATAATCTCGAAGTAAATTTCCTTTCTCCCGAGGAGCTTGTTCTCCTTAATTTCAGTAACTCTAATCTCCATCGTAAACCACCTCCATCTTACGCAATATCTCAGCACATCTACGCTTACATTCCGGTGTTACCTTTATAAGCACTATGCCCTCCTTGGGCTGACCATAAATAACCAACGCATTGAGGGGAGCATAAAGCACCGCGGGAATCGCGGCTAAATCTTCTTCACCATAAACTTTAATGTGGACTCTCAACCCTCTCTTGGCAAGCTCGATGGATTTTCGGATTGCATTTAATAAAGCTTTCGTTATGGTTGCTGGTGGGTTGCTGGCTGTCAGTATTACTGCATTGGGCTCAATTTCAGGGTTATATTCGTTTCGTTCAGTCTTGTGATCGTATATTGCCACATTGGGCTTTATGCCGAGCTTTAAAACATTTTCCGTAACAACATCCCCAACTGTGATGAGGTAGGGAGCTTTTTCAAGCTTTTCTTTTACCAAAATATAAGGATGGGGAAGCTCACCTCTAACCAACTCACCCAACGGCTTTTTAAGCTCATTTCTAAGAGAAGGAGGGAGTTTGAAGTAAAATTCCTTGCACATCTTTATCTGACCCTTATTGCGTACTTTCCTGGAACTTTCACGCCCAATTTTTGTGCTATTTTTGAATTTTCAACATCCATGATTATAACCAAGTCAAACCATTCATCACTTAAATCCCTGCTCCCACAGACTGGACATCTGTCCTCGGTTGTTATGTAGTGACAGTGTCTGCAGGCTCTTTCTTTCATCCAGCCTCACCTTCTTTGCTCTTTCTCTTTTCTTTTGCAATCCACTCAAATTTTCCAAGACCGGGTTGTCTCATCGTTAGACCAATCTTGTTCTCTCTGATTATCCTGCTCTTAACGCTGATAGCAATTATTCTTGCCCTAACTTCATCGCCAAGCTTGAGAAGGTATTTCTTCTCCTTTCCAAGGAATTGCTTGTTCTTTTCATCAAAGACCACATAGTCATCCATAAGCTGTGAAATGTGAACGAGACCGTCCATTGGCCCAATTCTTATGAAAGCACCGTAAGGAGCAACATCGACAACTTCTCCCTCAACAACCTCATGCATCTCAGGCTTCCACACGAGAACATCAAAAACAACCTCATGGTAAGTTGCACCGTCACCAGGAACAATAACCCCCTCACTAACCTCATGAACATCAAGAACTGCCAAGATAACTCCCTCATCCTTATCATAAATTCCCTCATAAGTCTCTCTCAGAACTATTTTTGCGGCTTCTTTTGGATCCATTGTAAACATTCTTGGAGGAATTCTCACAACATCTTTAACTGTCAAAAGCTTGTACATCCCGCTACCTCCCGCTTTTTAATTATTTTAAAGATAAAAAGAAAGAAATCACTCCTTCTTTCCAAATTTCTCTTTATAAAGCTCAATAGCCCTTAAAATTTCTTGCTTTGCTTTCTCGGCGTTTTCCCATCCTTCAACGATGATCTCCTTTCCTTGTAGCTCCTTGTATCTCTTGAAGAAGTGGGCAATCTCATCAAGGAATGCCTTTGGAACATCGCTTATATCTTTCCAGTCGTTGAAGTATGGATCCTCAACTGGGACTGCTAGGACTTTGTAATCCTTATCTCCGCTGTCAATCATCTTGAACAACCCTATTGGTCTTGCCTCTATAAGAACTCCAGGATAAGTGGGCTCTCTCATGATAACCATGATATCAAATGGGTCATCGTCATCATACCATGTCTGTGGTATGATTCCATAGTCAACTGGGTAGTAGAATGGGCTGTAAAGAACTCTGTCAAGCTTTATTAAACCTGTTTTCTTATCAAGCTCATACTTGTTTCTGCTCCCCTTTGGAATCTCAATCAATGCGTAAACAACCTCTGGAACCTCTGGTCCTGGCTCAAGGTCGTGGAACGGATTCATCTTTACCACCTCTCAAACCTTTTATCAACTAACCTAAAAGTTTTTCTGCATTTAGCTTTAAGAATTAGCTTTTAAAGTTGTCGCTATTCCAACATACCCTCAAGCTCAAGAATTTTCTTTTGTCTGAGATAGACAACAGGAATTCCTTTCTCCCTGAGCTTCTTTTTAAGGAGTTTATCGTTTGTACAAACAACAACATTAGGGTTTTTCACGGCAAATTCATAAATTTGGACATCAGTTGGTTTTTCCCCAAATTTCCCAATTTCAACAACTTTAAACCTCTCAACTAGCTTTTTGGCCATTCTAATGGCCATTAGATCTTTTCCTTTAGCCTTATGCTCTATAACATTGAGCTCATCGAGAACTATATTCGGAACAGCAATCTCAAACTTAACATCAAGAATTCGATTAAGCTCACTGATTATATCAACTCCAAACTGACCGGGAACTAGAAGAAAGTTTGTATCAACAAGAACAAGCCAAGTTTTTCTCATCAAAATCACCACAAATTAAAATTAAGAAGAAAAGTCAGCCTTTAATGAATCCATAACCAATCAAACGCCATCTTGAGCCGACTTGTCTGCTTATTGCTACTCTCTCACCAACTTCCGCACATACTGGAATCTGGAGTTTGAGTTCTACCTCATCTTTTCCAAGTCCTGTGACAAGACCCATAGTTCTCGCTGTTCCAACGTTTAAGAGGAGAACTTCCCTCTTCTTTATCGGCTCAACCTTAAGCTCTTCTTCCGTACCGACAACTCTCTCTAAGAGGTGGACTTCTAAGCGAAGCTCCTCCCATACTGGAGGCAATTTTTCAGGCTTTCCAACAACGTTTCCTGCCATCAGGTCACCTTTAGTCAAGAATGGGTCGAGCTTTGTTCCCACTCCTACCAATCCACCAGGATAGGCCTCTTCAACAAACCTTCCTCCTGCTTGTAGAGAAACAATTTCAGTCGTTATTGGCTCATACTTTATCCTTCCATGTTCTTCATAAGGTACACCAGGTCTTATCTCAATTTCGTCTCCAACTTTAAGCTTTCCTTGAACTATTGAACCTCCAATAACACCACCAACAAGTTTTTCTGGTGGAGTTCCTGGCTTGTTGACATCAAAGCTCCTTAAAACAAGCATCTTTGGAGGCTTATTGGGGTCTCTCTCTGGAGTTGGTATGAAATCTTCAATTGCCTTTATGAGAACGTCAATATTCGCCCCATGAAGAGCTGAGATTGGAATTATTGGGGCGTTTTCAGCAACTGTTCCCTTAATGAACTCCTTAATCTGTCTGTAGTTTTCTAAAGCTTGCTCCTTGGTCACAAGCTCAATCTTATTCTGGGCAATTATTATGTTTTTGTTGCCGATGATTTGGAGAGCCATTAAATGCTCCCTCGTCTGTGGTCTTGGGCAAGGTTCATTTGCTGCTATTACAAGAATTGCTCCATCCATCAGCGAAGCTCCAGCGAGCATTGTTGTCATCAATGCCTCGTGGCCCGGAGAGTCAATGAATGAGACTCTCCTTTCAAATTCAGTCTCGGCTCCACAATATGGACAAACAGGAGAAGTTGAATATCTTCCACAGCTTGGACATTTCCTAATCTCAGCATCAGCAAATCCTATCTTAATTGTAATACCTCTTCTCAATTCCTCACTGTGAGTATCTGTCCAAATTCCGGTTAAAGCCTTAGTTAGTGTCGTTTTACCGTGATCAACGTGACCAACCATTCCGATATTAACCTCAGATTGTTTAAACTTCTTCTTTGCCATGGCTCTCGCCTCCAAAAATAAAATGGGAGAATCCTTTATTAACCTTACCACAAAGAAGACCAAGGAAATTAAAAGTAAAAATGGAGAAATTCAATATACTAGCTTGACATTAATCTGGACAATGTCGGGACTGATTGTGTTACCTCTAACGGTCTTCTTCCTTCTCTCACCCTTTTCTTTTGGTCTGAAGCCTGGACCTTTTGAGAGAAGGATTTTAACTCTTCTTGGTCCGTGAACGTCTGGTCTCATTGGGAAGCCATCTTTATCAGTTCCACCCCTAATGAGGAGCTCTGCATCTGCTGGAATATCTTTACCAAAGATTGCACTTAGATCAAGCCCAAGTTCCTTTGCTGGAATCTCATCACCTATCCTTTTGCCGATCAGCTTCTCTGCTTCTGGCCCACTAATCTCAATCTGCTTTGCAATTCCGCTCTTTGGGTCTGAGATTACAAGCTTGAATGTAGCCATTTCCTCCCACCTCTTAGATCTTCATTAGCGGGATTCATTGGGGTAGCCCCTTATCCGAATGCCATTGAGTTAGTGCATTTAAAAAGGTTTCTAACAAAAACTTTTTTATATTCCAAAACTTAGCAACACACAAGGGGTGAGAATAATGGCAAAGGAAAAGACAACCTTACCACCAACTGGTGCTGGTTTGATGAGGTTCTTCGATGAGGACACAAAAGCAATAAAGATAAGTCCAAGAGGGGCAATAGCTCTCGTGCTGATTTTCATAGCAATTGAAATACTTTTACATGTCTTTGGAGTCCAACTCCTTGGCTAAAGTAGTGTTTTCTTTAAACCTCTTGCATTTAGCTCCTCGTTAACTATTCTTCTCACTGCATCCTCGAGATATCCCTTAACTAACCTTTCTACATCAGCTTTTATCTTATCAATATCATGTCTAAGTCCTTCAAGAAGCCTGATATATTCTTTTGCCATCTCCAATTGGCCTTCTTGCTTTATTAATTGCTCCTTTAAGTGCTCAAAGTCCTCTTTTATTACTTGGAGTTTTCTAAGCTCCCTCATAAGTTCGTCAATTTGTTTACTTAGTTGTTTGTTTTCCTCTTTAAGCTCCTTTATTACCATATCTTTTTGCTCAAGCTCTCTCACAAGGGTATTGTACTCAGTTGCTATTTGATGGAGGCGTTCAATTTCTCTAAGAGGGGGAACTTTTCCATTACCTAGGATTATCACATCCCTACCGACATTAACTATATCACCTGGTCTAATCCTGATTTTTCTTTCTGTTGAAAACATTCCTGAATGAAATTCTCCCGTCTTACTGAGGTTTTCTAAAGTTTTCATTCGAAGTATGAAGTAAAACTGATCTCCCTCAACTTCAACGTTAATATCTGCAACATATCCAAGTATTTTTCCGTCAACAAGAGAAATTACAAACTTATTAACAAGCTGATTTGTTTGAGTTTGTTGCTCAGCCATGACAACCACCTAAATATTTTTGAAGTATTTATCACTTAAGTATTTTTGGTTCTTAAGCTTTAAAGGGAAAAATTAGAGCTATATGGTGAGATAAAATGATAATCTTTGTGGGACGTTCAAACGTTGGTAAAAGCACGTTAATCTATAAACTCACCGGAAAAAAGGTGAGGAGAGGGAAGAAACCAGGAGTTACGAGAAAACCTGTTGAGATTGTATGGAGAAATAAGAGAGTGATTGATATGCCAGGATTTGGCTTCATGAGCGGGCTTCCAAAACACGTTCAAGAAAAAATAAAAACAGAAATTGTCCACTTTATTGAAGAACATGCAGACGAAATTGAGCTGGCGATATTAGTTATTGATGGTAAAAGCGCCTTAGAAATCATTGAGAGATGGGAAAAGAGAGGCGAAATACCAATAGATGTCGAATTCTTCCAGTTCTTACAAGAGCTTAAAATTCCCACGATAGTCGCTGTTAATAAACTCGATAAAATAAAAAATGTAAATTTAACAATCAACAAGCTGATAGAAAAATTTGGCTTAAGCGGAACTTGGGAGGACTACAAAGAGCTTTTTGTCCCAGTATCAGCCAAATTTGGAACAAACATAGAGGAATTGAAAAAAATTATAGATAAAAAACTCAGAAAGTCTCAAGGACTACGTGAGTAACTGTCTCCTTTACCCCGTCTAATGAAGCGATTTCCTCAAGGATTTCGTCAAGTCTAGTCTTATCAGCCTCTACAATTAAATCAATTCAATATCTCCTGTGACTCTGTAAACCCTCTTGACCTTAAGCTTCTTTATCGCGTCGTAAACCTGCTTTCTCTTCGTTGGCTCGATCTTCACAAAGACAAAAACGTCACCCTTTCTTTCACCAAGAAGTTCTAGTGCCTTCTCTGTGAGGTCTATGAAGCCTCTTCCAGTCCTTATATAGCCAAGATCCTTTAAAACTTTAAGGTGGTTGCTCAGTGCTTGTCTTGTAATTCCAAGCTCTTCTGCAAGTTCATCCTGAGTTTTCTCAACCGTATGGACTTCAATTGTTTTCCCCTCTTTGTAGAGCTTTCTTAAGAGCTCGATTTGTCTAGTGGTAAGTGAAACTTTTTCCTCCATCATTTAACCCTCCTAATTTTTCCTTGTCAATTATAAAATTAAGCTTTCAGAGTTTAATAAAGTTTTTGGTTTTTGTAAACTGAACAGCCATATATTCACCCATTTACTAGATCGCAAATATAAAGCTTTTCCTAAGTTAACTTTTTATTCTAGGAGGAGAAATTTAAACCATGAACAAGGCAAAGTACACTCAAGAGGTACCAGAGGATAGAAGAGATATTTTAACAATCCTTGAAAATCATAAAAAGCCAGTTAAAATAATGATTTTGGGTGGGGTTGATAGTGGCAAAACAACTTTAGCAACTTTTTTAGCAAATGAGCTCCTTTCGTTAGGATTCAGAGTTGCGATAATTGACAGTGACATTGGACAGAAAGGCATTCTTCCTCCGGCCACAATAAGCCTAGGATTCCCAGATGGGCTATTTGAGTCTTTTGGAGATATAAAAGCGTACAAACATTACTTTGTAGGTAGTATAACTCCAAATCAATTTTTTGGAGAGATGATTGCGGGAGTTAAGCTACTTACAGAAGAAGCAGAGAAAAAGTCTGATGTAATCATTATAGATACAACAGGATTAATTAGTGGCTCAGGTGTTGAACTTAAGAGAATGAAGATTGAAACTGTCAAACCTGATGTGTTAATTGCACTCCAAAGAAAAGATGAGCTAGAACCCATATTAAAGCCATTTGAAGGAAAAATCCAAATTTTCCGTCTGAAAGTAAGCGAAAAGGCAAGAAAATTCAGCAGAGAGGAGAGGAAGAAGATAAGAAAAGAGAAATGGAAAGAGTATTTTAAAGATTCAAGGCCATATACAATTAACCTAAATCAGTTCATCATAAGTGGAACCCAGCTCTTTCAAGGTGAAGAAATCAATGAGAATGAAAAATCCCTCCTAGAAACTCTGTTTAAATGGCTAATAATCCATGGGAGAAAGATTGGAGAAAAGTACTTTGTTGTAAAGGTTGATATTGCAAATGTTCCAAGGCAGATTGATAAAAATGTTCTACAGTATTTTGATTTTGAAAAGTTAAGCAATATCCTTCTTGGCTTAATTGACAAAGAAGGTTTCTGCCTGGGATTAGGAATTCTCAAGTTCATAAACTTCAAAGAACTGAAAGCTGAAATCCTAACCCCTTTAGATGAAGAGATAATGAAGGAAGTTCGTGAAATTAGATTCGGGAGAATTAGGGTTAGAGAAGATGGAGAAGAACTAGGCTTATTGGACAGAAATGGCCTCTAGGAAAAGGTTTTAATACCCCACAATTTTCTTTATATTAGGTGCGTATAGTGGAGCCCAAAGCCTTTATTGAAATATTACGACCCCATAATTGTTTTGTCGCTGGATTAGTTGGTATACTGGGCGCAATTGTAGCATTAGGACATTTTCCAGAGTTAAAAACAGCATTTCTAATCTTTGCAGTTATATTTTTAGGATGCAGTGCTGGGAATACAATAAATGATTACTTTGACTATGAGATTGATAAAATCAACCGCCCAACAAGACCTCTGCCAAGAGGGGCAATGTCGAGGAAGACTGCCTTTTGGTACGCTGTGTTCTTATTTATTGTGGGGCTTGTTTTAGCTTATCAACTCAACATATATGCATTTCTGCTAGCTGTAGTTGCATATTCTGTCTTATTTATCTACGCGTGGAAGCTCAAGCCACTGCCGATCATTGGGAATATCATGGTTGCAAGCTTAACAGGAGCAACACCTCTCTATGGTGCAATTGCAGTAGGCAAAATTGGACTAGCCGGATATTTAGCATTGTGCGCCTTTATGGTAAACCTCTCTAGAGAAATTATGAAAGACATCGAAGATATTGATGGAGACAAAGCGAAAGGAGCAAAAACTCTACCAATTGTGTGGGGAATTAAGAAATCTGCTTATTTGGCGTCTTTATTTGGGATAATGACAGTTATGGCATCATTTTTGCCAATAAAAGTGGGAATTGGAATCGGATATCTGCCAATGATAGTTGTTGATGGATTAATTTTAGCCGCAGTTTTTGAGCTTTTGAAGAATCCAACACCTGAAATAGCTGGAAAGGCCCAGAAAAAATTAAAAGCCGCGATATATCTGGCTGTGTTTAGCTTCCTCCTTGGTTCAATCACAACGGGGGTGAGATTATGACTTTTCAAGAGGTATTTGAGGAAAATCTTGGGAGAGATGAGTTATGGCTCGTTATTACTTTTAGAACTCCTTATGGTCCCGGAGAAACAATGGATATTATGGTTAAGGAACTAGAAAAGCTAGGATGGAAAATAGACTTTAAAGCAAACTGGTGGACCGCAGATGTACCATACGGCCTCATAAGAATTGACGCCTCATACAATGGAAAAGAAAAAATAATCCTCGGAAAGTGGATTCTTGGTAGCAGGTGTGAAATAATCAAAGTTGATAACATGAGGTTTGAAGAAGGAAAGGAAGAATTTTTTAGGAGTGTGGACAGCATAACCTCAACACTTATTTATGACCCAGTAATAAGGACAATGAGAGAACAATATTAAGCTTATTTTTCTATTTTTAACAAAGAAGGAAATAAAATCAAGCCAGAATCTTGTAATAGCCAATTTCTGGTTCGTAGATTTCCCCTTCTGCCAGGAGTTCCCTGATAGCGTCATCAATGACATCTGGCTCAAACTTCTCCTGCAGTTTTCTCTCTATATACTTTCTTGAAACTGGTCTTTCACCTTTTGATCTCAATATCTCAAGTATAGCCTTTTTGGCCTCTTCAAGGGTTTCATCAACTTTCTTCTCTTCTTCCTCGAACATTTCCTCTTCCAATGCTTCCTCTGCCCTTTGTTCAATCATTATTGCATAGAGCTCATCAATTGTTTCAAGCAAATCTTCACTTATCCCCTTATTCTTTGCAATTACCTTGGCTTTTGCTGTTATGCCATATGTGTTGTAGATTTCAAACGCAATCTTGGCCTTCTTTATGTGCTCCACCTTATCTCTCAGTGTCTCATAGCGGTGGAGAATCCACATGTTTGGATGAACTTTTGAAACTCCTTCAACCAAAATCTGCTTATCCCCTCTCCACTCTGCAATCTTTCCAATAATCTGCACTAAGTCGCCTTTTTTAACGAGCTTGGCAAACTTTGTATCGTCCCTGAATCCCAGAACCCAGATTACACCAGTGCCATCATCAACTTGAAACTTTCCATACGTCTCATCTTCAGCTATTACTGGGTCTCTCACAACAGTTGCAACTATCTTAGCTCTGTAAACTTTTCTCGCATCTTTTGTGATTAGATAATTGGGCTCAAAGTCACCCTCGCTTTTGACATAGAATCCCTCAAGGATGTCTTTAATATAAACTCTTGTAGCGGGTAAGCGCTTCTTCATTCTGACCACCACGCCAAGGCATTTTCAATTTTTGGCAAAACTTTTTTCTCAAGCTCTTGAATTTCTTCTAAAGCTTCCAAATCTGCGTCACCAAAGTCTTGAACAACCTCGGCATAAATGTGCATTCCCTCATTTCTGATTATTCTGCCTATTACTCTAACAGTCTCTCCAACTTTTGGAAGGACATTTTCCTCTGTCTCGATTACAGCAACACCAGTTCCATCATCCAGCCAGAATAAATAGTCAAGCTTATCCACTTTGACTACCTTTCCAATTAATGCAACCCTTGTATCTTCTTCAGTTATCTCACCGATTTTTCTCTCCACAGCTGGTTTTCTACGTCTAATTTGTGGTTGAAGCTCTTCCATCAGAACACCTCCTTAAGAATGCCTTTGAGCTCTCTCCTAACTCTCTCAATCTCTCCTTTATAATCCACATCCTCCCATGAAGACGCTTTGAGGAGAAGTCCTAAGAATCTGTCTTCGACAACGTTTCCTCTAACGATTATTTCCCTTCCAAGTAGTGGATAGAACTCTTCCTCGGCTAATTTTCTTCCAGCTTCCTTGATTGTCATTCCCATCTCTGTCAGCTCTTTTAGCTTTTCGCTTATTTCCTCTGGATCAACCCCCAAAAGCTCAGCAGCGTCTTCACCAAACAGTGTAACCCTGATATAGCCTGTTGAGTCATCAATTCCAAAGTCAATTACTGTCATTTTTAGCGGTGTTACCTCCCCATGCTCCGGACAAATCCACACTTCCATTCCTGGATCATAGTCAACTTTCCTCTTACACTCTGGACATGCATTGTAAACTATAACTCTGTAAAGCTTTGCAATTGTTCCTCTGAGCTCAACAAACTTTTCCCCACCCATAATATCTGCAATTTTCCTTCTTGAATATGAATATGTCCTAACTTCTTCAAGCGGAGGTATCTCTTCTACTCTTGGGTCTTCTGGATTCACAATTATTCTGCTCCTGAAGTTCACATGAAGCTCTGGAAGTCCCGCCAAGCTTTCTCTGACATTTGCATCAATTACCTTTATTATGTCCCCAATCTGAAGCTTATTATAGTATTCGGAAACTTTCCCATCCCAGAGAACTACTCTAGCTCTTCCAGTGCTATCATAAATTAAGAGGCTTGCAACTTGCCCCCTGCTTCCATCTTTCTTAATGTACTCTCTGACTCCATACTTGCGCATAATCCTGCCGACTATGTTCACATCCCTCATGCCTGGAACTAAATCAGCGATGTACATCAGAGAAACTGTCTCTTCCAAGTTAACTCCTAGCTGCTCAGCGAGTAATAGAGCAGCAGCATGCTCTGAGATTTTATCTCTTTGAACTATTTCAGCAATTTTTTCCTCGATTTCATCTAAGTTGAGTCCTTTTTGTTTTCGGATAAGCTCAACAATCTGTTCCTTGGTCAACACGGTCATATACACTCACCTAGATAGTAATTTTCAATTCAAGTATTTAAACTTTTTGAAGCTCCAAATTTTACAAAATAACCACGAATTTTCTTTTTTGCTTAGAAATTAGAAAACTAAAGCTCCAAGAAATTACTCAGCCTCTTTTTCACCTTTTTCAGTTTTCTCAAGTTTTTCGATTAAATCGGCATATTCAGCATGAACAACCTTTTTGAATGCCTCTTTAATTAGCAGTGGGTCATTTTCTGGAAATCCATAAAGCTCAGCAAACTTTTGAGTTGTTCCTAGAAGCTTAGTCCTTTCATAGGGTTCAGCATAAATTAACCCCATTTGAAGGAGACGCTTGATGTGTTCATATGCTTGACTTCCCCTGAGTTTTATTATCTTGCTCTGCTCTATTGGCTGGAGATATGCAATTAATGCAAGGGTTTTTAGCTCACCAGTCCTTAAGTCAGGCTTTGGCATCAGGTGAATTACCCTCTGAGAGTACTCCTGCTTAACCTGCATAACATATTTATCTCCCAAAACCCTAACAACTTCGATTGCACTTTTTCTCTCAGCATACTCCGCAGCAATTAACTCAATCAGTTTTTCTAGATAATCAAGAGACCTTATTCCAAGCGCTTTTGAGAGTTCTTTTATGCTCAAAGGCCTCCCGGCAACGAAAAGAGCCGCCTCAACTAAAGCCTTATCCTCAATTAATCCCATTATCACCACCTTTGAAGTTTTAGGAGTTCAGCATTATTAATCTTTTTCAACACCGCAAACTTTATAAATCAACTAACGGTGAGTATGTATCGGTACGGCGGCCATAGCGGCGGGGTTACACCCGGTCTCGTTTCGACCCCGGAAGTTAAGCCCGCCAGCGATCCCGGGTGTACTGCCCTCCGAGAGGGGGCGGGAAACCGGGGACGCCGCCGGCCACTCAAAGCGCCCGGGTGGTGTAGCCCGGCCCATCATGCGGGACTGTCACTCCCGCGACTCGGGTTCAAATCCCGACCCGGGCGCCAAACAAACTTTTCTGCATCAAAGCTTTGAAAGAGTGCAAAATTGAACAATAGTCTTCCTGTTGGTCAACTGTTATTGGGACTAAACAATAGTAAAGCTTATAAAATGACATTGGCTTATCCCTAAGCGAGGGCCGGTAGCTCAGCCTGGTCAGAGCACCGGGCTTTTAACCCGGTGGTCGCGGGTTCGAATCCCGCCCGGCCCGCCAACAAACTTTTCTAACAAACAGTTTGCTTGGCTAAACCTTGCATCAGCGAAAATTGTTCATTAGTGTAAAATTTGCTTTCTTATTTCTTGTAGAGACTCACTTTTTCTCGTTCCAGTCTTCAATGATGTGAGTCTGCCTTATCTTGTCAGCAAAATTCGAGAATTTCGGGACGACCATTAATGCTATGCCTATTGCGAACACTATTACCGCGATAACCGCGGCCACAATGCCGCTACTGCTGAAGGCCCAGAAAGTCATCACAAAAGGCGTGAGAATGACTGCAAGTACAGCTGCGCTAACAATCAGCAACAGAATTTTGTATCCATATCTTTCCATAAAGAGGGCAAAGTCCATTGAAATCCCCGGTAATGATTACACGGAAGAAAAATATAAATTTTTGCTTTTGCATAGATGCAGAGAGAGTATTGGGAGCATGAAAAAACCTAAAGAGAGAAAAGGAGTAAAATTTAAAAACCTTCATCGTGTGAATGTTCATGGGCATAGCCCCGTGGTGTAGCGGCCAAGCATGCGGGACTCTGGATCCCGCGACCGGGGTTCGAATCCCCGCGGGGCTACCAAACCCCCGGGCTCCAGATTTAAAATTTTCTTATTGCTGGATTTCAAGTAATCAAGTTGTTGTTTTCATGAAACTAATTGTAAATTTTCCAAAAATTAAAAAACTTTTCAAATTACTCCATTTCAAAAGCGAAAGATTAAATAATAATAAAAAGCAAATTTTCTTTTTTTGAGAGTTATATGCTCTAAAATTTACAATTTTCTAAAAATCAGACTTTTTAGGAAAGTATTTATAGTATAAGCATACGACAATACCGTAAGGTGAGTAGTATGAAGCAGAAACTTAGAGAGAATATCATTGATATTCTACGTAGAGAAGGTTATTCAACTGTTGCTATTCTTACTAGGAAGCTTAACGAGAGAGGGATTGAGTGTACGAGACAAAAAGTTGAAAGCGTACTTAGAAGCCTTATCAAAGAAAACATAATAGAGGTGTACTATATCAACACCAATCATCGGCGACATTACCGTTTGAGGCGAGATAAATGACTACCTCAGCCATGATCTTGGGGAACGATAGGAGAATGTGTGTCATAGAGTTCTTACAGAAATCAAATGGAGAAGCTGATCTCAGAGATTTAGTTAGATACATTGCAGAAAAAGAAGGGAATACTGACAGGAAACACAGAAAAAGCGTTTATGTAAGCCTGATACAAACTCACATTCCAAAGATGGAAAGGGAGGGAATAATAGAATTTAAGCATGGAACCATTAAACTCATCCGAATTCCTGAAAACGTTGATGTCTACATGGAGATTGTAAATAAAAATGATGTGAGATGGGCCACTGTTTATACCATACTTGCTCTTAGCTCAGTGATATTGAGTTACATAGCACAAAGCTGGGAGGGTTTTGTGATTTCAAGCGCCTTTTTGGCTTTATCCATAGTTCAAAGGATGAAAGAAAGAAAAATCATAAAAGGAGAGAGGTAATTACCGATTACCCTTTCGAATTTTCTAATTACCTATATACATCAGTTGCAAAGATTTCCTTTGAAGTCCCTATTCAAGGGGGCTCCGAAAAATAAGGAGATGAAAAAAGTGAAAAAGTTAGCACTTGGAATTTTCGGCCTTTTAGTGGCCTTTGGTCTCGTGCTTGGTGCAGGAGCCAATTTTAGTGATTACAATGCAAGCAGAAGCGTCCACTGGCATATTGTTCCGGACGACAATGAGCTAATTGATTTAACACCAATACAACCCTATGCATACATAGACGACGTAACCGGTGTTCTAGTAATTGACTTCTCAGTCAATAACCCAAACTATCCAGGATATGGAAACGGAATAAGCCCATCAAGTGAATACAATTTTGATGAAGTCTTTGAAGTTAGCAACGACCTTTGGGAGAACATGACTATAGTTGTTAGGATAACCTCAAACAGCACTAACGTAGAGTTCTACGGACATGAGGGAGATGTATATGAAGTAGCAACTGGAGCCATAGCTAGTTCATCAGATACAGCAGATGAGGATGTTTGTTTCGTAGTTACACCAGGAGATACAGTTAAGATTGGTCTTGACTTGAGTGCAGATGGCGATAGTCCAGGAGACATATGGAACGTTGCTATGGGAATAAAAGCCTACAGACTTGGGACAGAGCCAGCTGCTTTGGTTGGCAAGTGCGGACAGTGAGTAAGGAGGTATAAAAAATGAATAAACTTATTGGTTTGGCCCTACTTTTAGTAGGGATGATGTTGGCGGTTGGCGCTGGAGCCAACTTTAGGTATTATGAAGCAGACAGAGACATCACAGTTGCTATTGTTGCAGATGACAATGAGCTAATTGATTTGACACCAGTACAACCATATGCACGCTTAAGCAATGGAAAATTGTACATTGATATCAGCGAATATAACCCAAACAGGCCAGCTTGGGGTGGACTTGGACTCAGCCCGAACACAACCTATGTTTTTGAAGAAATGTTTAATGTTAGCAACGATCTTTGGGAAAACAATCAAACTGACTACCCAATTTGTGTAACCCTCAGCGTTTCAGGTTCGTACGATGTTGAAGTATTCGCAGGCGACTATAGTAGCCCAAGTGCAGGTCCAGCTGCTTCAATAACATTTACAGTATACCATGGAAGCCCAGTCCCAATTGGGTTTATATTCGACAACACAAACATGGCACTAGGAACCTATCAAACACAACTTCAGATACATGCAATTGCAGGCGCATGCCCGTGATGATGAATCTAGTTTATTGAGAGCATTTGCTCTCAGATATTTTAGTTTTTATTTGTGAGGCGATAAAAGTGATCAATAAGGAGATAATATTATCTGTAGCAGTAATTTTCGTATTGTTCTTCTCAATTAGCATTAACAAACCAGTACCTATTTCTTATGCTCTTGAAGATGGTAATGGTGCATTTACTATTGAGACACCACTCCCACCGTATGCTTTTCTCTATCATGGAGGAAATTTGACAATTGATATTAGTGAGGATAATCCATTTTACCCCGGATACGGAGAGGGGTTGTCGAGAGATGCAATTTACAAGTTTGATGACGTTATGAGAGTAGAGAACAATGTAACCCAAACAGGAACATCAGTTATTTGCGTAATTATTACTTCACAAATGGATGGCTTAAGATTTTACTACTCAAACATGACACCCGAGGATAGTATTAGCTTTACACTGGGTGAATATGAGTCAGTGAATGTTGGTATCTATATTAACACCACAAATTATACCCTTGGTGAAGTTTCTGGAAGCTTTAAAATACAAGCTTATGAAGGTGCGTGCGGATGAAATTTCTAGAGCTTCTTTTTACATTTGTTGTTGGTCTATTCCTGATCACATCAATAGCTGGATTTGTTCTTGATAGACCAATCCTTATATCCTATGCTTACTCGGATAGCATGACGCCTACATTGGAGAAAGGAGATTTGTTTTTCATAAATCCATTCTCAAAAGGCGATGTCAATGATATTATTGTTTTTAAAATGAATAATGAATGGACAGTTCATAGGGTCTATGCAAAAGATTACGAGGGATACATAACAAAAGGTGACAATAATGTTGCAACGGATCAGCAAGAAGACAAAAACCCAAAGATAGCACAAGATGCAGTGATAGGCGAGGTTGTGACAATTGGGGGAGAACCTTTAAAGATACCAAGAGCAGGAGATTATATAAAAGATCTCTCTAAAAAAAGCTCAAACCTGTATATTGCAATAGTGTTTTTAGTTCTTGGAGCAATCCTCTTGACAACCAGTGGAAAGGAGAGAAAAAAGAAGGGTAAAAGGAAGTACATAAGAGTGAAATTTAAAACACTTTATGCAGTAACTGCCTCCCTAATAGTGGCAGTTTTAATCCTCTCGATGATGCTCTCATGGGGAACTTTAACTTTCAGCTATTCCTCAACCCTCGCCAGTGGTCAGAGAGAAGGATGGTATTTGCCAGGCTCAACTTTTGAAAAAGAGCTGACATTAGAAAATAATGCCATTTACCCATTCTTATACTTCGTTGAGGCCCAAGGGGATAGGGTTGAAATTTTAGGTGAAAAATCGTTTAAGATACCTGGAAACAATAAAGAAAAGATAAAAGTTCGGGTAAGTGTTCCGGAAGATACAAGAGTCTATGGAGAGAAAATTAACATCTATGCATATCTGCCAATTTTACCTGAAGGAACTCTAACAAAACTTTATCGTGTAAGTCCTTATCTACCATTTGTTGCATATCTCGCAGAAGCATCATTCTTCTTGGCTCTCCTCTACTTTGCAGTAGGAACTGGAAACGAAGACATAGTCAGATATAGACTTCATCGCTCAAGGATTTTTAATAAACTCAGGGAGAGTGTTGGATTATGAAATGGAGTGCAGTGTTTTTAATCTTGCTAGCGAGTTCTATGATACTCATTGGCTCTAGCGGGAATTTCAGAGAATATGAAAGTGAAAGAAAAGTTTGGGTTGATATAGTCCAAGGCAATAAATCATACATAAGTTACCAGTGTACTCAGAGTGGTTATTCTGCAGTTGTTACAGTAGAGCAGGGAAGGTCTCTGACATTTAATGCTCTAACAATAAAAAACCAGCTTGGAGAAACGTTAGAAGCACGAATTGAAGGAGACTACTCAAGCTTACCTTCTGGAGTAAATGTAGACCTTGAAAGTGGATGGGTTATTCTGTTTGACCTAGAGGAATACTCCTTTGAAGGAAATGTAAGTGCAGCCGGTGATGCCCCAGTAGGGAGCTACGAAGTTCCAATCATGCTTTATGCGGAGTGGGATAGAGGAGATGCCGAGATAAGTGTCTGTCCACTGAAAATTAATGTAATTGAGCCTCAAGTAGAGCTAACAAAAATTCTCATAAGTGGAAACACAACTGTGCCAATAAAAACAAACCAAAGCTGGACCATAAGGATAGAAATAACCAACTACGGCCCAGAGGAAGAATTTACAATTAAAGACGTCATTCCAGCAGAATTTGAAGTTGACCTAAGCCAAACTTCAGCAACAGACGGAGGCTATACCTTTGTGAAACAAGGAGGAGGGAATATGGGCTCCACCCATATGGAATGGGTAGTAACTGTTGGAAAAGGTGAAAGCGAACATATGGACATAACAATTTATACAAGAGTTAACCCTGCGGGACACCAAGAGTTCACAAGTGAAGGAACGTATGCACTCAATGATGGTGCTTGGATTGTGGGTTATGAGATAGAAACAGATTCGATAGAGGTTGAAGCTATAGACAACTGTGATCACTGCTGTCCCTGCCCATAGAGCTGACATTTTTCATTATTATAGATAACAAAATTGGAGGTATTAAAGTTGATGAAAACTAATTTGAAAAAAATAAAGACGAAGAAACGCAAGATAACATTTGGAATGCTACTCATATTCTTTTTGTTATTCTCAACTTATAGTGTACTAGCTTTTCAAAAAGAGTCTGTAACAAGAACCACTAAGAATGTGGGAAGCTATATGCAGAAAGGTGTTTTTCAGCACAAAGCATTCTTTTCTAATGTATCCCTTTATGGGAACGTAAAGAGCATGGAGTACTATCCAAAAGACATAACTGAGTCAATAGCAGGAGTTTACGTTTACACTCTCACTCCTGGAGAGGAAATAACTGGAAAATACAAGCTCACCATAGTGACAACATATTACACATCAAAAGGCAAAGAAAAGATAATATTTTGGGAAGAAAAGCTCGTAGAAAGAAGCGGAGATCTTGAAAATGGAATGATAGTAGAGGCAATAAGCTTTGATCTAAATGAGATAAATAAGAGAACAACAGAAGTTACGGAGGGTCTTGGCATTAAAAGACTTTCAAGAGACATAAAAATTATAGTCCAAGTTTCAGCCAAAGGAAAAGTTAACGGAAAGGAGGTTAATGAAAAATTTGAGCAAACCATTAACATGGTCATAGATTCAGGAAACGGGCTCATATATTTCACAAATGAGGAAGTCAAAACTAAGAAAAACTTAGTTGACAGGGAAGTTAAGACAAACTTCTTGAGTGTTCTCGGAAAACCAACTAGTGTCAGCACAGCGAAGAAAGCATTCCCAATTTTAGCACTTTTAAGTGCTCTCCCAATCTTTGGAATGGTGTACACAGCAAAAGCAAATGGTGCAAAAGATGGACTCGAAGACCTAAAGAGATACATAATTAAAGGAATTCCAAATAAAGTAGATAAGAAAATCACACTTGCTACAGAAGAAGACCTGAGAAAGACATTTGACTTGATTGATAAGCCAATAATGCATTATCAAGAAGGGGATAATGACGTCTATGCAATTGTAGATGATGGAATCGTCTATGAATACAGGAGAGATTTAGAAGAGAGTTAATAAATCTCTATTCCCGCTCTTAAAATTTCTTCGAGCTCTTTTATTTTAATTCCCTTACTCTTTGAGAATTCCTGTGGTATATCCACAACATATTTTACCTTATCAACAACAGCCAAATCCGAAGTTGCAACAATTTGAAATTTCTTAAGTTCAAAATCCACAGAAGTTGTGGCTTCTGCTGTTCCAGAAAGACCAACTTTTTTCATAATTTCATTTGTGAGCTTTGCAATTTCTCCACTTTTGCTGATAGGCTTATCATAGAGAAGGATGACTTCTTTTGGGTTAAACTTAGATAAAAACTCCAAGAGGAAAAATAACATCTCTTTAGTTTTTTCACTAAGCCTATATCCCCTTTGATACTTTAAATCTCTAACAAGACCATCCTCGCAAAGTATAGCTTTTCCTTCAAGAACCGATTCCAAAGTTATTAGAACATTAAACCCATCAACAGCTAGGACTTTATTTCGTATAAAATCAATTGGCTTTCTCTTCTTTTCTCTGGCTTTTATTTCTTTATCACTAAACACACATCTAGTTAAGAGATACCTATCCTCCTTTTTCAGCTTGTAGTGATTAGCTACAAAATTCAATGCAACGTTTTTCTTATATCCTCTATTGAGCAAATACTTCAAATCCAAATACGCCTCAAAAAGAGGAGAAAGCATTAAACCACCTTCTCCAGCAATTGGTTTTCTGCATGAATCCTAATCTTAACTTTTCCATTCAACAAAGAGTTCCTAACTTTTTTAGTCAGGATTTCGTCAACCTGAAAGATTCCAGATAGGTGCTTCATTTTGACATCTATGATTATTGGTGTTCTGCTGTCTCCTTCGCTTATTTCAACCTTCTCAATTGCAAGTGCTGAAACTGAATGAATGTCAACCTTGTCTTTCTTGTGAACAAGTCTTGAACGTCCCTGTTCCATGTCGCAGCCATCAGCAACTGTAACACAACTACCTTCAATTGTTGTGCACTGCGTTGCTTCATCATGGGTATATATTGCATTAAGAGTCAGTGCCTTCAAAAGCAGCCAGTCCGTCTTCTCAAACTCCTTGGCAAGTTCATCTATGATTGGTTCTGCTAAAATCGTGCTGAAAAGGTAGTGGTTCTCGCGGTGAATCATGTTTCCAATATCATGGAACAAAGCACCAAATGCAACTATGAATTTGCTCCACTCAAAAGGCTTGCCAAGTTTTTCTGCTGTTGTTTGAATACCAAATTTTTTGAGAATTCTTAGGATTTCCAATGCTCTTCTAGTCGTCAAAAGGACATGAATACTTCCATGATCATTAAACTGATAAACATTTAGGACAATGTAGTTTGTGGTATTAAAGTAGTATTCATACTTTTCAAAAGTTCGTTTAAACATTTCAAACAAGTAGTCATTTTCCATGAGAAACTTAATCTCGCTTAAGAGCTTATCCCTTTCATACATTTTTCAGCCACCCATCATTTTGTTTCTAGCTTTCTCATTTAAACATTTTTAACTCCTTAAAAACACTTAGCAAAATTTAAATCTTCCAACTCCTATTTTTCTTTATGTTTGGAGAATATGAGCTGAGAACAAAGTTCATCAAAGTTTGGGACAAAAAAATTCATCTCACCGAAGAAACTGACGAAATTGTTGTTTACCGGAGAGATGAGGTTAGACGAATAATAAAAAAAGCTGATAGACTTAAAATTCTACCCTCCCCAGCCGTTGGTTATGGAGTTAGGCTTCTAATGGTTAAGCTGAACGAACCAATTGCTGTCCCCCCAAAGGATGCAATTTCTGGATATATCGAAGCACCAATAGAAGTTGATGTAAAAGTTGGGAATCTCACAATAGACCACTTTCTGCTTGGAAAAGAGAAATATGCCCTTTACGGAACGATGGATGTTGGTGTTATTACAAGATACCATAAGAGTGACTTTTACATAAAAGAACCTGATTCAATTGGGGTAGCCAAGATAATTATTAGTAATCCCTCTAAAGAATGGAAAATGCTCGACAGGATAGTCTTTCCGATAAAAGACAGTGTATTGTTCTACACAAGTGATAAAGCCTATTATCCCCTCCTAATAATTACTACAAAAAACCACACTCCCGAAGTCAACAATACTGGAAAACCCCCAAAGGAGGGATTAACCCCCACTAGAGAGGCACTGTCGTTACCCAACTTCTTGATGAGGTGGTAAAGATGGAGATTCCACTAAATACAACTGCACTGCTCTCCTCAATGCCGTTGGCCAATATAACCATGCTCTCAGTTGGAAAAGCCATAGCTATTGCCATTATTGGCTTAGTATTAGCAAACCTTCTCAAAAAATGGATTATCGAGCTTTCAAGAACAACGAAATATGTGTGGATAATTAATGAGGACACCGCTAACACGGTACAAAAGCTAGTCATCGTAATTGCTATGATATACTCCCTTGATACACTGGGCATTTTGTCTATTAGAATAGCCGGGACAACACTAAGTAACATAATAACGGCTTTTCTTGTGTTTTACTTCTCATATCTCATTGCAAAGAAATCGAAGGATTATCTTTTAATGAGTGGAGCAAAAAAAGGCAATCTACCAGAAATGCAACTGAAAGCTAAGCTATTCTATTATTCTCTCCTTACCATTGCATTCTTAATAGCACTTAACATAGCCGGTTTCACTGGAAAACTTACAACACTAGTAGTTGCAGGTGGAATAACTGGTATAGTCTTAGGTTTTTCTGCTCAAACTGTAATAGCAAACTTTATCTCCGGCATATTTATGTATTTTGACAAGCCACTTAAAATTGGCGACCCTGTTGAAGTTGCTGGCTATTCTGGGATTGTCAATGACATAAGAATTCTCTCTACGAGGATAAGGACTTGGGACGGAACTTTAGTTAGAATCCCAAATGAAAAAGTGTTCAACAGTGAGATAAGAAATCTTCAGAAATATCCAGCAAGGAGAGTTGATGTACTGATAGGAATAGCATACAAAGAAGACATAAGCAGAGCCATTGAGGTTATAAAGAAAACGTTGGAAGAGATGCCTCTCGTTTTGGCAGAACCGGAGCCAATGGTATACGTTAATGAACTCGCAGAAAGCAGTGTCAATATATATGTCAAAGCATGGGCCCCAAGTGAGAAGTGGTTTGACGTAAGAAGTACAATCTTACAGAAGCTTAAGGAAGCTCTCGATAAGGAAGGAATTGAGATTCCATTCCCACAACGTGTCAACTGGTTTGCAGAGGAACTTAGAGTAAAAGTTGAGAAAGACTAATTCTTGTCTTTTTCCAATTTCTTTAGGGAAAAATTTATAAATCCACTACATGGACTACATAACGAAGGGCTGGGCTGTAGGGTCCCGCGGTAGCCTAGCCTGGGAGTGGCGGCGGACTGTAGATCCGCAGGTCCCCGGTTCAAATCCGGGCCGCGGGACCACCAAAAACTCTTTTAAAATTCTTGCTCATGTTTTAACCAAAACGCGGCAGCACGTTCTAGGAACTCACTCAAAAGGAACTAATTTTCAAAGATTATAAAAACTCCTTTCCTTAATTTGGAAACAAAACATTTAATTTGTTATCGTATCATATGTACTATGGTGGTATCACGTGAATTTATTCGAAGAAAAGGCCTTAATCAAAAAAAAAAGTCTCAAAGCAGTGCGTAATTTTATAGACACTGCTTTTAGAACATGTGATACGACAAAATGCGTTGATGATGCTTTTGTTGCCTATCTTCACGATATTAAAGTTGTTCTTGGTGCACAAGATGAGAACGAAGCAATCATTTTCAAAATAACACGTGTAGGCGAAGAAAATGCACTATTAGAGGCATACCACCCACTTTTTGTACATTCACTGTTTAAAAAAGGTTTCGCCAAAACAACAAAAGACATAATAGACCTGATGTTAAAGACAAACTTGGATGTTAAAAAATTGTTTGATGAGTTTATAGAATATTCACATAAACATTGTGAATTCAGTTTTATTAATTGTGACAATGTGTTGCGTACAATTGCAAATAATGTAGCATTTCAGTTCCAAGCAACAACAGAGTCTCTGAAGGATAAAGACATATTCAATGTGTTTGTTGCGGTAGATTATTACAAAGTAACAGAATTTAGAACATATGCAGTGCACAACGAAAAGGATAAAGACGAGTTTAAACGCATATTGACACACATTGTCGATAATATATTAGATATATATAGGAACAATCAATTGAGACAGGATTTAGACAAAATTATTCAAAGCTCGAACAACGTCTTTGAGTTTTTTGAAATGTTCTACAAGTATGCACGCAAATAATTCTTTCTTTATTTTGGAAATAACCAGGTTTTATGTATTTTTTCACAGAGTTCTCAAGTTCGCGTATCTATCTACACGCTGTGTATACCGAGCAGTTGCATCCTCTTCAAGATTTCGAGTGTACAGTTAAATTCAACTTAAATACCACAGTCTTTTGACATCTTGGGATTGGTATTTTCAACTTATATTCTTCCACATCTGGAACACCAGTAAAAGCGACCATACCTATTGTAGATGCCCCGGGTAAGATGATAACTTCTCCGATCTGACTTAAGACGGGATTTATATAAGCTATTCGTTCTTGGGTTGCTAGTGCCCACCTTTCAAATCCAGCTATGTGTTCAATTTCTCCAATGTTTTTAATTTCAACCTTAATCCTTACCATTGTTTCCATTTTGTCTATTTCAAGATACGGGAGCTTTTCAATTTCTAACAGCTTGATGACAAAGGGATATACCACCATTGTTTTGTTCATAACAACTTTGGTGACATTTGGCTTTTCAATTGTTCCAAGAGGAAATTCAAGGAATTCCTCCCTATTCCAGTCAATTAAATGAAGTTTTAGTACCCCTTTTCCCTCTGCATATGGATAAAGCAACCATGTCTCTTTTTCTGAGTTCGGCATTAGTCTAATGAATATATCCTCTGTTTGGATTGGTGCAAAACTTGTTCCATTAACTATTAATTCAATACTTTGTGGATCTATTATGATTTCATTAGCTCCTGTATTTTTCAGTTTTAGAACAACTTGTACACCCTTATCGGAACCTTCGAGTGTTTCATAGACAAACGACGCGTACTTCTCAATTGTTATTGTAATAGAAAACTTTTCTGCATTTTTTGTAATATTAATTGGGATATAAGTGATAGCACGGTTAAGTTTTGGCAGTCTAACATTTAGCAATTTTTCAGGGGACTCCTCTATTTCCTCTAGTTTAAGGAAAATTTCTCCAGTACTAGTGTCCACAAACTCTAAGGGAAAGAAAATGCTTTTTGTTATTGAACTGTTTGGCTTGAGCCTTAAAGGATATTCACATCCAATGCTGTATCCCTCAACTGGGTAGCTATTAACAAATAACACTGCTCTCTCTCCAATAATTTTAACTTCATTTTTTCTATTGTTCCTAAGGACTACATCAAACCTCAAATACTTCCTTAAATCGTCTGGATTAATATAAATTCCGTACCGAATTACTTTCACTGTTAGATTTTCAATAATTTGAGTTGTGTTTGATTGGTAAGCATTTCTAAGATAAATTTTCTCAAGGTATACTCTTTTCTTTTCTCTGTTCATTTCTGGTAGTTTATATGAAAGAAATGTTCTCTCTAAGCTTTGATTACCAACTTCCAAAACAGCATAAACACGTCCCACATTAGATAACCCCTTCTCAAATTTTGAACTCTCTATTATGTATTGAGCCCTGTAAGCCGTTGTGTTGTTGATTTCATATACTCTGAAGTCTGTTTTTTTAATTTTAATTGTTCCATTGTATATTGGCACCCCAAATTTGTCAACGATTCTTAAGTTTAATACTCCATCGACCCTTAAATAGTTGGTTTCATTTCTCACTTCTACAAGTATTATTAAAACATTGCCCTCCTCATCGTATTCTGCCATAACATTGAAATCACTTATATGAGGCCCAACATTTTTTACCATTGTATGGTGTGAAATAGTATTTGTTAGTGAGGGCGTAGATTGAGAAGATCGCATGTTAATACATCCTAAATTCAAAATTAGGATTATCAAAATAACGATAAAGAATATGGGGTTTCTTGCTTTGTTCATAGAGGGATTCCCCTTTTAAACTATATTGATAGAGGGATATAAATATTTTGAGCATATCCAAAAAATTTTTAATAGTTAATATAATGTTAAATTAAGGTGTTTAAAAATGAAGAGCTTCCTCACTGAACAACAGATTAGAATATTGCAGCTCAGAGCTAAAGGATTAAAGCAGAGTGAAATAGCCGAGCTTTTAGGCACAAGTAGGGCCAATGTAAGTATTCTTGAGCATAGAGCCCTAGAAAAGATTGAAAAAGCCAAAAACACTCTTCTCATTTGGGAACAAATAAATTCAAAGATTAGCATTGAAGTGAAAAAAGGCGAAGACATCTTCACAATCCCGGACAAACTATTCAAAAAAGCTGATGAACTTAAAATCAAAGTCCCTTATAGCACAGCCGAGATAATAGCTTTTCTTGTTGAGCATGCCCCTTTAGATGACAGAGTCGCAAAGAGAGACTTCACACTTTTCCTAGATGCCCAGGATAGACTTAAAATAAGCGAGTGCTTACTTGAGGATATTGATGAGATAAGGAAGAACAATAGAAGTGAAAATCCCATTTAATGCCATTGCCAATCCGCTGACTGCTCCTGCAAGCTCATCATCGAGAATTATCCTAGCAGTTCCCAAGCCATGAGAAGTAACCCCCATGGCCAACCCTCTAGCAACTTTATCTTTAATTCTGGCAAGATTCAACACCTCAACACCAATGGCATTCCCCATTATTCCAGTTAAAATAACGAGAACAGCTGTTAAAGCTGGTATACCTCCTATTTTCTCACTAACCCCAATTGCTATTGCTGTGGTTATGCTCTTAGGAGCAATGCTAAGCAGAACTATTTTTTCCGCCCCTAAAAGCTTTGCAACATAAAATGCGCTCAAAATTGCCAGAGTTCCCCCAAATGATATCCCTAGAACAATTTCCTTTGAATAGGTCTTAATAACCTCCCGTTGTTTGTATAAGGGAATAGCTAAGCTAACAACCGCTGGGCCAAGAAGGAAACTCAGTATTTGTGCGCTTTCCATGTAAGTCTGATAGCTTATGTTAAAAGTCCTTAAAATTATGGCAATTGAGAGTATTGAGAGAAGAACAGGATTCAAGTAGAAAGCCCTCTTTTTCTGATAGAGCTTTGAGAACAGGTAGAATAAGGCCAAGGTTAAAAAGACGCCAAAGCTGTTCATCCTCTTCCCCTCCTTAAGAATTCAACAAACTTAGCTGTCAGAACCATTGTTACGAAGAAGCTCACTATTAAAGCTACAAAAATTGGCATTGCCTGGCTTTTGATTAAGCCCCAATACAAAACTATACCGACTCCAGGAGGAATGAACATTACGCTCATGTTCCTCACTAACAGCTCCGCCTCTTTCTCAACATCTTCAAGCTTAACAACGTTGAAAACCAACGCTAAAGTTAGGAGAATCATCCCTACAACATTGCCAGGAATCGGAAGACCCAACATTCTAACCAGAGCTTCGCCTAAAAAGAGAAAGCCAAAAATTATAGCCAACCCCTTATACATGGCTCATCAGAATAAATTAAGAAAGGGGATATAAAAATCATACCTTTTCCAAAAGCTCTTTGACATCTTTCTCGTCTGCTAAGTTAACAGCTTTGATTCCCCAAAGCTTAGCTATGAATCTAAGCTCAGTAGTGTAGTCCCCCGGAACAGCAGAGAGGTGATTTGCACCTATAACTGCAATGAATTTCTCCTTGTCAAGAGGGTTTTTCACAGCTGTATGAGGCCACTGCTTGCCCCATTTAAGCTTTTTCTCAATTTCTTCAGTTATTTCGATCCCTTCACCTAAGAAGTAAAGCAGGTAATATTCTCCATCAATCCTAACAAGCCTTGCAATCGTAAGAGTTGTCTTTGGAGTTCTGTATGTCAACGCACCTCCGCTCTTTCCCTGGCACTGTCCTTGTATTGTCGTTGCATTTAGATTTTCCTCTGGATTTTCGCTTAGCTTTGCATAATAAAGCGAAGAGGCTCCACAGTTTGCTATAAGAACGAGCTCATCGTCCACATACTTTATGTCCCCAAAAAGAGGCGGCTTTCTGCTCAAGTAGAACAGCAGAATTGAGCTTATAGTTCCCTTAATGTCTCCTTCACAAGTGGCCGGAATTATTGGCTTCTCTCCTTTTGCATCTAAGTTGAATGGAAACAGCGCTGGGATTAAACATGCAGTAACTCCATAAATCTCACTCAGCTCTGGCTGACATTTAATTGAAACTCCCGCAACCTCATTTTTATATTGTTCCCAAATGTCTTTTGCTGCCAGATAGATAGCTATCTGCCTCCTCAGAGCTTCTGGGGTCAACATAACGTTGTCAAACTTTACTTTAGCTTTTGAAGTGAGCCAGTCGTAGAATTCCTCTACTTTAATCCTAAGTTTCTCATCGCTTAGCATCTCATCGGCTTTTCTGACAATTAAGTACTGATCAAACATCAAGAAATCTCCGATAAAGCGCTTTAGTCTCGGCAAATCGTCCATTAAGTGTTCCATTCCCAATGTATAAGGAGCACCCCAGATGAGGAGGGACTTTTTGGAGAGCTTTGATACTGCCTCAACTGCTTTAACCCATGCCTTGACTTTTTCAACATCGCCTTTCAGTCTCGTGTGATGAAGAGCATAGTAGTTTACAGCACTTTCCCAGAGCGAGGCTCCAACAGAGGTTATGCAAGTCGTTCCAGCCCATGCTGGATCGTCATCTGCATATAAAAGCAAAGGCTTGTTCGTCTCTTTAGCCAAAAGGGTTATGAGATTACTCTCGGTCCAGTGCCACAAGCCTAGAATTATTCCACTCACATCTTTTGAGCTTATTATTTTTGCTGCCTCAAGAACTTCCTCCTTATCGTCAATTCCAAAATTCTCTCCTTTTTTAAGTGCCTCGTATTTCCCTAGCTCTGCATTAATATCTAAAACCTCAAATTCTTTCAAAGCTTCAATCAAAGCTTTGTGCTTTTCCATCAAAGCCCTTTCACGTTCTTCTGAAAGAGCAGTTGGTCGAGGATCTGTAAAAGTTGCAACAGCTATCATATACACCACCTTAGGTCAGTATAAGTCTAATTCTTGTAGTCTCATAATCCTCTAAAACTGCAAACATTCCACCAATCTTGAATATTCCTTTATCAGTTTCCAAATCAAAATTATCTATGCCCTCTTCCATCGCTACGGTATACCCAACTACCCTTCCTCTAAGCTCTTCAATCTCGCCTGTTGTCAGGTTCTTAGCTATAATCTCTGCATAGATGTTGCTATCGTTTAAGTGCCGTCTTATCAAGTCCACGGCATGAAAAGTCGTGAAAAAGCGTAAATCATCTTTGCGGTTTATACTCTCGAGTATCAAGGTTGATTCCTTAAAAGCCTCCCGGATGAAACTATATTGGGAGAATATAATCTCTGGATAAGTTGCCTTAAAGCTTGGCGGATTTCTAGGTCTAAAGCCTATATTTTGGATATCTATGACTTCTCTACCATCAAACATTCCAATGAAGTGGTTAAGCTTGTGGAATTTCCTTACAAATAAGTTTCCAATTTTAGTGAAATCAGACAAATCTATCCTTTCCTCGGTATAAAGAGACACTGTGACACCTTTTTTCAGGGCATTTTTAATATTGTCTTCAAGTTTTTCTAAAAATTTTTCAGGAGCTACAAGGATTACTTCATACTCCGAGATGTCCAGTGATTCTTTAACCATTTCCACGGCCTCATCCAAATCCTTAGTTCTCCAAATTCCCGGTCTTTCCTCTTCTTTTACTTTGACTTTTTTTAGCTCCTTTTCAAGCTGTCTTTTAATGTCATCAACTTCTTTTTTGAATTTGAGGAAAGCTATTGAAGGAGAAAAAGCAACGTAAACTCTTGGAGAACTCTCTACCTCACTCACAAACCCCCTAGCTTTTAACGAAGCTATTGTGTCATAAACCCTGTTGTATGGAATTCCACTTCTCTCTGAGATTTCCTTTGCAGTGCTTGGACCATAGACTAGCAATGTCCAATATGTGAGAACTTCATATTTTGTGAAGCCAAGTCTTGTGAGCATTGCCAAGACCTTTTCACTTATCTCCATTTTCCATCACTATTGAATAAATGAACTGAAGAGGTCTAAATACCTTTCTAAATGCCGTGTTATGAGGAAGTTCTCCTTAACCCGTTCTTTAGCTTTTTTACCCATTTCCCTCGCAACTCCTGGGTGTTTAAGCAGATAAAGCGTTTTTTCTACTGCTTCGTCAACTGTCTTAATTAAAAATCCTGTTTCTCCATCAACTACTTGGAGCTTAATTCCGCCTACTGCCCTACCTATTACTGGCTTCCCCTTCCACATTGCCTCGCTAACAGTTAATCCGAATCCCTCTCTTGTTGACATTTGGAGAACGACATCGCTTGCCCTTTGAAAGGCGTTTACTTCCCTAGCATGAACTCCAATTAAATTCGTCAGAATTTTGACGTCATAGTCCTCTCCAACTTTTCTAAGGACTTTCTCAAAATATATCCAGCCTTCAGGATCATCATGTGCCATTGCACTGACAAGTAATAGTTGAACATCAGGTATTTTTCCCTTGACTTTTCTGTAAACTTCAATTGCATCAAATACTCCTTTCCACGGATCAAATCTTGCAACTTGGGTTATCTTTGGCCTGTCTGGATCAATGTCAAACTTTTCTAAGATTTTTACAATTTCACTATCCTTTAATTCGATGTTCTTTTCACTAAGAGGGTCTATTGAAGGGGGCATTATGACAACTTTGTTTTTATCGAGATCACTCTGTACATACTCTGGCATGTGGAAGATATAGCGATCGTATTTTTCAACAAACTGTCTTAAAAAGCCCCAGAATTCCATGTTTGGGTCGCTTAAATCGATATGACAGCGCCAAATCCAAGGCTTCTTTTTCTCATAGAACTCTATTAAGGGAGCTGGCTGTGGATCGTGAACAACAACATAGTCAAAAACACTCAAATCAAAATCCTCTGAGTTCTTTTTGTTGATGTCAAGATAAAGTTTTTTCATATCCTCTGTAAGCTTGAGTTCTTTGTTTCCCTGAAGAGCATTGTGGAAAGATTTAGTAACCTTAAAAAATTCATCTGTTCCCTCAATCACGAACCATCTTGTCTCAATTCCAAGGCTTCTCATCAGAGGTATTAAGCTGTGGAGTATTTCTGCAACCCCCCCACCATAAGCTGTTGAATTTACATTAGCAATGGCAGAGCCTTCAAATTTCTCGGCTTTCCTTTTTATCCTATCTATTGTATCTTTACCAACAATAGGGAAATAGTCATTGATCGTTTTTTTCTTGAGATTCTCAACTTCAAACATAAGCTGTCACCTTTTTACTTTTAGTATATAACATTACAGACATTTTTAGTATCAGTTGTATAAAAAGTTTTTTGCAGAAATCTGCTTCTTTGAGCCATATGATGAATTCATTAATATTGAAAATTTATCAGAAAAATCTTGAAGTTTATCAAGAATTAAAAAGCAATAATGTACATAAGTGTAAGATGTATGCTCCGAAAAATATAAATATACTAAAAGTAAACACACCAATGAACAATTGTGAAGAGGTGCCCATAAATGAAGCGTGGTGTTAAAAAAGCTGCATTGCTTTTAAGCCTGTTTTTGTTAGGTGCCATAGTTGCTGGATGTATCTCTCAAAAGGAGACAACTACGAGTCCTACAGCAGCCCCTACAACAACAGAAAAACCCACAGAAGCTAAGCCTGTTGAGGTAATAGTCTATGGCCAGTGGGGTGGTAGCGAAGGAGAGGCCTTTATGAAGGCCATTGAAGAGTTCAATAAAGCCCACAAAGACATACAGATTAAATATGTTCAACAATCAAAACTTAGAGATGCCGTTTTAAGTGAATTAGCGGCTGGTTCACCAAACTTCGATATTGCAATCCTCCCATGGCCCGCACTGATAAAGGAACTTGGTCAAAAAGGCCAACTTGAAGATTTAACCCCAATAGCAAAGAAATATTCTGGACAAATTATGCAAAATCTACTTGATCCTGTTAATCTGAATGGTGTTTATTATGGAATCCCAATTAAAGCATGGGCAAAGCCAGGTATTTGGTATAACGTCCATGTCTTTAAAGACAACAATCTTGAACCGCCAAAGACCTTAGATGACCTCAAACAAGTTTGTAACGTGTTGAAGAGCAAAGGAATTCAGCCAATGGCAAGCGGTGCCGCTGATAAGTGGCCACTGAGTGATATCTTTGAGGCTGTCCTTCTTAGAGTCGGTGGCCCAGAGCTCCACCAGAAGCTTATGAGACACGAAATAAAGTGGACAGACCCGCAAGTTATTGAGGCATTTAAGATCATAAGCGACCTCCTCAAGCAAGGTTGCTATGGTGATCCCAAGGTTGCAATTGGTGAGAAGTGGGAAGCTCAAGTAGCAAGATTAGGAAAGGGAGAAGTTGCCATGTACTTCATGGGCAACTGGATTAACTTAATGCTCCAGAGTGAAGGATATAAGCCAGGTGTTGACTATGACTTAATTCCATTCCCAACGATCAATCCAAATGTTAAGCCTGCAATAGTTGCTGGTGGCGACTGGATTATAGTTCCAAAGAATGCTCCACACAAAGAGGTAGCCTTAAAAGTTGCAGAATGGTTTGCTGGAGCACAATATCAAGAGATTATGGTAAGACAAAAAGGTTATCTTGCACCAAACTTAGCAGTTCCAAAAGAGGCATACGACCCAGCAGATTACAGAGTTGTTGAGATTATGAAGAATTCAGTTGTAGTGCCAGACTTGGATGACAATGTACCAAGTGGATTCCAGCCTGTAATCTGGGACGCACTCTTCAGATTATGGGCCAACCCAGATGACTACCAGAAGATTGCCGAAGACCTTGAGAAGCAAGCAAAAGACTATTACTCAAGCTGAGGTGGGATAAATGGGCGGAAGGAAGGATTACTTAACTAAAGACTTTTTCATCCTGATGACGCCCGCCTTTATACTCCTCTTTATTTTTATCGTGTATCCAATATTAAACACATTTTACTTGAGCTTCTTTAAGTGGGACGGTTTTACTCCACCTCAGTTTGTTGGACTTCAAAATTATGAAAAAATGTTTGATTATGAACTTTTCAGAACATCAATTAAGAATAACGTGTTTCTGTTCATCACATTCTTGCCTTTAGTCACGCTCTTAGGCTTAGCATTCTCGATCCTTCTCCACAATAAGGAAGTTGTAGGGAGAAATGTCTTGAGAGGAATTGTTATGCTCGGTATGGTTATGCCACTAACAGTTGTTGGTATAGTTTGGATGCTTTTGCTCGATCCTCGTTCTGGAATTATTAATAAAATTATTGAGCTCCTAGGAGGTTCTCCTAGGGCTTGGATACAAGACCCCTCAACTGCAATATATTTTGTTCTGTTAGGTTCTCTTTGGGCTTGGTTGGGTTTTTCAACTACAGTATTTCTCGCTGGGCTTGAGGGGATTGACAAAGAAATTCTTGAAGCTGCAATAATTGATGGAGCAAATCCTTGGCAGAAGTTTAGATATGTCCTCCTACCTCTCTTGAAACCAGCTTTAATAGTCGTCGTCACGATGAGTTCAATCTACATCCTAAAGGTCTTTGACCTTATATTTGTGTTGTCAGCAGAATCTCCTCCGCTCTATTTATCAGTGCTCGCTTATTTGGTGTACTACGAAGCGTTCTTTAGATACAGATGGGGATTCGCAGCAGCTGTTGCTACATTCCTCACAGTGGCAGTGTTTGTGTTCTCAATAGGCATGCTAAAGAGAATGATACAGGAGAGGAGGGTTGAGTAATGGTCAAGGTCAGTATGAAATACAAGGTAACTATAAACATAGTCGCTTGGATGATTGGCATAATGCTTCTAATTCCACTCTTTGGTTTGATAATGGCCTCTATCAGACCATTTAGCGAAGTTGTCTCTGGATGGTGGATTTTAAAGAATGCCCACTTTACCTTAGAAAACTACATTGATGTCCTCAATAGAGGTTTTGCGAGAAACATTTTAAATTCAATAATAATCGCAGGCTTTGCAACAATCTTGCCTCTACTAGTGTCAGGAATGGCCGCATATGGATTCACATCATTTAGCTTTCCAGTCAAGACGATGCTCTTTTTAACTTTAGTTGCTATTCAGGTAGTTCCTCAGCAGGCGGTTATAATTCCCCTCCTAAAGCTCTTCAGGGATTTGGGGTTATATAACCACATGTATGGCATAATCCTCGTGCACTCAGCCTTTGCTTTGCCCTGGACTATATTTTTCCTTAGGAACTTCTTCATGAGTATCCCAAAAGATTATGAGGAAGCTGCAAAAATTGACGGACTCAGTAGTGTTGGAATATATTTCAGAATAATCCTCCCAATAGCTTTGCCAGCAATAATAAGCGTTGCTGTCGTCCAGTTCATCTTTGCATGGCAAGATTTATTCTTTGCAATCACTCTGCTGAGACCAGAGAACTGGCCAGCTTCAGCAGGAATAACAAAATTCGTCAGCAGATACAACCCAAATTGGGGTCAACTGACAGCTGCAGGTGTTCTAACAATCTTAGTACCGTTACTCGTTTACATTGCACTGCAGAAGTACTATATGAAAGGCGTTTCAGGAGGTATAAAGGGCTAATTCCTTCTTAAACTTTATTTGGAGGGATAAAAATGAATTTTGTTTTAGGAGTCAACTACTGGCCCAGAAAAAAGGCTATGTTCTGGTGGAAAGAGTTTGAGGAGAAAGAAGTCAAAGAAGAATTTTCAATCATTAAAGACCTAAATCTCGATGTTGTTAGGATTTTCCTGCTTTGGGAGGATTTCCAACCAAAAATTGACAAGGTTAATGAGAAAAGCCTGAAGAATCTCGGAAAAGTTCTTGACATTGCTAATGACCTAGAGCTCAAGGTAATCCCAACTTTCTTTGTAGGACATATGAGTGGAATAAACTGGCTTCCGGAATGGTTGCTGGAAGATAAACCACACGAGAGATTTCTCACATATTCAAATGGAAAAGTTGTTGATAGGAGAGCAAGGGACATCTATGAAGACAAAGAGATTCTGAAAGCTGAGGAATTGTTATTGGACACAATCACATCAGAATTCAGTGACTCCCCTCAAATCTATGGCTGGGATATCTCAAATGAAATAGACAACGTTAGGATACCAAGAACACCGGAAGTTGCAAAAAGGTGGCTGAAATTTGTTTATGAAACGATAAAATCTAATGATAGTAGACCAGTGACTTTTGGCATTCATCAGGAGGACATAGACAGAAACAAAAACTTTAGAGTTCAAGATGTTGCTCTTTACAATGATTTCCTTTGTATGCATGCTTATTCTGTTTATACGGATTTCACAGATCCCCTTGATCCCTATTTTGTGTCTTTTGCTTGTGTTTTAACAAAAGCTCTTGGTAAAAAGAACGTTTTAATGGAAGAGTTTGGAATGCCAACTACTCAAGGAGAAACCAAGAAAATAAAATCTGCTACTGGAAAAGATATCCTAGAACACTATCTCATAAATGAAGAAGAGGCAGCAAAATGGCTTGAAAAGACATTAAAGCACCTTTATGAATTTGGAACAATTGGCGCCCTATACTGGAACTTTGCAGATTACCACGAGAGCCTCTGGGACAAGCCTCCCTTTGATAAGGCAATACATGAAAGGTTCTTTGGACTTCTCAGAAGTGACGGAAGTCTAAAACCAACGGCATTTGTGCTTAAGGACTTTAAAAACAAAATAAAAGAGCTAAAAAGAAGAGAAGTCTACATTAATGTTCCCCCAGACTATTACGAAAAACCTAAAGAGAACTTGATCAAATTATATAGTGAATTCCTCAACAAAGTGTGTGGTGAGCATAATGAACTATAGGTTTCCCCCCAGATATGGTCCAGAATGGGGAAGTGGAGGAATATTTGGTCTCAGATACCACAATGACACCCTTTATTTTACAGTTGCATTTGAAGGAGAAGCCCATTTTATCAGAGACCGCAAAGAAAAGATTTATGAATTTGAGCTGGTTGGGTCCAGACCAACATCTGGTGGAGACACCTATAACGCCGTTGAAGTTGTCGATGAATTCATTTACTTTGGTGGCTGGGTTCATGCACCAGCTATATATGAGGGGAAAAATGAAAAATCAACAATAAGCTTCGTCAATAAATATTCCCATGTTCATGAATATGACACAGAAAATGACTCAATAAGACTACTTTGGAAAGAATCAATCCATCATCCAACGGAGTGGACTGGGGAGGTTAGCGACATTATATACAACCCTTATTCTGACGAACTTCTCCTAGCAAGGGAAGACGGTCATGCAAACTTGGGGATTTATGAGCTTGACAGGAGGAGTAGAAAAATAAGACAAGTAAATCCGGAACCAAGCTTAAAAGGAACCATAGTTCATGATACGGCATTTTTTGGAATTGGCAAGAACTTTGGAGAGGGAATAAAGGAGATACATGCATATGACTTGATAACAAAGAGGTGGACAAAGTTCAGCTTAAGTAATGTTAGGAGTATTGATGGAGGGGCTTTTATAAGACCTGTGTTGGGAGACATGGAGTCAGCATACAACCGTTTTTTTGCTTTTGTTAGAGGAGGACTCTTTGTTGGAAATCCTCTCAATGGAGAAGATATTTCATTCGTTAGGCTCTTTGACTTCTACAATTTCTATGCTCCAATTAGGGTCAATGCACTTCCTGTTGGAGGCGGAATTTTAGTCGCATACAATGCCCATCATGATGCAGTGTATCAGCCAAAAACCGAGGAGGAAAAGCTGAACGCAACATTTACAAACACGATAAGCGGGCCAAGTGTTCTCGTTTACATAGTTCCACCCATGGTAAAGATAGTTGGAACCTTCGGTGCAAGAATAACAAGCATCGAAAAAGTTGATGGAAAGCTGTTAATTGCCGCAAACACAACTCCAAACACAGGTGCATTAGTTGCAACGCCCTTTGATACTGGACAAAGGGACATAATTGTACTTGATGAGAAAATCCTACAAGAAAATCCTCCAGCGACTAGCTTTTCCTTCTCACTTGAATACCCCTCAGTGACCAAACAACCTTTTGGTGGAGTACCCCTTGAAGGCTACAAGAACCCAAGACTTATCTTGCATCTAAGCAAAGACAATAGACTTGAGATTTTCGAGTATGACATCAAGCTACCCATCGATGAAGCATATTCAGAAAGCTTTGATGTAAAAAAGGGCAGGAATGTAATTGATCTAAGCTCTTTTACCGGTATAGTATCTTTCAAGATTGAGGAACAGGATCTAAAAGGCAAAGCGAGGATTGAGCTTAGATGAGATGGGCAAACACCTGCCCAATAAATAATTTCTCAAAATTTTTTATAGGTGGTGTACGATGATATTCGCCATTGGAGAAGTCTTAATTGACTTTATAGCAAAAGAAGAACTGCCGTTAAAGGACGTTAAGACTTTTGAAAAACATGCTGGTGGGGCTCCAGCTAATGTAGTTGTTGGATTATCAAGATTAAAGACACCATCAGCACTGATAAGCAAAGTTGGAGTGGACTCTTTTGGTGAATTCTTAGTTGAACAGCTAAAGAGAGAAGGAGTAAACACAGAGTACATAAAATTTGATAGAGAAAAGCACACTGGGGTTGTTTTTGTTCAACTAATTGGAGCTAAGCCAGAATTCATCCTCTACGATGGAGTTGCGTATTTTAATCTAAAAATTGACGACATAGATTTTTCTTTCCTCGAAAGAGCCTCTTTGCTTCACTTTGGAAGTGTGTTATTTGCAAGAGAACCTTCGAGGAGCACAGTTTTTAAAGTCCTCAAAAAAGCGAAAGGAAAGATTCCAATAAGCTATGACGTGAACATCAGGCTTGACTTGTGGAAAGGAAGAGAAGAAGAAATGCTCAGGGATATACAAGAAGGACTTGGACTTGCTGACATAATAAAAATCGGCGATGGAGAACTTGAATTCTTAAAGGAGTATGGAATTGACATCGAGAACTTCGACTTCGAGCTTTTGGCTATAACCAAAGGAGAAAAAGGCAGCGAGATAATCCATAGAGATATAAAAATTGAAGTCCCAGCTCACAAAGTTAAACCCGTGGATACAACGGGAGCTGGAGACGCTTTTATGGCAGCACTTTTATCAGCACTATGGCATATGGACAAGCTTACTAATCTTGAATTCACCAGAGAAGAGCTCTTAAAAATTGGAAAATTTGCCAATTTAATCGCTGCTCTCTCAACACTTAAAAGGGGAGCATGGAGCGTTCCAAGGATTGAGGAATTAAAGAAGTATGAAGAGGCAAAATCAATACTCAGCTGATTACTCCTCAAGAACTCTTCTTATTTCTTCAACTGCTTCTTCAATCTTTTCAATCTTTGCTTCTATCTTTTCAATCTTAGAACTAATTGAAGACAATTCTCTTGCCACTTTGATTTCCTCTTTATCTTCCAGCGTATATCCAATGGAAAAGGATAGGCCTGTTGCCATGAAAAGCAAAATTCCCACAAATACATAGTTCCAGATTGTTGTCCCACCTTTCCACAAAACTACAACTGAAATTAATGTTGTCGCTAACCAACTTCCAGCAAGTACGACATTTTTAGACTTCACCCTTCTCACCCCTCAGAATTTTGGGGGAAAGATGAATCTCAAAATCTTGCAATTCATAATATCTCAATGCTCTTGCTTCTCCTTCAACTAAAATGATCTTGCTCTTTACTATCCCCGCTGCTTCAAGCTTTTTTAAATGAACTTTTGCTAAGGCTCTCGTTATATCTAGGCGTTTTGCAATTTCATTTAGATACATCGCTCTGCTCTCTTTTGCGAGAAGCATCACTATCCTGAGCCTAATTGGATGTCCTAGTGCATCAAGCTTTTTGGCAACTTCTTCAATATCCTGCATCATGTATTGTTATCCCCAAATTACATGTAATCAAATGATTACTTAAATTTTTCGATTAGGAAAAGCTAAGCAGTATTTACAAAAAAGGCAAGAAAAGAAAGTCACTGGGATAAAATTTCTCCCATGACATTCTTCCAGCTCATGCTCGAGTTTATGAGCTCTTCTATTGTTATTTCTTTTTCCTCTGTAATCTCTGGCTCATGAGAGCTAAACATTCTCAAGAGCTCTTCTTTTGGAAGCTTTCCCTCATCAAACACAATCATTCCTGTTTTTGAATATCCATTAATGAAAACCCTATAAGTTGCTGAATTAACGCTCAGCTTGTACTGTAAATCCATAGCGTCTTGAGGAGCAATTTTGCTAAATTTAAGTTTAATAAACTTAAGCTTTCTCTCCATTGGCATCACCTCAGAAGTATTGTTTGATGTCGATGTATGTCTTCCTGTAAAGTTCGCTGTTTTTCATCTTTTCAACAAACTCTTTAGTTCTGATATACTTGTCCTTCTTGTACTCCCAATCTGGATGCATGGCTTTCCACTCTTCCCAGCTGTAGCTGAACTGTGCCTGTACTTTATCTCTATAAAGCTCTGGGATTACGTTAAAAGTACAGAAGGGTACTATTCTTCCATCTGGCATTGCATAGTGGATTACACACCTCTCAACTCTCTCAACATCGTAGTTGTATTCATCCATGAAGTGCATCATTCCAAGGAATAATGTTTTGTAGTGGAACTCTCCCAACGCTTCGTATGTTCCATGAGCGAAGGCATTCTTTATTATGTCAAGAACATCAAAGCTCTTTGGAGCGTATTTTTCATCATAGAAGCTCTTGAACTTGAGGAATATCTCAGCACCAATCTTTAGTTTCTGAAGTCTTCCAAGTCTCTTCCATTTTTCAAGTTCCTCTGCTTTCTCTTCAAGGAACTCTACGAAGCCCTCAACATCAAGGAATCTTGATATCGGAATTACTCTGTCTTCATCAAGGAAGACGTAAGTTGCAGCACCACAGCCAAAGTGAGAGGTCATATAGTATTTGCTTCCGGTAAATGCCTCAAAGAACTTTGCTATATGCCCAGCTATTGGAATTGGATACCAGTCCTCCTTTGCTATTGCACCATTCGTCTGCTCTTCAATTTTCTTTATTGCTCCGGGAATTGTAATCCTAAACCTCTGCCTCTCCTTTTTCGGGACTCTACCAACGAGAGAGATAGGCTGGAAGTTGACTCCTCTAACAATGTCAAGATGGTTAAGACCAAAGTTAATTATAGCTCCAAGCTCGTGGTCGTTTACATTCCTAATCGTTGTTGGCACGAGAACAATTCCTGGTCCACCAGCTTTTCTGACATTCTCAAAGATGAGCGGAATTTCCCAGTGGTTCTTCCAGTTTGTCTGTGGAGTCATACCGTCATAGCTTAGATAGAGAGTGTTAACTCCAGCCTCCCTAATCTTCCTAACTAGCTCTGGTTCAAAAGCTAACTTAATTCCATCGGTGTTTAGCTGAATGTGGTCATAACCTTCTTCCTTTGCAATCTTAATTATCTCAATTAAGTCTTCTCTGAGTGTAGGCTCTCCACCAGTAAATTGAACAGCAGTTGCTCCAATAGGGATCTCTTTTTTAGCATTGCGGAGCATCATTCTAATCTGTTCAAGCGTAGGCTCGTAAATTGGCTGTCCTTCTTTGGCATAGAAGAAGCAGTACCAACAGCTCAAATTACAGCGGTTAGTTAAGACTATATTGAGCAGATTAGTGTGTGAACGGTGTCTTGGACAGAGACCACAGTCAAAAGGACAGTTAACACCACTGTTTTCTACATTAAAGCTCGCTAATTTCTTTTCTTCAAATCTCCACTCCTTAAAGCGATAATACATCTCGACATCTTCATAATACACATCTGTGATTAAACCCTCCGGACACTTTTTTGTTATCCATACTTTTCCATCCTTTTCCCAAACTACTGCTGGCACAATTCTCCTTGTTTCTGGGCAAAGAGAATAAGTCTTATGTGGCAGTGAACCGCCATAACCCCTGCTTGCCTTTGTGAGAAGTTCTTGAAATTCCTCCTCACTCAATTCAGGATATTCAATAAGATCGCGAACTTTCTTAGTTAGCTCGCTGAACTCCTTCTCACCACTTGGAATTTCATCTACAACTTCAGCCATTTTAGTCACCTCTCTAGTATTGAATTACCCGATATGGTATAAAAACTTTTGCGTAAATATGCAGATTTACTTGCATAGGTATGGCAGGCTAAGAGTTAAATACATCCAAGAGCAGTCAAAGTTGGGGGATAAAAATGCCAGCTAGAGAAATGAGAATGGAAATGTTCCTAAGGGCATTAATGCGGAGGGACTTCAACAAAGCAAAATCACACCTTGAGAAGCTTGAAAAGATGGTAGGTAACGATGAATGGGGGAGAGGGTATTCAAGAGCAATAAATGGATTTATATCAGCTTTAAAAGACAATGACACTGATGCACTAATAGTCCAGCTCGTAAAAGAAGTTGACCATGAGAAAGCCAAGCAGCTCTTAGAGCATTTTGAGGGAATTCTAAAGCATGAGTTCAGGGATGAGTATGAGAAAGGCTATTACACAGCATGGATTGAATTCTTGAGAGCTTACCTTACACAAAAGACTTTAGGTGTTAGGCGTGGCAAAAGAGGAGCTAATGAAAAAGCTTGAAGAGAAAATAAAAAGCTGCAAAAAATGCCCACTAGGAATGTTGAGAACAAACGCTGTCCCTGGTAATGGGAGTTATGATGCAAAGATAATGTTTGTTGGCGAAGCTCCCGGATATTGGGAAGATCAAAAAGGACTACCATTCGTAGGGAGAGCTGGAAAAGTTTTGGATGAACTTTTAGCCGAAATTGGCCTAAAAAGAGAGAATGTGTACATAACAAATATAGTAAAATGCCGCCCCCCCAATAACAGAGACCCGAGTGAAGATGAGATTAAAGCGTGTTCGCCCTATTTAGATAGACAGATTGACATAATTAGACCCAAAATAATCGTTCCCTTAGGAAGACACTCCATGAGCTACATTCTCAAAAAATTTGGATTTGAGGTAGAACCGATAAGCAAAATTCACGGGAGAACATTTGAGGCAAGGACTCTTTTTGGAAAAATTATAATAATGCCAATGTATCATCCGGCAGTTGCTTTATATAAGCCCCAGCTCAAAGAGGAACTTAGGAAGGACTTCAAAAAGCTGAGGGAAATTCTGGATAATGTTTAGGGTTTGCTTTTGTCAAATATCCTTGAATACTTTTCTTTGTTAAACACTTGCTTTAAACTTTTTTTTCGTTATTTGTCTAATTCCATATAGCCTTTTAGAGAAAGATTTTTATAAACGGAAGATGCTAATGTTACTGATGTTACATTATACTACATAGACATTCACAAACGTCCAAGAAAGTTCACCATAGAACATTCAAAAATCTTAAATAATTTTCGATAAAATTTCGATAACAATCAGGATGACAAAAATATTTCCAAAAACTTTATAAGCGGACCAAATAACGAATGTCTACAAATTAGATAGGAGGTGTTAGTTCATGTCGGACTTTGGAGTTTTATCCCTACTACCACCACTTGTGGCTATTATATTGGCTATTTGGACAAAAAGAGTATTGTTAGCTCTATTTGCAGGTGTCTGGATTGGTGGAGTGATGGTCTCAGGATGGAATCCGATAACAGGAACTACCCAGACATTGGATTGGATAGTCGGAAACGCCATTGACGACTGGAACGCAAAGATATTGCTCTTTGACTTTCTGATTGGTGCAGGTGTGGGATTAATTTACAAATCCGGTGGTGCCATAGCAATTGCAAAAGCCTTAACTAAAACAGTAAGAACAAGCAGGGCTGCATCACTTATGGGCTGGCTTTTAGGTATTCTAGTGTTCTTCGATGATTATACAAACACAATTATCGTTGGTAACACTATGAGACCAATAACTGACAAGACAAGGGTTTCAAGAGAAATGTTAGCCTATATCGATGATTCTACTGCTGCCCCGGTAGCAGGTTTAGCACTTGTTTCAACATGGATTGGTTATGAAGTTGGTCTAATTGGAGATTCATTCAAAGACCTTGGAATAACTTTAGGACCTTATGCTGCTTGGCTCTCAAGCGTTCCATACAGATTCTACTCAATATTTGCAATAATATTAGTGTTCCTCGTTGCCTATACCCACAGGCACTACGGAGCAATGCTTCACGCTGAATACAGAGCAAGAACAACTGGAAAAGTTCTCCGCGATGGTGCAAAACCATTGATGACTACTGAAATTGACTTAGGAGCGCCAAAAGAAGGTGGAAATGTTCACACATTCATATGGCCAATATTAACACTCGTCTTTGTCACACTCTACGGGATGTGGGTTACTGGCGGAGGTAGTGAAACTTTTGCTTCAGACGGGATAATGGGTGTACTTTCAAACTCTGACCCAGCTTTGGCCTTGCTTTGGGGTTCATTTGCAATGGTCGTTGTAGCGTTCTTCCTCGTCGTTGGAATGAAAATAATGACAGTAGAAGAAGCAGAAACAGCAATAATTCAAGGTATGAAGCAGATGATTATTGCGAACACCATATTGCTCTTAGCCTGGAGCATTAAGAGTGCAACTGATGCAGTAGGAACAGCGGATTACGTAGTTGGAATTGCCTCTGGAGTACTCTCACCAGGAATAGTGCCACTGGTTATATTCCTCATTGCAATGTTCATCTCATTTACAACTGGAACATCATGGGGAACCTTCTCAATTATGATGCCAATAGCTATCCCACTAGCTTATCACATAAGTGGAGAAGCGGGACCAGTGCTTTGGGCCTCAATTGGTGCAGTCTTCGCTGGAGGTATCTTCGGTGACCACTGTTCGCCAATTAGCGATACAACAATCATGAGTTCAATGTTCTCTGGAAGCGATCACATTGACCACGTTACAACCCAAATCCCATATGCAGTAACAGCAGCAAGCGTTGGAATTATACTGTACATTCTCTTCGCTATAGGAGTTAGGACTTGGATAGTCCTCCTCCCAATAGGTCTTGTGTTGCTCGTAGCATCACACTGGTTCCTCAGCGAATGGTACGGCAAGAAGTATGGTATCCCACATGGAAAAGTGCCAATATATGTAGTTGAAGAGTGATAGAAGACGGAGGGGAAAGAATTCCCCTCCTTCTCTCTGACTTTCTCCCCTTCTTTTCTACTACTGGGGAAACTACGTCTCCCACGCCCTTCCTCATATTTCCAAAAGATTTATATATCTACCTACCTATCTATCTACCATGAACGGAGTGCAAAAACTCAAGGAGATAAGAGAGATAGTGAAAGAAGAATTGAAGCATATACCACGAGGAGATGAGGCTCAAAATATGCTAAGAATGATCTACTGGAATGCTAGACTTAACAGTTTAGGGAAAAAGCCAAAATTTAAGAACAAAGAAGAGTGCCTAAAATATGCAATCAAAGTTGTTCGAGAAACATACCCGGAATTTAATCCCCAATATGATAAAGAGTTTTTTGAATTATTAGATGAAATGGGTGATAGCAATGATCATTGATGAGATAATTCTGGGAGATTGCTTGGAATGGATACCCAAACTTAAAGGAGTTCATTTAAGCTTTCTCGATCCCCCATTTAATCAGGGGAAAGAATACCGCTTCTTTAATGATAATTTAAGCGAAGAAGAATATTGGAACTGGATGAAGGAAGTTGTAAGAGAAATCTACAACGTCACTGAAAAAGGGGGAGCAATTTATTTCATGCAAAGAGAGAAAAACACGGAATGGGTCTTGAGAATTCTTAGAGAAACAGGTTGGACTCTTCAGAACTTGATAATATGGAAAAAAATGGCATCTGCGGTACCACAAAGATACCGGTTCAATAAAGCATATCAGATAATAGCATTTGCCACTAAAGGAAAAAAGCCGAGAGTATTCAACAAGCTGAGAGTTGACTATCCACTAGCCCCATGGCACAAATATCCAAGAGAAAATGGTATGTATCTTACAGACGTTTGGGATGACATAAGAGAACTCACATCTGGATATTTTGCTGGTGATGAACCTCTTAGAGATGAAAGTGGAAAGAGAATTCATTTACAACAGTCTCCAGTGGCGTTACTTTTAAGGATTATCTTATCTTCAACAATGCCTGGAGATTTAGTTCTGGATCCATTTGCAGGAACAGGAACAACGTTAGTTGTCGCAAAGCAACTTAAAAGACACTATGTTGGGATTGAAATCGATCCTCATTATGTAGAAGTCATTAAGAAGAGACTTGCAAAGCTTAGAAAAGCTGATGATGTAAGCAGATACAGAGAGTACTACAGATTTACGGAAAATTTAGACAAAATCTGGCCAATGCCTGAAAAACCTTTAAAAATCCCTAAACAAAAAACACTCTTTGATGTTGAGTTATCCCAACATAGTAAGAACGTTCTTAAAGATGGTAGAGTTACTAGAATCGAAGAAAATCAGCTTATATGATGAGTTGGAAAAAATTGTTCTTACATCTTCTTTTTCTAATTTAGCTTATGTTGATGGAAGAAAAACCGCAAATAAACTTGGTTTTGACATCTGGCAGGATTTGAAGCAAATATATTCTGAAGAGGTACTAAAGAGAAAACTAAAAATTAAAGACCTTTACACTGACTCACAAGCATTCCCAGACTTTATGTTCAAATCTATATCCCAAGATAATCAGCTTATAGGAGGAGAGATATTAGAGCTAAAGGATAGCAAAGGAGGGGGTATTGCCTCTTTTAATTCCACAATTCCAACAGAATACAAAACATTGAAAGAAATCGAAAGATTAAATGGTTCAAAAGGCAAGATAGTGATAAAAATCGCAGAAATATTTGATAAAAATTCAAGTGATCCACTGTGGAAAACATACAAACGAAAATGTTTCTATCTAATAAGGACACATAAGACAGATAAAAGCAAAATCAAAGTTTCTATCGTTGATGGAGCATTTTTTGAAACGATTCCCGAAGAGAAGTTAATTTCATTAATGTTCCAGAATATCTTCAACAAACATGCTAAAGAATACCATATTCCAGATACAGTCAAAGAAAATGCCAGTCAAGTGTTTCAATATCTAACAGACCACAGCTTGATTTCGTTTTCTCAAGATATACCTAAAGCTTCAATAAAACCAAGATTGAGGATAATGGCAGAAGCTAAAAATGAGGGCAATCCTCATTGGGAGAAATACAATATACCTTCAAGGACACTGAATTTGGTTATTAAAGCTGACAGCGAATCAAAAATTACAAGGGAAATTATAGAAGAAAGCAAGTTGCCAATAAAAATCTTCACAATAAATCACCAGAATGATGGAGAATTCCTCGTGTTTAGCTACAGAGTGAGGTGAGCCCATGCTAATTAGAGCTTTCATTCCAGCACATATAACAGCGTTCTTTGTGCCTAGGTTCAATGAAAATCCCCTTTTTGCTGGCTCTCTTGGAGCGGGGATTAACTTGACAAAAGGCACCAATGTTTTTGTGAGCATCGAAAGCGGATTAGAGAGGCATATTCACGTTGCATTCAATGGGGAACCAGTTAAAAAAGAACAAGCATTCATCAGTTATTCTGTCGCTGAAGAGATAATCCCCCAAGAATTCGAGGGAGATGTAGAAATCTGGCAGTATTTTGACTTCCCGAATGGACATGGCTTCGGCAACAGCGCTGGTGGAGCTTTGGGAACAGCTTTAGCTTTGGGATACTATTTCAAGAATAAAACATTCCTTCAAGCGGCACAAATAGCCCACAAGCACGAAGTCCTTAATAAGGGTGGCTTAGGGGATGTAATTGCTCAAGTACATGGAGGAATTGAGATTAGGATAAAAGCCGGAGCTCCTGGAATTGGTGTTGTCGATAATATATTTTCCGAGGAATACAAAGTTCTCACAATTCCTCTTGGAAGATTATCGACAAGAGAAGTTCTCGATAGTGATGTTGTAAAGGCAATAGAAAAAGAAGGGCAAAAAGCCCTAGGAAAACTCCTCAAAAACCCCACTCCCGAAAACCTTATGCATCTCGCAAGGGACTTTGCCGAAAATACAGGTCTTCTAAACGGGGAACTGCTAGAGATAGCAAAAGAAATTGACAAGTTGATAAAACTGCCTTCTTCCATGGTTATGCTTGGAAAAAGTCTTTTTGCCCTTTTAAGGGAAGAAGAACTGCCTAGAGTTCAAGAAAAACTTAGAGATCTCTCTATAGACAACTACCCCATCTGCGGAATTTACAATGAAAAGCCAAAGGTTGGGAGATGGATAGGGTAAGCTTTTATCCATCAACTCCCTATTTTTTATGGTGGTGAGTTATGCTGTACAAAGAGTTGGCCGAGCTATATAGAAGACTGGAAAAAACAACACTCAAAACTTTAAAAACAAGGTTTGTCGCTGATTTTCTCAAGAAAGTTGAAGATGAGGAGCTCTTAGAGATTGTGCCCTATCTCATTCTAGGAAAGGTTTTTCCAGATTGGGACGAAAGAGAATTAGGTGTTGGTGAAAAGCTTCTTATTAAAGCAGTCGCAATGGCAACCGGCATTAATGCGGAGTGGATAGAGAATTCAGTAAAAGACACTGGTGATTTGGGTGAGAGCGTTGCGTTAGCCCTTCAAAAAAGAAAACAGAAGAGCTTTTTTGGACAGCCTTTGACAATAAAGAGAGTTTACAAAACTCTTGTAAAAGTTGCAGAAACTACAGGGGAAGGAAGCCAAGATAGGAAGCTTAAATATCTTGCAAACCTCTTCATGGATGCTGAACCGATTGAAGGAAAGTATTTGGCAAGGACAATCCTCGGAACAATGAGAACAGGTGTTGCAGAAGGACTTTTGAGGGATGCAATAGCCGAAGCATTTAGAGTGAAGCCAGAGCTTGTTGAGAGAGCTTACATGCTAACAAGCGACTTTGGGTTTGTTACAAAAATAGCCAGGCTTGAGGGAAATGAAGGATTATCCAAGGTCACAATCCAGATTGGAAAGCCAATAAAGCCGATGCTTGCCCAGATGGCTGCTAGTGTTAGAGAAGCTTTAATCGAGATGGGAGGCGAAGCAGAGTTTGAAATTAAATATGACGGCGCGAGAGTTCAGGTCCACAAAGATGGAGATAAAGTGATTATCTATTCCAGAAGACTGGAGAACGTTACAAAGTCGATTCCAGAAGTCGTTGAGAGGATAAGGAAGAGCATAAAACCAGAAAAAGCCATAGTTGAAGGAGAACTTGTAGCAGTTGGAGAGGGAGGAAGGCCAAGACCGTTCCAGTACGTCTTGAGAAGATTCAGGAGAAAATACAACATCCAAGAGATGATTGAGAAAATACCGCTGGAGCTTAACTTGTTCGACGTTCTTTATGTTGATGGAGAGAGCTTAATTGATACTCCTTTTATCGAGCGCCGCAAGAAATTGGAGAGCATAGTTGAAGCTAATCAGTGGATTAAAGTTGCAGAGAACTTGATAACCAAAAGCCCAGAGGAAGCTGAGGAATTTTATCATAAAGCCCTCGACATGGGACATGAAGGCTTGATGGCTAAGCGTTTAGATGCTGTTTACGAGCCAGGTAACAGAGGTAAAAAGTGGCTCAAGATCAAACCAACCATGGAAAACCTTGATTTAGTAATCATTGGAGCAGAATGGGGAGAAGGAAGAAGAGCACATGTCTTAAGCTCTTTCCTACTTGGTGCTTACGACCCTGGCACTGGGACTTTCGTCCCAGTTGGAAAAGTGGGTAGCGGATTTACAGATGAAGACTTAATTGAGTTCACAAAAATGCTTAAGCCTCTCATAAAGAAAGAGAAAGGAAAATTCGTGGAAATAGAGCCCAAAGTAGTAATTGAAGTTACATATCAAGAGATTCAAAAGAGCCCAAAGTACGAGAGCGGCTTTGCACTGAGATTTCCGAGATATGTTGCCTTGAGAGATGATAAAAGCCCAGAAGATGCTGACACTTTAGAAAGGATTGCACAGCTATATGAGTTACAAGAGAGAATGAAAGCTGGAAAGCGTTAGGCTTTTAAACGCTTTTTTGTTTAATTCTTTTTAAAAGTTTTTTCAATTTGACAAAGTTGATGACCCTAAACTTGGTGCAGTCCCAATTTGCTTTTATCAAATAGCTAGCAAAGAATAATTTAAAAACGGAAGGGTAAGGATTAAGTTTCAATGTAATCATCAAGGGTTTTAGCTCTAACCATGATTGTAGCCTTTTCTTGGCCATAGAAAACCTCTACCAATCCATCAGATTCTAAGCTTTTAAGAGTCTGAAGAAGTTTGGGCATGGGTGTCTCCAACTCTTCACTTAATTTTTGCAAAGTTACGGCTTTTTTCTTCACAACTAAAAGCTTGTATATATAATCCCTCCTACGCATACAGAAACACCATATTATTTTCTGCACACCATTCTAATAAAGATTACTGGACAAAATTCGCCAATCATTCAAAAACAAAGATTTATAAAACCGCACAACTGAGCCACATTCATGAGAACAGAAATCAAAAAGCTGAGTGAAGAGGGATTTGGAGTTGCAAGAGTCGGTAAAAGAAAAATCTACGTTCCTTTTACGGCTGTTGGCGATGTAGTTGAAATCAGAAAGTGGCACAGAAAAAAGAAAATGTTTATTGCCCATGATTATGATATAATTGAATTTTCTCCCTTAAGAGTTGAACCAAAATGTAAGTACTTTGGAAAATGCGGAGGCTGTATATTACAGCACCTAGCATATAAGGAGCAAATAAAGTTCAAGGAAGAAAAACTAGAGAAAATTCTCGGATTTCATATTGAAGTACTGCCTTCTCCAAAGATTTATGGACACAGAAACAGAATTGATGTTGTCATTTCTACAAGAGGAATAGGGTTTAGAAGAAAAGGCACTTGGTGGGATGTTATTGATATAGAAAAATGCGAAGTCTTTGGAGATAAAAGTGAAAGGGCACTAAAGGCGTTAAGAGAGTTCATAGAAGATTATAATCTTGAACCATGGAACTTAGAAAAAAGTGAAGGGTTCATGAGGTACATCGTTATGAGAGAGGGCAAATTCACGAGTGAATTTATGGTGAATCTCGTCACAAATGAAGGATCTCTCCCAGAAGAAGTATCAGAGTATTTTGACTTTGCAGATTCAATATACTGGAGCATTAATGCGTTAAAAAGCGATGTTTCTTATGGAGAACCAAGAAAGTTCTGGGGCAATGAGTTCATAAGAGAGAAGCTTGACGATGTTGTATATCTCATCCATCCAAACAGCTTTTTCCAAACAAATTCCTATCAGGCTGTAACTCTTGTAAAAAAAGTAGCCGAATTTGCAGATGGTGAAAAGGTGCTTGATCTATATTCTGGCGTTGGAACGTTTGGGATTTATTTGGCAAAAAGGGGATTTAATGTCGAAGGAATCGAAATTAATCCATTTGCAGTTGAAATGGCAAAACGAAATGTTGAGATTAACAATGTTAATGCTAGGTTTTATGTTGGGGAAGACAAAGATGTTGAGAATCTCAAAGAATACGATACTCTAATAGTAGATCCCCCAAGAGCAGGGCTTCATCCAAAGCTCATACGGAAGATACTCAGAGATAAGCCAGAAACAATTGTTTATGTTTCATGCAATCCTAAAACACTCGCTAAAAACCTAGAAGAGCTTAATGAAGCCTATAAAATCGAGGAAATAATTGGCCTCGACATGTTTCCCCATACTCCCCACATAGAGGTAGTAACAAAATTAAAATTAAATGTTTGATTTTGAAACCAAAAAGTTCAAAAAGTTAATATGTTAGATTTGTTAAATTAATCATGAGGTGAGGAAAGTTGATAGATGAAAGAGATAGAATTATAATAGAAATGCTTACTAAGGATGCAAGAACACCATTTACCGAAATTGCAAAAGTCCTTGGGATTAGCGAGACTGCTGTGAGAAAAAGAGTTAAGGCTTTGGAGGAAGCGGGAATCATTAAAGGCTACACAGTTAAAGTTGATCCGGCTAAGCTGGGATACAGCTTGGTCAGCATAACTGGGGTTGATACACGCCCTGAAAAGATATTTGAGGTTGCAAACAAACTCAAAGAATTTGACTTCGTCAAAGAGCTCTACTTAACCAGTGGAGACCACATGATAATGGCAGAAATATGGGCAAAGGATGGAGAAGATTTGGCTGATATAATTTCAAACAAAATAGGCAAAATCGATGGTGTTGTAAAAGTCTGTCCTGCAATTATTTTAGAGAAGCTTAAGTAAAGCTTTTAAATACCCTTTTCTTTATTTATTGTTGAGCGGTGGTAGTCTAGCCTGGTCTAGGACACCGGCCTCCCAAGCCGGTGACCCGGGTTCAAATCCCGGCCACCGCACCACAAACTTTTCTAAAAAGTTTAATCAAAGTTCGTTTATCCTTTTTTCAGTGCTTTTCTTGAGAGTGGATTCTTAACAAGAGCAAAAAGAACAGAAACCACATTAAGAGACTTAAACTAATTATCACTCAATCAGACTTTCTAAAATTTGTTTCATTCTCTGCTGTAAACCCACTTCAACAACGGTGGGGTTATTATGGTCGTCACGAACACCATAAAAATTGCAACTGTTAATGCATCTGCACCAATTACACCGCTTGTCATTGCTATTGCCAACATAGCCAGCTCAACCCCCAATCTTGGAATCATGCCAACTCCGATTCTTAAAGAAGCCTTCGGGTCAAAGCCGCCTAAATAAGCACCAAGGCCACATCCAAGAATTTTGCTAAGGATAGCTGCAACTGAATAAATTACAGCAAAAAATCCAGCGTGAATTATATAGCCCAGATCAATTCTCATACCAACCTCTACAAAGAATAAAGGTATGAACAAGGAGTATCCTAGGGTATTAACTGGATTTTCCACCTGTTTCCTATAATTCGTTTGTCCAATAGTAAGGCCAACCATATATGCTCCAAGAATAGAGGCCAAATTCAAATGCTCAGCTAAATAAGCGAAGAGTATCAAGAAAACGATTGCAAAAGTTGTCGTGGCCTCTGGCAAGTCTATGCGAGAGATCTTTCTAAAAACTTTTTCTGCCAGCACAGGTCCTAAATACAAGAAAACTGCAAGAAATCCAGTAACTTCAATGAGAATCTCAACGATTGCATCATAATGGATGCTACCCTCCCTCAATAAGGAGATGATAATAGTTAAAATTAGTATTCCCAAAACATCATCAACAACAGCTGCCGCTAAAATAGTTGTACCCTCTTTTGTTCTCAGTCTTCTTAGCTCCATTAAGACTCTAACGGTTATGCTAACACTAGTGGGAGTCATTATTGCGCCGTATAAAAGAGCTTCATGAAATTCAACAAAAGGAAGAGCCACAAGAAATCCAAATAGGAACGCAACAGCCACTCCTACTCCTGCAACGAACATACTTGGCTTCCCAACTCTTTTAAATTCACTTAAATCACTCTCAATACCTGCTAAGAACAGAAGGAGAAGAACTCCAAGGTTCGCAAATTCACGAATTATTTCATTACTCTCAGCAAAGATTCCAATTACAAGGCCCCCAAGAACCTGACCAAGTACAACCGGTTGGCCCAGCTTTTCAAATATCCACCCGAAAAGTTTTGCAGTAGCAAGCATTAGTGCTATTATTAGTAGCGTCTCCATTTTACTCCCTCGTAAATGCCCATTTAAGCAATGGAGGCGTTACAAGAGTAGTTATCATGACCATCGCTACTGCAATTGAAAATGCTCCCCTATCGAGAACCCCTTCAGCCAATCCTATGTTTGCCATTATCAAACCAACTTCCATTCTAGGAATCATTCCAACCCCAATCTGAAAAGCTTCCTTTGGTTTGAATTTAACCAGTAAAGCTCCAGCTCCACATCCAACAATTTTCCCTAGGATTGCAAGAAGAGAGTAAAGCAGAGCAAATGTCCCTGCAGTAATGACAACACGAGCGTTTGTTTCAGCCCCAACACCAACGAGAAATATCGGGATGAAAAATGAGTAGCCGATGGTAACTATTTTGTCAGTTATCTTTCGTGCATCCTCTGTGCCTGCAACGAGTATTCCAGCCAAATAGGCTCCAGTTATAGCAGCTATCTGGAAATGTTCAGCTAGATAAGCGAATATTAACATTATAGCCAATGCTATAGTTGTCACAGTTTCCGGCAAGTTTATCCTATGAGAGGTTCTCAAAACACGCCTAATGGCTTTATTTCCAATCAATACACTAAGAACAAAAAAGGCAAATATCTCGACAAGAAGTATTGCCATATCCTCAAGATAAACACTTCCTTTCGTGTTTATAGCCACAAGAATCGTCAGGATTATTATACCGAGAACATCATCAACGACAGCTGCTGCCAGAATTGCAGCTCCAACACGAGTACGCAACTTCTTAAGTTCAATGAGAACATTAGCTGTTAAGCTAACACTTGTTGCCGTCATGACACCACCAAGAAAAAGTGCCTGCATTTTGGGATATCCCCACTTAATTGCTATCAGGTATCCTAACAAGAAAGGAATCACAACTCCTAAAGTTGCTATTACAAAGGAAGGAAACCCAACGTTCTTAAACTCATCAATATCTGTTTCAAGACCAGCCAAAAAGAGGAGCATTATCACGCCAAGATCAGCTATTAACCTGATTCCTTCGTCATATGTGATGAGATTAAGAAGGGATGGACCGAAAATGATACCACCAATTATTTGACCTAGGGCAGCTGGCAGTCCAAAGCGTGAGCTTAAGTATCCAAAGAGCTTTGCTGTTATAAGTATTACAGCAAGTTCAAGGAATACGTCCAATTTCATCCTCTCCTGCTAAAGCGATACTATCCTAATTAGGCGTATGATATCTTTCACCTCTAAGATCCCATGAACTTTTCTCTCGTCATCAACAACTGGGAGATGATGCTTTCCAGTCTCAATCATCAATTTTATTGCATGACCCAAGTTGTCACTAATGTGTATAGTTATAGGCTTTGTGACCATTATGTCCTCAACACGCGATGCTCTGTTGAGTGTATACTTCTTCAAAAGCCCCAGACCAACAATAGAGTATCTTCTCGGTGGACTAAAGAAATGAAGCAAATCCTTCATTGTAATGAATCCCAAAAGCCTGCCTTCATCATCAACAACAACTGCAGAGGTTTCCTCTTCCCTGAGGTTCTCTATTAAAGTTATGAGTGAATCTTCTGGATGAACTTTTAGGAATTCTCTATCCATAACAATCCTTACAGGAACTTTCGAGATGTAGCGAATGTTATGACTCAACTCTTTCTTTCTTTGCATCTGAAGATGCCTTCTTTTTCCAACCACGATACACATCTTCTTTTTCTTCAATTTCCCAGCTTCCTTCACTCACGCCACCATACTATTTTATACAAACTCGTGTTTAAATGTTTCTCTAAAATAGAGCACAAATTTTATAAGTATGAACATGGCAAACCTTGGTAAGGGATATATGGGTTCTTCTGAGGAAAAATTTGACGTTGTCATAATAGGAGCTGGTCCAGCAGGTCTTTTTGCCGCGTATGAGCTTGCGGAGAAGAGTAATTTTAAGATAGCAGTAATAGACGAAGGAGGAGATATTGATCAGAGAGTCTGCCCGATGTATGAGCTTGGCTATTGTGTCGGATGCAAGCCATGTCACATAATGAGCGGTGTTGGTGGAGCTGGTGGATTAAGCGACGGAACAATAAACCTAAGGCCAGATATCGGTGGTGATTTGACCGAGCTCACTCACGATGAAAACTATTCTTGGCAGCTTGTCTGGGAAGTTGACCAAATTTTTCTAAAACATGGGGCACCAAGAAGACTCTACAAAGGAAACGAGGAACAAATACGAAAATGGGAAAGAAGGGCTGCTCAGGCAGGAGTGAAGTTCATTCCAATAATCCAGAGGCACATTGGTTCAGACCACACGAAAGAAGTAATAAAATCGATTAAAGATTACCTCGAAAGCAGAGGAGTGAAGTTCATTCTCTGGACAAAAGTTGAGGAATTTAAGCAAGGTGAAGTCATAGCGAGAAGAAGGAATAGACTCTTCACAATTAAAACCAGATACATAATTGTTGCTCCCGGGAGAGGAGGAGCAGACTGGTTCCACGAAATTGCTCAGAAAATTGGACTAAAAGCCAAACATGGGCCAATAGATGTAGGGGTTAGAGTTGAAGTTCCTGCTATAGTGATGGAGCCTATAACAAGCATAAACCATGACCCAAAGTTCCACATTTACACTGACACATATGATGATTTTGTCAGAACATTCTGCACAAATCCATACGGCTTTGTTGTTGAAGAAAGATATGATGGCTATGTTGGTGTAAACGGACACTCTATGAGGGATAAAAAGAGCAACAACACAAACTTTGCTTTTCTAAGCAGAATAGAACTTACAGAGCCAGTTGAAGATACCACAGCTTATGGAAAGAGCATCGCACAGCTGGCAACGACTATTGGAGGAGGGAAGCCAATTTTACAGCGTTTAGGTGACTTAAGGAGAGGAAGGAGGAGCACATGGGCAAGGATAAGAAAGAGCAATGTTGAACCAACACTGAAGCATGTCACTCCCGGAGATATAGCCATGGCTTTGCCGCACAGAGTTGTTACAAATATAATAGAGGGTCTAGAAAAGCTGGATAAAGTAATTCCGGGAGTTGCAAGTGATCATACCTTGCTATATGCTCCAGAAATCAAATACTATGCAATGAGGGCTGAAGTAAATGAAGATTTGGAGACGAGCATAGAAAACATATTTGCTGCTGGTGACGGTGCAGGCCTTTCAAGGGATATAGTGAACGCAGCCGCAACGGGGCTTTTAGCAGCAAGGGGAATACTGAAAAAGGAAGGATTGTACACTAATAAAGATTTCAAGAAACCAGGTAACTGGAGAAAGATTATTGAATCGATGAAGGATTGACATTCTAGATAATCTTAATCTCCTCATAAGGCACCATTTTAGGTTCAAAACCCTTCAGGAGTGACTTAGCAAAAAAGACTCTCCTCTTAAACTTTGACATTACTTTGATGAGCTCACTTTCTATTATTATTACTTGGTCAGCAATGTGATAAACGTAGTTGAAAAACTCTCCTGGAACATTGTTCATGTCAAGCAAGAAGATTCCCAGCACATTTAGCTTTCCTCTCTCTGATGCCGCCAATAATCCATTTACAAGCCATTTAGCATGGTCTTCTCCAAACTCATGATAAAAGCTATCCAAAGTTTCAACTAGACCAACTTCACCTTTCTCCTTTATGTTCTCCACCTTAAGGTTTTGTGCAATCTTTCTCTTTACTTCCCTAAACTTCATAGGAAAACTCTCCGGACTGCATGGTCGAATGATATAAACGTGCTCATTCAACTCCGGCAGATTGTACTTAGAGGCATAGAGATCCAAAACTGCCAAGCGGCTCTTTCGCATATACTTTTCCAAATCAACTTCTGCAAACTTCATTCTATACAGGGATCGCCTTAGAGGCGTTGAAACATTGAAGAAAATACCCTTAACGCCCTGTTGGAGAATTTTATCAAATATCCTCATTCCAAGTTCCCATCCATTGGAGAATTGATCATAAGCAATTAGAAGTATCCCATCCTTTACAACTCCACCACCCAAATACTTGTCAAGAGCAGAAGAAACAGGATAAACCTCCACAATTCATCACCACATTATTTCTCCTCTAAAAATTTATATATCTTTTTTGTCCATCACAATGGCACGATGGATATATTATGACCATGCTCGAAATGGTGTTGCTAAGATCAGCATGAAATATCAAAAGATTCCAAAAGCTAAGTCAAAATGTTTAAATTCATTTACACTATTTTTCCTTTAAGGTGAGAGAATGAGATGCAAATTCTGTGAGAAAAGAGCCTATATTAAGCTCCACTACCCAAAAATGTATCTATGCAGGGATCATTTCATAGAGTATTTTGAGAAAAAGGTTAAGAGAACCATCGAGAAGTACAAGCTTTTGAGAAAGGATGAGAGGATTTTGGTAGTTGTGAGCGGAGGCAAAGACTCAGCTGTTGTTTCTTACGTGCTCAAAAAACTCGGCTATGATATCGAGTGCCTTTATATTAACCTCGGAATTGGAGAGTATTCAGCTAAAAGTGAAGAATATGCTAAAAAGCAGTGCGAGATGATAAACGCTCCTCTCCACATAGTTAGGGTTAAAGAGCTCTTAGGAGCTGGAATTGGTGAGCTTAAAACCGCTCGTCCCACATGTTCTTACTGTGGAATAACCAAAAGATACATCTTCAACAAATTTGCTTATGATAGCGGCTTTGATGTTATCGTTACAGGGCACAACTTAGATGACGAGGCCTCATTTATCTTTGGCAACATGATGAACTGGAACACTCAATATTTAGCCAAGCAAGGACCTATTTTGCCAGGAGAAGGTAAATTCGTAAAGAAGGTCAAGCCACTTTATGAAGTTACAGAAAGAGAGGTTGTTGCATATGCTTTAGCGGTTGGCATAGATTACATGATTGAAGAATGTCCACATGCAAGAGGAGCGACCACTTTGAGCTATAAAGAAGTTCTAAACCAAATGGAAGAAAAAAGGCCAGGAACAAAGATAAATTTCGTGAAAGGCTACTTAAGAAAGAGATACCTCTTTGAGCAGGAAATTGAAGAAGTAGAACTCAAAGAGTGCAAAGTATGCGGAATGCCAGCTTTAGGTGAGAAGTGCTCCTTCTGTAAGGTTTGGAGGCTGGAGAAACCAATAGACTTTAAAATAAATCTGTTTTGAACTGTTCTCTTTTTTATGGAAGTTTGTAGGGAATTGTAGATTTTTGTGAACCAAAATTAAGTATAATTGTTATGGTGATTATGATGAAAAATGAAGACAGGACGACTATTCAAGTCTCGGTGAGGTTGAGGGATAAACTCAAAGAACTTGGCAAGAAGGGGGAAACGTATGAGGAAATCATCTGGAGACTCGTCGAGCACTACGAGAAGAGCAAAGAATGAAACCGTCGTTAGAGCATATTCAATCCCAATCCGAGTTGACGAGGTTATTCTAGAGTTTATTGAAGAATACCACAAACTAGCAAGGTCTGCATTACAGGAAATCCTCGGTGCTAGAAAGTTCACGAGGGTTGAGAGGAAACAATTGCGTGATAAACTCCTCAAAGACTGGAATTATGCAAGCCATTATGTTGATTCGGCAATAAACCAAATGCTCAGTCTAGTAAAATCCTACAGGCGGAAACTCAAGAAGGGCAAGAAGGCTCGAAGGCCGAGGTTGAGGAAAAAGTTTGTCTACGTGAAATCAACACTCTTCAGCCTCAAGGGCTCCACGCTGAGGATAACAATAATTCCAAGAAAACATTACTTGGAGGTTAATCTGGCAAATTGTCCACATATTCTACCATTCTTAAAAGAAGTTTGGGCTGGAAGACTCAAACTTGGCGGATTATTCTTGTTCCCCGATAGGTTAATCCTGAATTTCGTAAAAAGCGTGGAATTCATTGACGTGAAAGACTGGATGAGTATTGACATAAACCTGACGAACGTTACTGTCCTCGCTGGACTGACAGTTTACAGGTTTGACACTTGTGAATTGTACCATATCCACCGTGTTTATGAGTTGAAGAGGCAGAAAATCCAAAAGATTTCAGCGTGGAACAAAAAGTTGAGCGAAGAACTGCTGAAAAAGTATTCAGAGAGGGAGAGGAATAGGGTGAAAGACTTCCTGCACAAGCTTGCAAACAAAATCGTTGAAATTGCAAAAGAAAGGCGAATGGGCATAATTTTGGAGGATTTGAATAGAATAAAAGAGAGGGTCGTGAATAGTTCGAAAGAATTGAATAGAAAACTGTCAAAGTGGAATGCTCGCGAACTGCAGAGGATAATTGAATACAAGGCAAAGTGGTTTGATATTCCAGTCATTTACGTTAATCCGAAGAATTCTTCTCGAGTTTGCCCGGCATGCGGGGGTCAGTTAATACCCCAAGAGGGACGGTTAATGAAATGCTCTTGTGGTCTTGTTGAGGATAGGGATTTTATTGCTGTTTTGAACCTTCGGATGTGGGGCGTTAGGGGTTCCCCCGAAGGGGTTGGAGGCTTCGAGGCTTTCGCCAATGACGGGCCAATGAAGACCAATCCCTACGGGGTCATGGCAATAGAAAAACAAAGAATTGGGATAAAATTCCATGAAATTACACTAACACCCCCGTAGGGAAAACCCCTCAGATAGGAGGGCCTTCATCATAAGGTCAGGGCCCGAAAGACAGCCATCATCGGCAATTTATTCTTGGTTTTAAAATTTAAAAGTTTTAAAGAAAATCAGAGCTCCCTAAACTTAATTTCAAACTCAAGCTCCTTCTCTATTGGGAACAACAGAGTATAGCTTACTCCTTGCTGAATGAAGTCCCAGCCGCTCTCTGACTGTGAGAGGGTTTTAATTGGGAATTTCCAGACCTTAACTTTTCTGTCTAGGCCTATCTCAACTTTTCCAATACCATAAGTGTCGTTCACAAGTATTCTATTGGCTTCGAACTCTTCTGAACTCTCCATGACACTGTGAACAGCCAAGTTTATTTCAACTCCGAAGAGAGCTTTGTAAGGTTCGTTAAGTGAAACCTTGTATTTTGCAAGAAAACCATCGTTTGTAAGCTCTATCCTTTTCTCAACATTTGCTGGGACTTTTTTCTCAGCATAAATTCCACCATTGCGCCAAAGCTTTACACCGTTGTCATAAAGCTCAAATTCATATGGCTGATTAACGAAATCTCCAAGTTCGCGATGTTTTACTAAGCGGTAAGTGTCAAGCGTCTCTGTGGTTGGTATGAAGTGGTCTTGCAAAATAGCTCTAAGCTGCCAGTCATAAGCTAGTTCGCGCTTAATTTCCTCGGGAATTTTCTTGCCAAACTCATGAATGCTCGCAACCCCTTCGCTTTCCTTTTCTTCTGGGGTTGCTGCTTCAGAAACTTCATGGTAGTGCTCCCATCTTCTTGCTAAAACATCATTGTAGTTAACAGCTTTTCTCTTTGAACTCAGCTCAAAAATCGATCCACCATAGTGTGGTTTAATAGTAGCTATGAAGCTTTCATTTTCAAGCATCACTTCACTTTTTCCATCAAAATCCACATCAAAAACTCTATTTCCAGTGGAAACGAAACTTTGCGCTCTTATTATGTTCTCCCAAACTGTTCTTCTTAAATGAGGCAAGTAAACACCACCAAAGACGCCATGCCAGTAAGCATCGTTGCACTGAGCTTTGAGTATGTATTTTCTTGCCTCTGGGATATTTCTGACAAGTTTACTCACATAGAGCATTCTCTTGTGCATGAAATTGCTCTCTGGATACTTGTAGAAGAAGTTCTTCCAGATGCCACCTCTAACAAACACTCTGTACTTTTCAAACTCCTCTCTTTCTTTTAGCTTTTCAACAAACTCAACAAAGAGCTTTGCCTGCTTTGCTGGAAGTGACCACTCGCTCATCTCGAAGTAAGAGGCTATCGGCAGATAAACCAGCCCTTTCGGAGTGAACTTTGATAAGTATTCGGAATAGAGCATGAGATTTATTTTCTCGTTGCTTGTGATGGCATCAAAGAATTTCCTAAGCCAGCCTTTCTGATAAACCCACTCATAAGTCCCAGGCCAGACTCCAAATTTTTCACCATCATCATGGAAAACAGCAACTTTTGAAGGATCGCTATCAGCTAAGCTTTCTAAATACTTTATTGTTTTCTCAACGGGACGGAAGGGAATTAAATATCGGAGCTTTTCATCAATCGGAAATACAGCTATAACTTCCCCGTCATCTTCTGTGTAGTATGGCCAGTAAAGCTCATCCTTGCTTAGTCCAGCGCTCATGAAATGATAATCATCCACTATAACATACTCAATTCCGCTCTCCCTGAGAGTTTTTACCAATTCCGGCTGCCAGACTCTTTCTGTAAGCCATACACCCTTTGCATCATAGCCAAGTTTTTTAGCGAATTCTTTGAGAAGCTTTATTTGCTCAATTCTGTCCTCCTTTGGTATCGCTGCTAAAACTGGCTCGTAAAATCCTGCAACTACTATTTCAAGCTGGCCTCTTTTTACAAGCTTTCTTAAGAGGCCGATATACTCGGGATGGTTCTCATCTATCCATTCAAGTAGAGGACCGCTGAAATGAACAGCAACTTTCATCGAAGGAAACTCCTCAAGAATCTCCATAAATGGCCTGTACGATTTATTATAGGCATCTTCAAAAACCCATCCAAAGTTTCCAAGGGGCTGATGATTGTGAATGCCAAAAATGAAGTTTATCATCGCTGCACCTCCATTGTTATTATCACTAACAGTGATATTCAAAAAGGTATATAAATATTTTATGCCCATATATCAACAAGGGTGAACACTTATCACCCGGGGTGACTCAAAATGAAAAAAGGCTTGAGTTTGGCTATTGTTGTATTGCTTGTGCTTAGTTTGACGCCAGCAGTAAGCGGACTTTATGGAACTAAAGTGCTCGATGGAGATTTAGGCGACTGGGGAACACTTGACTATATAGCAACTGCCAAAGACAATGGTCTTCCAGGAGCAAATCTAAATAATCTGTATGTTGCATGGGATGAAGAATACCTCTACATAATGATAACCACAAGGAATACTCAGAGTTGGGATGTTGCCTATGGTATTGGTATTGATGTTGATCCAGGAACTGGGAATGGATACACTGGAGATACGGATGCCTGGGGAAGACGTATTGGCTTTGGAAACGGATATGCCATTGACTACGAGATTTACTTCTGGTGGGGCTGGAATACCGGTATGGGGTCTGACAATTTCATCACCTGGACCGGAAGCGGATGGGATTATAAAGGGTTAGCAGACGTAGGAGCAAGCTTTGCTTATACTGGAGACACTTCAACCGGTCTTCAGACGTTGGAAATCAAGATACCTTGGACAGCACTTGGTGGGAAACCAGAAAAGCTCGCACTGATAGCTTGGATTGCAGGTGGAGGAGATTCCTCAGCAGTCAGCTCCGTGCCATGGGACCCAGCAATGGAGAGCCTAGATGCACCGTATGCCAGCTGGTTCAATGGAGATAGTCCGGCTATGGTGTCGATGGCGGGAATTTAACTGCTCTCTACGTATCATACGACAATCAATATTTGTACTTAGGGCTAAAAGTGAATAATAAAGCCAATTGGGGAATGGCCTATGGAATAGGAATTGACATTGATCCAGGAACTGGGAATGGATACACTGGAGATACTGATGCATGGGGAAGAAGTATAAGCTTCAAAAACGGGTATGCTATAGATTATGAACTCTATGGTTGGTGGAATGATGCAAATGGAAGGCTTGAGTTTAACTTCGGTGCCAGTGAAGGCATGCAATTAATAAAGTATAATAATGGTTGGATATATGACTGGCAAAACAATTTTCCCGGCTATCTCGTAAAATATACCGGAAATACCTCCGTAGGACTCCAAACAATTGAAATTCGCATACCATGGGAGGCATTAGGTGGGAGAACAAATAAATTAGCCATTATTGCCTGGGTAACAGGAGGAAGCGGTTCTGCAGTTGATGTACTTCCGGAAAGTACTGTTGTGGCAGATAGCGAAAATGAATGGGGAGATAGCGACACATTCTCAGAACTTGCAGTAATCGAAATTCCAATTCCAAAGCCTGAATTAACTGTAAAATTAAGCTCAAATGTCTTAGATATAGAGCCATGGCAACCAGCAAACATAACAGTTGAAGTAAAGAACTTGGGCAAAGTTGACGCAAAGAATGTTAAAGTAGTCCTTTATGACAACGACGAACTTCTCAGCTCATGGATTGTAAACGTTTCCGCAGAGGCCTCAGTTAGCCTGGTATATACCTATGAATATCCTGGTTCATGGGGCATCCATGTATTTAAGGCAGTTGTAGATCCGGATAATACTATCGAAGAAGTCAATGAAGAGAACAACGTTGCATCGTTGGAACTCGAAGTAGGAAAGACAGTAAAAGCTCAAAGCGATATGGTAAACCTTGGTAAATATGTGTGGCCAAGACTCTATGAAAAGAAGTACCCGATAGTTGAAGAGCTCCTCCAGAATCTAACAAAGGCAAAAGTTCCGCTTAAGTACCAAGAAAACATTACCAAATTCCAAATGAAGCTAAATGAAAGCATTAAATTGTTCAATGAAGGAAAAGACATGATAGAAATACAGAACCTAGAACTCAGAGGAAGTCTAAAGATATTCGGAGCATATTCAAGACTATTAAGGATTCAGAGAGAGATTGAGAAATTCCTTGAAGCAGTACAAGATGAACTCCTATCTGCTAAACTTACGAAAAATATTGATGGCAACTTGGATGACTGGAGTCCAGAAACTTTAGTTTACGAGGACACAACAGGCTTTGGACAGCAGGGAGCAAATCTCAAAGCACTATACGTTGATTATGATGACAACTTCCTCTACATCGCATTGACAACTGAAAACAAAGCCTCATGGAGAATTGCATATGGATTTGCCTTGGATTATAAAGATGGAGGATACACTGGAGATACTGATGCATGGGGAAGAAAAATCAGCTTCACAAGAGGCGTTGACGCAGAGTTGTACTTCTGGTGGTTCGGCGAGTTCTTCGGCGAGAAGGGAACTGACAAGATTGAAACAATGCAGTTAATACTCTGGAATGGCACTGGATGGGAATACTATGATCTCCAAGATGTCGGATTTGCAGCATGGACCGGAAGTACAAACGGTCTGCAGACACTTGAAATTGCAGTGCCGTGGGATGCACTTGGAGGAAAACCAGAGAAGATAGCAATCGTTACATGGATAACCGGTGCAAATGCCGGTGACTCCGCTGTAGAGACACTACCAGATGATCCGGCAGTTCACGATCTTGACCCAGGACAAGAATGGACAGATGCAGATACAATCAGCACATTTGCTGAAGTAAAAATTAGCTGATCTATCTTTTCTTCTTTTATCCTTTATTTCAAAATGCAATTTTTCTGAAGAGATATAGCGTGACAGCAATGGCTAGTTGGTTTGAAAAATTATCATCTGGCGGCAGTTCATAAAATTCCGCCAAAGTTCCAGCTAATGCCCCAATTACTGCATGGGGAACGTCTATTAAAGGAATTAAAATCAGCAGAGCAGTTAAGAAATAAGCTAAGCTTCCTTCAATGCTTTTACCGTTCTTAAAGCGGTGCTTTCCAAAAGGCTTTCCAATTATAGCTGCGATAGCATCTCCTAAAGTCGCAACAGCAATTGAACCGATGGCAATGTCCTTCGGAAAGAAGTAGACAATTATAAATGCTGCCAAGGTAAAGTATATGTGGGCACCAATACTTCTCTTTTCATGTTCTCTCGCTATTGTGTCTATTTCCCTTTCTACAATCTCAATTAACTGCCTATCAACATAAAGGCCAAGCTTTTTCTTTAATTTATCCCTCAAATGTTCTACTATCCTAAGAGGCTCAAGGGCTACGAAGACCGCAAAAGATAGGCCAACAAATATCAACGCAACTTTCTTTCCAAGAAGAATGTAAACGAGTGGAACTGTTAAGCCTGTGAGATGAAGAGCTTTTCTCTTAAGCTCGCTTTTCATGCTCACGCTTAATCACCTCTAGTGCCTCAGTTAAATTTTTGACAATGTAATCTGCATACTTCGCTCTCCTGCCCTTAAAATAGCCTCTCTTCACTAATATCGTTGTTGCTCCAACAGCTTTACCTCCTTTCATATCAGTGTCATCCCTATCTCCAACCATGTAAACTTCAGTCTCATTTGGAAACATCCTTCTCGCAAGTAAGAAGTTGTGGGGGTCAAGTTTGCTGTGTCCTGTTTCTCCGCTGATTATTATTCCATCAAAATAGTCTTTTATTCCAAGATATTCAAGCTTTTTTCTCTGCCAATACGTTGATGAATCAGTTACAAGAACTATTTTTGCACCCATTCTTTTCAGCTCTTCCAAGAAAGGTTTAGCATCAGGAAAAAGTTTGAGGTTTGAAAAAAATGTTCTATCAACTAACTGGACCATTTCTTCCAAATCCTTATCTTTTATCTTCCGGTAAACTCTCTCCATAATCTTCTGAAGCATTTTGTCCAAATCCAATACTAAAAGTTCTCTTGACTGCTCCAGCTCTCTATAGCGGGCAGTTAAGATGTAAAACATTGCCTTGAATTTTCGTTTTCTAATAAGGTGGGGAAGAAGCCTGATTATGGTATATTTTCCAGCTTCCCAAGTGTTGCAGAGAGTATCATCAAGGTCTACCATTACCAGCATAATAGACCTTTTAGACTTTGCTTTAATAATTTTTAGGTTAAGCTTTAAAAAGTTGCAAAAATACAATTTCATGATGGCTATGAGAGGAGAGCTTCTAATAATAGCTGGAATAGCAATGATTTTCATAGGCTTTCTCCTAGTGTTCATAGGGACATTAATGGCAGCAACAGGCGGAGAGGCTGAAGTTGAAGGTGGAGGAGTCATAATGATAGGACCAATCCCAATAGTCTTTGGAACTCAGAGAGGTGCAACTTTAGCCATGATCCTTGCAATAATTCTAATGCTCCTCTGGATTTTCATGGCTCTGCTGAGTAGGAGGGTCTAAGTTGGAATATATTCTGGATCTATCCATTCTTTTAGTAACAGCAAAAACCTTAGAGTGGCTCTTTGAAAAGAGGGAAATCCATCCAATAATAGCACACATCTTAACAGGAATAATTCTAGGTCCATTTGTTCTCAACATAATTTCTCCGTCTGAGCCTCTCAAGGTTCTTTCAGAGTTTGGACTTTTGATGATGATGTTATACATGGGTTTGACAAGCAGCTTTTCTGCTATAGCTACAAATAAATTAAAAGCCACGGTCGTCGCAATTTTAGGTGTGGCTTTCTCGTTTATCCTGGGCTTTCTAACAGTGATAGCTTTTGGAAAAGGACTAGCAGCTGCTATATTTGTAGGCGTAACCTTGGGAAACACTGCAATTGAAGTTACAAGCGGTGTAATTGTTAGAGAAAGAGTCAAGAGGGAAATATCCTCAATTCTCATGGGAGCCGCTTTTGCCGATGATATCATAGCTGTTTATTTAATTGGTATCATTACAGCACTTGCAAGAGGAGAGTTCAGCTTTGTTCCACTTGCAATTTTGACAGCCAAGATAGCTGCGTTTATAGTTGCTGTATTGTTAATTTCCGAGTTTGTATTCAAGCGCTCCAAGAGATTTTACGGAATACTGCGTAACTTAAATGTTTTCTTCACATTCACACTTGTCTTAACTTTCCTTCTCGCAATCATAGCTGAGGAAGTAGGTCTTCATCAGATAATCGGGGCGTATTTAGCTGGATTAACAATAAGCCGCCTGAGAGAAAGAAAAGATCCACTCGTTATAAGCAGAATAAAGCTCAATGAGCTGATTGAAGACCTACAAGTTGTACTGACAGAATTCTTTATCCCCTTATTTTTCATCTATGTGGGATTGATGTTCAATCCAGCAATGAGCGAAATAAGCGTACTCATGATTGCACTTCTCTACTTGGCAGCAGTTTTTGGAAAGCTTATAGGTTGTTCTTTAGGTATGAAAATCTTTGGATTTGATTGGAAAAAAGCGTTCCTAGTTGGAATCGGTATGGGAGGGAGAGGCAGTTTAGAGTTTGCAATTTTAAAATTCGGACTGGAAAAAGGACTAATTGATCAAAGCCTGTTTGCAAGCATAGTCATTGTTTCAATGCTCACAGCGATAACCACACCCCAGCTCTTCAAACTATATTTAGGAAAAATTAGGAAGGATAAAGCTTAAACGCATAATGAACAACTCTATGCAGGTGAGAGTAATGACAACTTTTCCAGAAAAAGGGATGAGTGAAGAGGAAGTGCTTAACGAACTTGAAAAGCGGCTAAGTGAGGATTTAACTTTTGATTCGGGTAAAATCCTTGGATCAATGTGCACTTATCCACACCCCCTTGCTCAAAAGATAATATCTCTCTATATTGATAGAAATCTTGGAGATCCCGGACTACACGTTGGAAGCAGAAAAATTGAGGAAGAAACTGTGCAGATGCTCGGAAATTTGCTACACTTAAACAAGGCTTACGGCAATATAGTCTCTGGAGGAACAGAGGCAAACATCTTAGCGGTGAGAGCCTTTCGCAACATAGCTGATGTTGAAAATCCAGAGCTGATTCTGCCAGAGAGTGCACATTTCTCATTTCTTAAGGCGAGTGAAATGCTAAAAGTAAAGCTGGTGTGGGCCGAGCTGAATGACGATTACTCTGTTAATGTTAGAGACGTTGAGAACAAAATCACAGATAACACAATAGGAATTGTGGGAATAGCAGGAACAACGGGTCTTGGAGTTGTAGATGACATTCCAGCGCTTTCAGATTTAGCCCAAGATTACGGACTTCCTCTTCACGTTGACGCTGCCTTTGGAGGTTTCGTAATACCCTTTGCAAAAGCTTTAGGTTATGATTTGCCTGATTTTGACTTCAAGCTTAAAGGTGTACAGAGCATAACAATTGACCCCCACAAAATGGGCATGGCACCAATTCCCGCTGGAGGAATAATATTCAGAAAAAAGAAGTTCATTGATGCAATAAGTGTTCCTGCTCCTTATTTAGCGGGAGGGCAAATATTCCAAGCGACAATAACAGGAACAAGACCGGGAGCAAATGCTCTGGCAGTATGGACTCTTTTAAAGCACTTGGGCTTTGAAGGATACAAAAAGATTGTCAAAGAAGCAATGGAGCTCTCAAGATGGTTTGCAGGGCAGATAAAGACTTTAAATGGAGCATATCTTATCAGGGAGCCCATGCTCAACATAGTGTCCTTTGGAACTAAAGAGCTGGAAAAGGTTGAGAAGGAGCTTAAAATGAGAGGCTGGGGAATCAGTGCTCACAGAGGATACATCAGGATTGTTATGATGCCTCATGTCAAAAAAATACACTTAGAGGAGTTTTTAAGAGACTTAAAGGAGATCTTGAAAGTTGTTTGATCATTTAGTAACACCCTTAATATCAACATGTACAAAAGCTCTCTCAACCTCTTCAAGTTCTTCTATGCGCTTCTTCACTTCTTCACTAATATCGTGAGCCTCTTTAAGTGTCAAATTTGGTGGAACTTCTATATGAAGTTCGACGTGAAGCTTGGGACCCAAATAATGGGCCCTTAAATCATGAACCCCCAAAACGTTCTCAACACTCAGAGCTGTTCCCTTAATCTTTTCACAGACCTCAAAGGGTGGTGAGGTTCCGGTAAGATAGTTTACATTTTGAAGAATAATTTCAATGGCAACTTTCCCTATAAACAGCGCCACTATAAACCCAGCGAGAGCATCTCCATACGTAAAACCAAACTCTTGGAGTAAGAGACCAGCTAAAACAGCCAAACTGCTCAAAACATCACTCCTGTGGTGGTACGCATCTGCAATCAGAATCTGATTGTTGAGCTTCTTCCCTATCCAAAGGGTATATTGGGTCATAGCTTCTTTAACGAGGATCGAAATAACTGCAACACCAAGCATTATGGAATTTACTTCAATTGAAATCCCAGCTAATAATCTGGTTATAGAGTCTCTCGCAATTTCATAAGCAACCAAAAATAAAGCCAAACCAATAAAAAAGGCAAAAAGTGGTTCAAAACGTGAATGTCCAAATGGATGAGACTTATCAGGAGGCTTTGATGCTATCTTAATCCCCACAAATCCAATAACACTTGTAATTACATCAGAAAGAGAATGAACGCCATCAGAAATCAGTGCCAAACTTGAATAAGCAAGTCCAACGGCAATTTTAAGCAGTGCCAGAAGAATGTTGCCTATGACACTCACAAATATCGGTTTGTAAACCTCTTGCATAGTTAGAAGAAAGGAGAGAAGTCTTAAAAATTTAACGAAATCAGTCCGTCACTCCCTCATCACATCTCAGGCAAGGCTGAAATCATCATCTTTCAAAGGTGCTTTTAAAGTTGAACTTATAATATTTGTGCTCAGCGATCACCTTACCTTCATCACTTTTCAGATCGCCCATCACTCATCATTGCACAATGAAAATAAGAGGTGAACTTTTTAAGGCCTTTCCTCCTTTTACTCATGAGAGACTATGGCCGGAAGCCTGAAATTGAAACTAATAAAGAATGCAGGATGGCTTTTTAGTGCCGAAGTAATTTCAAAGATATTAGCTTATGGTTTAATCATCCTCTTGGGAAGAACTTTAGGAGAAGAAGGATTGGGACAGTACTCTTTCATATTTTCATTTGTTGCCCTGACTTCAATCTTTTCTGACTTAGGGGTTAGCTTCTATGTCATGAGAGAGATAGCAAGAGACAAGAGCAAAAAAGAATGGCTGTTTCCCTATGCTTTAGGGTTTAAAATCATATTGGCACTGATTAATTTTGGAGTAATTGTGTTTTTAACAATGCAACTTGATAAGCCAAACTGGATGAAATGGCTAATAGTTTTAGTTGCGTTTGAGAACATGTTCTTTAGAACTGTTAACTTATTTACATACATAATGTTTGCTTATGAGGTCACAAAGTACGAAGCTATTGCGAAGACATTGGAGAGAGTTTGGGCGTTTTTTATTGGCGGTGCAGTTTTATACTTAAAGAGAGAGCTTGCACCTTTTGTAGTAACTCTCGTGGTTGGATACTTTGTTAGAGAGTTCCTACGTATCTATTGGGGCTCAAAATTCTTAGAAAAGTTGAGCATGAGAGTTAACATAAAGATCTGGCTTAACATCCTAAAGCATTCATACCCCTTCTGGCTCATTGGAATTTTCACAATGATTTACTACCGAACTGATATAGTCATGCTTGGACTAATGAAGAACGATTATGATGTCGGTATTTATAGGGGTGCCTATACTTTGATTGAAGTGCCGATATTCATTCCGTCCATTGTTGTTTCAACAACTTTGCCTTCAATGGCAAGGCTCTGGAGGGAAGACAGAAAAACCTTAGACATTTTGTTTAAGAAAAGCTTCCAGATGCTCCTAATTTTGGGAATAGCTGGAACCTTGGGATTCTTTTTCTTTTCTGATTTAGCAATAAATATAGTTTTTGGAAGCGGGTTTAGAGAAAGTGTTGGAGTACTGAAAGTTCTTGGCTTTGCTGTGCCGTTTATGTTTCTGAATTCGCTCTTTGGGAGCTTTTTAAATGCTACCGGAAGAGAGCTAACTTTTACAAAAATAACAGCATTCACAGCTTTGATCAATGTTGTGCTAAATTACTTTTTAATCCAGAGTTACAGCTATTATGGAGCAGCAATTGCGACGGTAGTTAGTCAATTTTTTGCATCTTTTCTGGCGATAATCAAGATGAGGGATGAGTTCAAGTAGTTATCACTTAGTCTTGCTTTTTTAGCCTTAAACTGGAGGTATTTTCTATACGAAATCCTTTTTATAATCTCACCATACATCCTAGAAGGAGAGAGAACAGAAACTAGAAGATACCTAACCAGTTTTTTAGCAAAAGATAGCTCATTCCTTCTATCACCAATCCTCGCTACTAAATTTAATCTTTCCAATGCTCGTATAAGGATAGGATTCTGGGTATAAGATCCAAAGACCTTTATGATAGAAAAACCCGCTAACTCTAATTTCCTTATGAACTCCTGTGGATATACTTCGTTTATATGGTCTACAGTGTATGCATCAATATCGTATACACGCTTATTTGGAGTCGAAATAAAGAGAAATCCCCCAGGTTTCAGAAGAAACCTTATATTTTTAAGAAGAATCTCAGCGTTTTTTGGTGGAACATGCTCGTAGACTTCAAAACAAGTTATAACATCAAAAAATCCATATTTTAAATGAAGATATTCTCTAGTGCGTTCATCAATTATATCTCCCAACACACAAGTAGCATTAGATAATCCCGACAGTACTTTATTGGCTATATTAATGTTTCTTTCATCTAAATCCACTCCAACAAACTGACAATTTGGACATAGTTTGTTCATAATATAAATGCCATATCCCCTTGAACAACCTATGTCTAGTACTGTTAAGGAACTTGTATTCTTTTTATATTTGAGAGCCATTTGAATAGCAGATACATAAAAACCAATACTGGGTATTATATGTTCTATATTTGGAATGTCCATATTCTGGATATCCTTAAGTATATCATCCAGCATCGTCATGGGGGGTCCCTCCAAGCAAACGTTTATAAATTTCCAACAGTTTCTTAGACTCTCTTTCCAAATTATATTTACTGCCAATTGAATATGCTCTTCTTCCAAACTTAATTATCAATTTTGGATTCTCAATAAAAGTAATTAGAGCTTTTTTAATTTCCTCAACATTGCAGTTAACAACTAAACCAATCTTATATTCCTCTACAAATTTTCCACTTGCTGTTCCTTTGCACGCTAAAGATGCCCTTCCGGTTGCAATAGCTTCAAACAATTTGTTCGGCATACCTATTTTGTATAACGGATGGCTGGGGTCAAACACATAGTACACAACACTAGCCTCTCTGGTGAGAGGAATAACTCTCGATTTTGGTATAAACCCCAAATATTTCAGACCACAGCTCCTTGAGTTTTCAAAGAGCTTTTTGTACTCCGGAATTTCCGGCCCTGCAATTACTGTGAATACCCTTTTAACCTCACAGGTTGCAGAGACGAGTTCTTCTATACACCTCGCCCTATGGAACCCTCCAATATACACGACCACCAAAGGATTTGTTTTTGGCTTTTTCCATTGAGTTAGGGGCAGCTTGGCATTCATAACAAGCTTCACGCTTTTCACATACCTAATGAAATACCTCTTGTAACCTCTTCCTACAGTTATAAAGGCGTCAACAGCTTGCAGGAGTTTTCTCTCCCTCCATATTGCCTCCCACAACCACTCCGGAAGCTTGTTTGTGAAGACCATGTAATTCCAGACCTCATGTGAATCATAAACGAGCTTAATCTTAAGCTTGCGTTTAAGCCACACGCCAACAGGCAAATCCGGCCAATCGTGAACATGAACGATCCCAAACTTCCAGGTTTTATAGAGTTGCAATGCCCTTCTATAGGCTAGAACTTGCCATATTGGAACTTTTAGTATCTCAAAAGGAATTAACTTGTCTATGATTTGTGGAATTCTTATCCGAATAACTTCAACATTATTAGCAGTTTCATGAGTAGGATACTTCCTTTTCCTGTCCCAAGCTATAACTTTAACTTCATAACTATGTTTAACTAAACTTTCAACCTCGGTAGTCACACGAGGGTCATGAGTATAATGATTGTTAAGGATCATCAAAACTCTAGTGTTCATGTGATTTTACCCCCCAATTAAATCAATATCTTTACTATTTTTTTACTTGCTTTTCCGTTTCCGAATTTGTAAGTGTATGTCTCTCCAGCAGGCTCGAACTGTCTGATTGCTTTGATTATTTTCTCCTTATCAGCTCCAACTAGAATGTTCCATCCATCTTCAACAGTTTCCACCCATTCTGTTTTTTCTCTTAGTGTAATGCATGGAACCTTAAGGAAATAAGCTTCTTTTTGAACGCCACCAGAATCAGTGAGAATTTTTCTGGCGTTTTCCTCTAGGACAAGCATGTCCAAGTAGCCAACGGGATTGATTAGCAGAATATTCTCTGCTTTTTTAACTTTTTCAATCAGATTATAAGCTTTTAAGTATTTTTGGGTCCTTGGATGGGCTGGGAAAACTATTAACTCATTGCTCTCGATGAAGGCTTCAATAATGTTTTCCAAGTTTTTCCTGTTGTCAGTATTTTCAGCCCTGTGAACTGTTGCTAGTAAGTATTTTTTGGACTTTAATCCTAGCTCTTCAAGTATCCTAGACTTCTTTTGAGCTATTTTTATATTGCTTAGCAAGGCATCATACATTACATCCCCTGTTAAGTATACTCCCTTTCTAATTCCTTCATTGTACAGGTTTTCAACTGCTGTCTCTGTTGGTGCAAAGAGGTAATCACTAACGTGGTCAGTCAAAACCCTATTAACTTCCTCAGGCATTCTTTTGTCAAAACTCCTCAAGCCAGCCTCAACATGGGCAACTTTAATGTGAAGCTTTACTGCGGCTAAAGCACCAGCAAGAGTTGAATTAGTATCACCATAAACTAAGACTAGATCCGGCTTCTCCTTTATCAAAACTTCTTCAATCTTCTTAAGCATCTCTCCTGTTTGATAACCATGACTCCCAGAGCCGACGCCAAGATGATAATCGGGTTCCGGAATACTCAACTCCTCAAAGAAAATTCTATCCATCTCATAATCATAATGCTGGCCCGTATGGACTATAATTTCATCAAAATACTTCCTCAACTCCCTCGAGACAGGAGCCATTTTAATGAATTGTGGACGAGCACCAACAACCGTAACAACTTTCATTTTAATCCCTCATATAACTTTACCAGCTTTTCCTCCATATTTCTCCAAGTATACTCCTTTAAAAATCCTTTTCTTCCGTTATGACCCATCTTTTTAATCAACTTCGGATTCTCCATGATGTGACGCACCTTTTCCTTAACATCCTTTTTTTCATATTCCACTGTGACCCCGCATCTATGCCGCTCGACTATTTTGCTCATGACTGAGCCTTTCACGGCAATTATTGGAACCTTTAGACACATTGCCTCAAATAATTTATTCGGTGCTGCAAGGAGGTTGTTGAGTATTTTAGGAGTGTAGATGGCAAATGTCGCATGTGATTTAGATAGCTCTTCAAGTGCCTTTCTGTGCGGTATATAACCCAAAAACAAACAGCTATCATGGCATCGCTTTTTTACTTCATGTTCTAATTTTCCAGAGCCTGCAATTTTAAGTCTTATTCTTAGTTCTTTTGCAATGTCGATCATTTCAAGGATGAACCTTCCAGAAGACAAAACGCCAGCATAGAAAAGTGTGAATCTCTTAGATTTTTGTTTTTCCACTTTAATTGGTTCTATCGTGTTCATTATAACTAAGATCGGCTTAGTCCTTCCTCTTTCCCTCATGAGTCGTATAAATGCATCGTTAACGACGATTACATAATCAGGGAGATCAATAATAATCCTCTCGAGTTTTGATATAACTTTAGCAGCTCTTGAGTTCTCTTTTTCAACTAAGCTCTCATAAAGATCATGTACATCATAGATCCACCTAATATCTTTAAGCCTCCTAATTAAAAGACCTAAAATCGCTGTATCAAAATCATGGGTATGTATGACATCGAAGTCCTCTTTTAGGAGAAGCTTAAGGGATTTCAAGTAAAAAAATGGTAGCTTTAGAAGAAAGTCAAAAAAATTCCCGTATTTAGACTTAACTTTAATTCTAAGAACCCTTATTCCATCAATGCTTTCTTCTTTGGGATACTCTCCTTCCCTGTCCCATGCGATAACCGTAACTTTATGCCCGTGTTTGACAAGGCTCTTTGCCTCTTTATACACGCGTGGATCCGGCTTGAAAGGGTTAGAAACTATCATTACGATCTTCATATACTCACCTGTATGCCCGTTTCCCAACAACCAACCCGACAACGAACCCAATTGAGATTAGATTGTGAAAGATGAACATCATGGGTGGCATAATAACAGCATCCCAATTTCTTGTTTTAACTCCTAATCTCATAGCTTCCCCCAAGAGAGCTAACCAATAAAGCACGAAAATCCAAATTAAGGGACGCAATACAATCATACTTATCTCAAAGCCCAAAAACGCTAGAGGAAACAACCACATTGGTGAGAAATAACCCTTTCTAACTGCCATCGCCTTAACGGCCCCATAGTTAAACGTCTGCTTTAAGAAGCCTTTCCATGTCGAGCGAGCGAAGTAGTAGCTTTTGATTTCTGGATTAAAGAACAGCCTATATCCCCGCTTGTTTATCCTAAGGTTGAACTCAAAATCGTCTCCGATGAACATATCTTCATCAAATCCCCCAATCTCTTCCACTATCTTTTTATCATACAACGCAAACGCAATAGTTTTAGCAAAGTGGGGCCTCTCCTCATACCAAAATGTACTTGCTCCAGAAAGAGGAGAGGAATATATTAATGCCACAAGTTTTGCCAAACGATTCTCAAAGAGCTTTATTATCTTCCCTCCAACTCCAGCCAGCTTAGGTTCACTTTTTTTAACTTCCAGGAATGTTTCAACACTCTTTTTCAAAAAATTCCTCTCAGGGTATGCATGTGCACCAAAGATTATAAAATACTCCCCTTTCGCCTCTCTTATTCCCATGTTAAAAGCAAACACCTGCTTTCGCTTTGGATTAAGTTTGTAGTACACAAGTCCCGGATAACGCTCTTCAAAATTCTTCACTATCTCCGCTGTTCTATCCGTGCTCATCCCATCGTAGACCAGTATTTCATAGTGATCCTTTGGATAGTTCTGATTAACCCACTCCTCTAGACATTTAGCTATGTATCTCTCTTCATTATATGCTGGGATTATTACACTAACAAAGGGATAATTCATATTCTCACCATAGGCAAACCTTATATCTGGAGTACTCCACTAAACTCTTAGGTGTTATCCATGGCTCAAAAATATTTCGTCCATCCGACTGCTGTTGTTGAGGAAGAGGTTGAGATTGGTGAGGGAACGAGGATTTGGCATTTTGCACACGTAAGAAAGGGTGCCAAAATTGGAAAGAACTGCAACATTGGAAAAGACGTTTACATTGACGTAGGAGTAGAAATCGGAAACAACGTAAAAATCCAAAATGGAGTAAGCGTTTATCGTGGAGTAAAAGTCGAGGATGACGTTTTCCTCGGCCCACACATGACTTTTACAAACGACCTTTACCCGAGAGCCTTTAACGAGGACTGGGAGCTTGTGCCAACTTTGGTTAAGAAAGGAGCAAGCATCGGAGCCCACGCCACAATAGTTTGTGGCGTAACAATTGGCGAGTATGCAATGATCGGCGCTGGAGCCGTTGTCACAAAAGACGTGCCACCATTTGGCCTAGTTTATGGAAATCCCGCCCGCTTAAAGGGTTTTGTATGCTATTGTGGTAGAAAATTAAAAGAAAAAATTGGCGAGAATGAAAACCACATAATCTTCAAATGCTCCCACTGTGGGAGAGAAGTTAAAATAAGAAAAGAAGATTACGAAAGATATCTAAAGGAAGAAGACTTGTGAGGCGGTTAAAATGAGACAAATTCCAATTGCCAAGCCTTTAATCGGAGACGAGGAGATAAACGCTGTTATTGAAGTTTTAAAAAGCGGAATGCTTGCAAGCGGAAAAGAAGTTGAAGCTTTTGAGAGAGAATTTGCCGAGTATTTAGGTGCAAAATACGGAATTGCAACTTGCAACGGAACAACTGCTCTAGATGTTGCACTTAAAGCTTTGAAAATTAAGGAGGGAGATGAAGTAATTACAACCCCCTTCACTTTCATTGCCTCTGCTAACTCAATACTCTTCCAAGGAGCAAAGCCCGTTTTTGCTGACATTGATCCAAAAACATTCAACCTTGATCCTGATGACGTTCTGGAGAAAATTAACAATAAAACGAGGGCAATTCTTGTGGTTCACCTTTATGGGCAGCCTGCCGACATGAAGGCTTTCAAAGAGATTGCCGAAGATTACAAGCTTTACCTTATTGAGGATTGTGCACAAGCTCATGGTGCTGAGTTTGAAGGCCAAAAAGTTGGCACTTTTGGAGACATTGCAGCCTTCAGCTTTTACCCAACCAAAAACATGACCACTGGAGAAGGAGGAATAGTGGTTACAAACAACGAAGAATTAGCTAGGAGAGCCGAGCTTTTGATAAATCACGGGCAAACTAAGAAGTATTTGCATGAAGAACTCGGCTACAATTTGAGAATGACTAACATTGCCGCAGCAATCGGCAGAATCCAGCTTAAAAAGCTTGACGAATGGAATGCTAAGAGAATCGAAAATGCCAAGCTTTTAACTGAAGGGATAGGCAAGATTAAAGGCCTAACACCACCTTATGTCGATCCTAGAGTCAAACACGTCTTCCACCAGTATGTCATCAGAGTCGAAGATGGCTTTCCACTAAATAGAGACGAATTAGCTCAAAAACTCAGAGGAAGAGGAATCGGGACAGGGATTCACTATCCAATGCCTGTTCATTGGCAGCCTTTGTATCAAAAGCTTGGTTATTCAAAAGAATGCTGTCCAAATGCTGTTGAGGCATCAAAAAAAGTCTTGAGCCTTCCAGTCCATCCAGCAGTAAGTAAAGAAGATATAGCTTACATAATCCAAACACTCAAAGATCTTTCCTCTTAATCTCGCTTTTAAGGTGATCAAAATGCTTCGCGTTGGCGTTGTTGGCGTCGGAAACATGGGATTCCATCATGCGAGAGTTTATTCAGAATTAGCAAAAGAAGGAAAAGTCGAACTCGTTGGAGTTGCTGATGCAGATTTTGAGCGTGCAAAAGAAGTTGCTAAGAAATTCAACACTAAGCCCTTTGCTGATTATAGGGAGCTTGCTAAGGAGGAGTTGGATGCCGTTAGCATTGCAGTTCCTACTTCTCTTCACAAGCAAGTTGCTTTGGAGTTCATTGAAAAAGGTATTCATGTTTTGATTGAAAAACCTATAGCAGAGAGCATTGAGAGCGCTCAAGAAATCATTAAAGCAGCAAAAGCAAATAACGTCATTCTAATGGTTGGACACATTGAGAGGTTTAATCCGGCGGTACTTAAGCTGAAAGAGAGCATACGAGAGGGGCTTTTAGGGGAGGTAGTATCAATCAGTGCTAAAAGAGTGGGACCAATGGCTGTTAGAATTAGGGATGTTGGGATTATTATTGATTTAGGTGTCCATGACATCGATGTTATTAGTTTCCTATTTGATGACAAAGTGAAAAAAGTGTATGCTCGGGCTGGAAATGTAAAACATCCTGCCGGCGTTGAAGATCATGCATTAATAATGCTTGGTTTTTCTAATGGTAAAAGCGGGATTGTGGAAACTAATTGGCTAACGCCTCATAAGACAAGAACCCTGACAGCTGTCGGGACTAACGGCATAGCGTACTTAGATTACATCCAACAAAAGCTTACAATCTACAATGATGAATGGGAAAAAGATGCTAAGATAAACAAGAGAGAACCTTTAAGGAATGAACTTGTGCACTTTATAGAATGCGTCAAGGAAGGTAAAAGACCTCTAATCTCTGGTGAGGATGGCTTGCATGCTCTTAAGGTTGCTTTGAAAGCTTTAGAAAGTGCAAAAAGAGATGAAGTATTGGAGGTTGATTGAGATGAAGCTTCTTGGTTTGAAGAGGGATGAGGTTAAGCAAGTTTTCAAAGAGGGCAAAGTTACGATTGCTGTTTATGGTCTCGGGAAGATGGGTCTTCCCCTAGCAGCTGTTTTTGCTGATCATGGTGCCGATGTAATCGGCGTTGATATTAACGAGAAAATCGTTGAAATGGTAAATATGGGAGAGAATCACGTTAAAGAAGAGCCGGGTTTATCCGAATTAGTCAAGAAGAACGTTGAGGCGGGGCGGTTAAGAGCTACAACTGATGGGGCTTGGGCGGCAAAACAGGCTGATGTTATGATTATTATTGTCCCCACCCTTGCAGATGAGAAAGGCAATCTAAAGCTTGATCCAGTCTATGATGTCGCCGAGAAGATTTCTCAGGGTTTGGAAAAGGGAGATATTGTAATTACGGAGGCAACAATGCCTCCCGGAACTACAGAAAGCCTAATTCCAATTCTTGAGAAATCTGGTTTAAAGCTTGGTGAGTTTGGCCTTGCTCACGCTCCCGAGCGAACAATGACCGGAACTGCAATTAGAGATATTACTGGCCAGTATCCTAAAATAGTCGGGGCAAGTGACGAGAAAACCCTCGAAGCAGTTATCGGAATATACGAGACAATAAACAAAAAGGGAGTCATTCCAGTTAGTTCCATAAAAGCGGCCGAGGCCGTTAAAGTCTTTGAGGGCATTTACAGAGACGTTAACATTGCCCTGGCTAATGAATTAGCATTATGGTGCGAAGAGCATGGCTTGGACGCCCTTGAAGTGTTTAGGGCGGCAAATACTCAGCCCTACTGTCACCTCCACATGCCTGGGGCTGGAGTTGGCGGGCACTGCATTCCAATCTACCCATGGTTCGTTATCAACTTAGCCAAAAAGACGAACCCACACTTGATTAAGACGGCTAGAGAGATTAACGACTCGATGCCCCATCATATAGTTGAGCTTACTATAAAGGCTCTCAATGAGGTTGGAAAATCATTGAAGGGGAGCAATGTCTTAGTTTTGGGACTAACATTCAGAGGTGGAGTTAGGGAATTCATGAAGAGTCCAGCAATTCCAATAATCAAAGAGCTCAAAGAATGGGGAGCTAAAGTTTACGCTTATGATCCATTGTGTACTCCAGAGGACGCAAAACGCTTCGGAGCAGAATGGAAAAAAGACTTCAAAAACATAGACGCAATAATCATAGTAACCGACCACAAAGAATTCAAAAACCTAGATTTAGACAAAATAGCAAAAGATATGAACAACAAGATAATAATAGATGGGAGGAATATTTTAGATGCAAAAAAAGTCGAAAAAAATGGATTCATTTATTACCGTGTTGGACGAGTAATATAGATTATCTTTGTACCTATTTTTCTTACATAACCTTTAACCTTAAAGAGATATTGGGAATAAGTAACATCAAAAGCACAAAAGAGGAAAATTATCAGAAATTAGCAAAATTCTTAATTAAAATTAAACTTTATAAAGGAGACAAAATAGTGTTGTTAAAGAGGTGTTAAAAATGAATCTTTGGACACTCATAATTATTCTCATTGCGTTCTGGGGAATTCTCTACATTCTCTTTGGAAGAAAAGAAGAAGAGGAAAATGAGGAAGGTCTAGCAGTTGATATGTTCATAATAATGTGGCGTACAAAAAAACTTCTTGGATTTATAGATAAAATTGCTCAAAAGTATAAGCGTTTCTGGAAAGTCTATGGGACAGTTGGAATTATTGTAGGGTTTGGGGGGATGGTGTTTGTCTTCTACATGTTGATAAGATCTGCCCTTATCGCAATAAGGGCCAAAGCTCAAGTTGCTGGAGTTCAGCTCGTAATTCCCGGCGTTACAATACCTCTGTGGTATGGTTTGATTGGTTTAATCGTTGTAATGGTTGTCCATGAATTGAGCCATGGAGTTGTTGCGAGAGCTGAGGATTTGCCTTTAAAATCTGTTGGACTTGTGCTGTTCTTTGTGATTCCTGGGGCTTTTGTTGAACCAGATGAAGATGAGCTGAAAAAAGTTCCGCTCATTAAAAGGCTCAGAGTCTATGGTGCTGGTTCAATGGCCAACATTGTTACAGCTTTACTCGCTCTCATGCTCCTTAACTATGCCTTAGCTCCTGTCCTTCAGCATGCTGGTGTTGAAATAGTTCAATTTGATCCTAAGGGTCCAGCTATAAACTATCTCCACGAGGGAGATATAATAATTGGAATAAATGGAGAGCATATAAAGACTGTTGAAGACTTCTTAAACTTCATGAACACAACAAAGCCTGGACAACTCATAACTCTGGAAGTTCTACGAAATGGTGAAAAGATCAGTGTTAAAATACCTCTCGGAGAAAACCCAAACAACCCAGGAAAGGGGTATTTAGGAGTCTATCCCTCCCAGCATGTAGTATCAACAATAGGACATGAAGAAATCGTCCTACCATTAGCCTTTGCTCTGTATTGGATTTACATCTTAAACCTCGGAATTGGTCTAATGAACCTTTTTCCACTAATACCTCTTGATGGTGGCAGGATACTTGATGAAACCCTTAAGGAATTCCTCCCAGAAAAAATTGCAAAGCCAATAAGCTTTGCCTTCCTTGGTATTGGTATTATACTACTTGCAATAAATCTAATTCCAGCTATAAGGAATCTGATAGGGTGATTCTATGATTCAAATAGCAATAGCAGGTTCAAGTGATGAAAAACCTCTGAAAAAAGCAGAGAGAAAGGCAAGAGAGTTTGCGAGAGAGCTTGGGAAATATAAAGATGAAGTTGCTTTATTAACTGGTGGTAGAGGCGGAATTATGAGAATTGTCAGCGAAGAATTCAGAAAAGCCGGGGGATTGTAGTTGGAATACTTCCAGAGAGACAGGAAGGCAATGAATTCAACACGATAAGGATAAAAACCGGAATGGACTTTGCAGAAAGGAGTGCTGTAATGATAAACTCAGCTGATGTTTTAGTTGTTTTAGGTGGTGGAATCGGAACTATGGTCGAAGCATTGATGGCCTATGACTATGGAAAACCTTTGATAATTCTTACAGACACTGGATATGCAAGCGATAGGCTTGAATTATTAGCCAAAGACGGCTACTTTGATCACAAAAAGATTGTAAAGGTTCATTTTGTAAATAATCCAAAGGAAGCAGTGAAACTAGCTTTAAGCTTTAAAAAAGACTAAAAGATCTTCACTTGGCCTTTTTTCAATTTGAAACGATAGGTTTTAGGCTCAAATTCTGGAAGAGGTGATTTCCTTACAATCATTTTTTCTTCGTTTCCCTCTTCTAAAGAATAAAATTCAACAATATACTGACTGTATAAAGCCAGCCACGAGATAAATCTCTTTGACACTCTATCTCTATTCAGCAAGAACACGTTTAATGGTCTTTTCCTACTTTCTTTAATTCTAGCAGTTTCTTTTATGGCCAAGTTCCTCTGGAGTATTTTAATGTACTGCTCTTCTCCTAACAGGAATGCAAGACCGTCCATAGTAACAGTGAGGCCAATAGGCCGCTTGTCTTTGATAATTTCACTAAGCATCTTCCTGTACATAGTTGTGAATTTGGGCAAAAACGTTGAGGTATCCATATCAGTGTAATAAATGAATGGGTCGTCATATTGTATTTTATTAAAAGAGGCGAATATATCGATTATACCCAAATTGCCTTCTCTAGCCATTTTTTCTAGTTCAAAATTTGCAATTTTAAATTCCATTGAGAGAGAAGATACAGGTAGAACAGTGTTTATTATAACTCCAAAATCCCCACTGTTTATTCTGTTTTTGAGGATTTTAACTCCCAATGTCCAACCGAGAGAATAGGTGTCATAGATTATCAGTAGAACAGAATCTTCCAATAGTCCACCACCAATAACTTCATCTAATTTTCTAATACCTGTCTTAAGGAGTTCCACAAGTATCCCCCGTGTAAAGAAAAGGTTTTATTCATAAAAAAGTTTTCGATAACGAGCGTTTATGACCAATATAATTCACTGATACTCAACCTAAATCCTTTTAAAACCAAGCTTCTTCTGAAAGTTAGGTGAGGTCATGAAATGTTCAAAATGTGGGAGAGAAGCTGTTTATCACGCTCGTTATGAGGGCAAGTACTACTGTCACAAACACTTCAATGAAATGGTTGAGAAAAAAGTAAAGCAGACTGTGAGAAAGTATAAAATGATTAAGCGCAGCGAGAGGATAGCCGTTGGAGTAAGTGGCGGAAAGGACAGTGTTGTTCTCTTGCATCTTTTAGCCAAGCTTAAGAAGAAGTTCCCTTTTGAAATTGTTGCTATAACAATAGATGAGGGAATTGCAGGTTATAGACCGCCGAGTGTCGAGATAGCAAAGAAGAATGCAGAGCTTTTAGGAATAGAGTATCACATCTACTCCTTTAAGGAATATATCGGCTTCACACTTGATGAAACAGTTCAAATTATGGGAAGCTTTGAAAAGGGGGAGCGAGTCGGGGCTTGCTCTTATTGCGGCGTATGGAGGAGATGGCTACTCAACTATGCAGCTCAAGATGTTGGGGCAGATAAATTAGCCATCGGCTTAAATTTAGATGATGAAGCACAAGTGTTTTTGATGAACATAATGCGCGGAGACATTGCAAGATTAGGAAGAACTGGGCCGTATTATGAGGTCATTCACGAGGACTTAGTTCCAAGAATTAAGCCCTTGAGAGAGGTGCCAGAGAAGGAAATAGTTCTTTATGCTGTTCTCAACAACATTGAGGTTGACTTCAGTGAATGTCCCTATGCTGTTGAGGCATTTAGAGCTGAAATAAGGGACTGGTTGAATGAGATGGAAGAGAAGCACCCCGGAACGAAATACCAAATTTTAAGGAGCTACGACAAGCTCTTCCCGATTTTAGCAAAGCACTATGTGAAGAGAAAGCTGAACCGGTGTAAGATTTGCGGACAGCCGACGACTGGAGAGATATGCAAGGCATGTCAGTTTAAACTGCAGGTGCAGAAAAAAGCTAAGGAGCTGGGGCTGACGTTTAGAGTGGAGTAAAAGCCGATGAGGAAAGAGCTGTTAGCTGATATGTGATGAGAGGATGGCTGACCGAGGCATTCAAGAGCTTATGTTAGGATTTCCATAAATTGGAATATTCTTCCCACATCTTGGACATCTATTGTCTTTTGGCAGATTCTATTCAACAACCTTACAGCCGAATCGAACGATGAGTTTTTCCACATTCTGGATAATAAGTCCCAAATATCTTTACTCTAACTCACAAACAAGGTATCTAATTTTGTTATCCTCTTTCTGATTAAAGTTCTTCAATTTTCGTTATTCTGATTTGACTTTTGAAGGCCTAAGGTTTTTGACAGGAACAGTTTGTCAATCAACATAGCAGTTCCCAATACTAAGGAAAAGAGAGCCAACCCGAGCGGTATAAATTCCTCTTTTAGGAAGATTTTTGAGACAATCCAAAATAAAGTTAGACTTACTCCTATGCTAAACATCACCACTTCAAAATCGTCCACATTTCCAATAAGCTTCTCAACAAGCTTTCTAACGCCAGACCCAATACCAAAAACTAAGATTACTGCTAATAGAAGCCTGACATCCATGCTTCCACCATTCTATAAATTCTAAAGAAGTTTAGATAAGATTTTCGTTTTTGTTCTGAATTTCAGAAATTCTTATTGGGTTAAATACCTCAAAGTTATATTTAGTATCGGTGAAAACCATGGAAGATCTGAAAACTGTGTTGGAGAAGGTTGAGGAAAAGCTCATTGCCGCAGAGAAGATATACGCAGCAATGCAGTTTCAAGTCTGGATAGTGATAGCGACACTCTATTACATAATAATTGGACCTTTAAAGACAATTCCATGGCAGTTAACAGCCATATACTGGACTTCAGCGTTCGTAGTGTTTGCATACTTTACGAAGATAATTTGGAAACGGTTAGTAAAGCTATACTTGAGCGCAGGCAGAAAAATAGTAAGCTTTTCAGCGTTTGGATGGGCAATAGCATTTTCATGGATATCAGGAACAATACTTGGGTGGATCATCATACCAAGGTGTCTAGGAACATTTGAACCTCTAGTAGCATTGGGGATTGGATACTTAGTCTTCATAAGCTGGTCAGTCTTCGGAATGTTCCTAGCATTCTGGTACTTCGGAAAAAGCCTAGAGAAGGAGATGATCCCAGCATTCTTGATTCCAGCACTCGCTATTCCTCTGATTCCAAAAGTTGCCAAAGCTGCAATGATTTACGCAGGATTCGTTGTAGTGTTTGCATTCGGGTTAACGGTGCTAGCATACATCTACTCAGCATTTAAGAGTTTAGGGTGATCCCATGGAACTACGGAAGCTGGTGAAAAACCATGTGCTTGGGAATCCCATTAGGTTAGGCATCATGCTGTATCTCCTGCCGAGAGGAAAGGTTCTGTTTAAGGAACTGCAAAAAGTTTTAGATGTAACTCCCGGCAATTTAGACTCCCATCTAAAGACACTGGAGAAAGCTGGCTATGTAAAGCTAACAAAAGTCTTCGCAGACAGGCCAAGGACTGCTGTTGAAATAACAGATAATGGGGCTGAAGAGACTGGAAAATACTTGAGAATGCTGAAAGAATTGCTGAATCAGATTTAGCTCTCCTCCTCAGCCTTCTTTTTAAGCTCTTTAATCCTTTCAATTCTATATTCCTCAACCAATCTTAAGAACTCTTGAATTTCCTTCTCTCTGTCCTCTTCTTCCCACTGTGCTAACCTCTGCTCTATTGCCTTCTCAAGTTCTTCCCTATCAACTATTGCAAACTCATCAACTCTTTTAACCTTAATTTCGTCCTCATAAAACACTGGAACTTTATTCTCTCTAAGCACCTCATAGACGTTATTCGGCAGAGTTTTTGCACTTATTAATGCTTTAATCTCCTTTTCGACCAAATACTCAGCTATGCTCTTCCCAGCTCCCGAAGGATTAATAACATAGATTACATCGTCTTTTTTAATCCTTGCAGAGCGCTCAAGTTTCTCTATCTCCTTCCATGTTAAGCTCTCAAGGACTTTAAGAGGAACTGCAGAACCTTTAAGTTCAAGGAGGTGCATTCTCTTTGCCAAAACTAAGTCCCTGCTGAGCTTTTCAATTATTGCTTTTGCTTCTTTGAGTTCTTTTTCAAGATATGCAATTCTCTTATCCCTAATCTCAATCTCTTTACTCCTGATAACTTTGGCTCTAACTTCTTCATCGTAGTATGCCAGCTTATCCCCAAGCTTTTCAATTCTTTTCTTTTGCTCCTCGATTATAGCTCTAAGCTCCTGATTTTCCCTCTCAAGCATTTTAATCGTTTTCTCAAGTTCCTTGATTTTCTCAATATAAGGCGTTACATCAACGCTTTCTTCCTCCGGGAGGACCTTAATTTCTTCTTTTGGCTTCTCTCTCAGTTTAACTCTCATTATAGCCTCTCCGAGGTTGTATCCCTGAATAACCAGAGCTTTAATCTCATTGCTTTTCTTCATTAAGCCGAGTTCTCTGAGCTTTGCATCAACATGATCGAGCTTTGGCTTCAATCTCAGATACGCCTTATAAGCAGCTGCCAAAGCATCTCTTTGATGATCATCATCAACGCTAATACCTAGGCTTCTCAAAAGCTCATTCTTTTCCTCTACACGCAAGCTCTCTCTTGGGACATAGAGGATAGCCTTAAATGAACGGGCAATCTTTTCAACCAAACCTGGAGCGGGATTAACGTCAGTTGCAACAATTATTGGATGTCCCACATCGGATATAAACCTAACAATATCGCTCACTGCCATGTTCCTTTCGCTGTAAACTGCCACAATATTCCCATCCAAGTCAAGAGCCGCTATGCCCACAGTTATTCCTGGATCAAGGCCAATTATAACGCTTTTCCTCACTTGAATGGCTTTTTCACTCTTTAACGGCACAAACTCCAAGCTCTTTCTTTCCACGGGTTTTATCCTTATCTCAACATCTCCACCGTGCATAGGTTTTATAAGTCCTACCAATTCCTCTCTTGAAGCATAGACCTTAAACTCTCCCCTGGCTAAACCATAATCCTTCTCTTCAACTTCCAAATCAAAAGGAATGTCTGCTCTCCTTAGTGTTTCCTCAATTTCTCTGACTTTATTCTGAATTAAGTTGTGAACCCTTCTCCTATACCTATCCTGGCTCCAGCCGCCTTTTCCCTGACTTCTACCTCTAGAGACCTTTATTATAACCTCATCCTCAAAGGCTAAAACCTCATAACCAACTCCTTTAGAGGCCAATAGAGCACATACCTTAGCTTCCTCATATGGGTCAAACTTATCACCAACTCTAATTCCATTCTCCTTTGCTAAGCTCCAAAGAGACTTCTGCTCCCCTGGTCTTCCAGTAACCTGAACGAGCTTAGTTCCTTGAGGCAGAGCCCTTAAAAACTTCTTTAGATCATCACCAAGCTCATGGATGTTGTCCATTGCAATTATATCCGGCCTCTTTGCTCGAATAAAACGGACTAATCTATAGAATGTGAACTCACCTTTTTTCTCAAGCTTTCCATTGAACCAACTAACCACAGCAAACCTCTTTGGGTTCTCGCTGATTATATCAACCCCAAGTATGAGAATAGGCATCACCTTCTCACAAGGTTTTATAGTCTCGCCTTGAGTGATAGTTAGGAATACATCTTAAAAACATTGCCTAAAAATGAAAAGAAAGATTAACCGATACTTTCCATAATAGCAATTTCTATTGCTCTCTTTATCATTTCTAATGGCATTGATGGAGCATTTTTCTCCAACACTTGCTCTGGAATGTAGGGAACATGAATAAACCCCGCTTTGGCATTTAGCTTATTTATAGCAACGTAGTGTAGAGCGGTAAACATTGCAGTGTTGCACACATAAGTTCCGGCAGTATTTGAGACCATTGCTGGTATTCTATTTTCCCTTAAAGCTTTTATAATTCGTTTTATCGGCAAAGTTGAGAAGTAAGCTACTGGAGCATCTTCAAAGATTGGCTCATCTTCTGGTTTATATCCGTCGTTGTCCTCTTTCGTTGAATCCATGACATTTATTGCAACCCGCTCAACTGTTATGTTTACTCTTCCTCCGGCTTGGCCTGTTAATATTATAACCTCTGGCTTCTCCTTTGAGATGATATCCGGCAAAAGCTCCCTAACTTTTTTGAAGCTGACTGGGAGCTGATATTTGACAATTTCAGCATTCCCTATCACATCCGGAAGCATTTTGACAGCTTCCCATGAGGGATTTACCTTTTCTCCCCCAAATGGCTCAAAGCCAGTGACTAGAACCTTCATGTTATCACCTACTAAAGCTAAACTTTATAGGGTTTAAAAGCCCATCTAAGTTGAGGGAGAGAGATGAAATACGATATTGCAATCATTGGTGGAGGTCCAGTTGGCAATTATTTAGCAACTTTGCTTGCGAGACATTACAAAGTGGCTGTAATTGAGGCAAAGAGCTCTTTTGGTGGAAAGGCATGCACTGGAATTATTGGGGCAAGAAGTTATGAGGAGTTAAAACTTCCAAAAAAGGCCATAATCAACAAGCTGAGAGGAGCAGTTTTCTACTCGAAGATACAGAGTTTTGAGATTAAAAGAAAAGAACCTCAAGCGTACATGGTTGGTAGAAAGATTCTTGAAAAAAGCTTAGCAGAGATGGCAGTGAAGAGAGGAGCTGAGTACTACATGAATACAAGATTTCTGGGCTTCAAAAATGGGAAAGCCGTTCTTCAGAGGTTTAATAATAGATTTGAGATAAGTGCTTACTTTTACATTGGAGCGGATGGTGTAAATAGCAAAGTAGCCCAAGAAATTGGTGCAAAAACTAATGCAGAATTCTTAAGTGGTTATGAAGTTGAGATCGTTGGAGAATTTGAAAAACCAGACTTTGTTGAGCTTTGGATAAATAAAGAACTCAATAAAGACTTTTTCTTCTGGGTTGCCCCAATAAATGAAAGCCTAGCAAGAGTTGGAACCTTTGGAAGGCCAGACACTCTCTTCAACTTTATAAAGATCAGGATGTTAAAAGAAACTAATATTATAGAGTTTAAGGCTGGAAATGTTGCATTAGGCGTTAGAAAGCCATGGATTAAAGGGAACGTTGCATTGGTGGGAGATGCTGCACTCCAAATTAAGCCTTTAACCGCTGGAGGAATCGCATACGGAATGTACTGTGCGTATGCTCTAGCATATTCCATCATTAATAGGAAGCCTTGGGAGTATGAAAGACTCTGTAAGGAGATAAAACGTGAGATCTCCTTTGGATTGAAAGTGAGAAGACTCTTCAAGAATCTCAGCCAAGAGCAGGTTGAAAAGCTCTTCGAGCTTCTATCAAGTAGGGAGGCAATAGAGGTTATTGAAAACACGGCAGAATTTGATGAGCATGCAAAGACAATAAAAGCATTAATCAAGCATCCAAAGCTTTTAGCTAGAGCATTGAAAGTTACGCCTATGGTAATACGATATATACTCTGAGAGGTGATTTCATGGAATGGGAAATGGGGCTCCAAGAAGAGTACCTCAAACTAATTGCTGAAGGAAAGAAAAGGATAGAGGGAAGGTTATATGACGAAAAGCGCAGACAAATTAAGCCAGGAGACATCATAATCTTCGAGGGAAAGCTTAAAGTCAAAGTTAAGGACATTAGGGTTTACCCTTCCTTTAAAGAAATGCTCAAAAAAGAAGGCTTGGAGAACGTTTTACCAGGGATTAAAAGCATAGAGGAAGGAGTTAAAATTTACAGACAGTTTTACAGCGAAGAAGAAGAGAAAAAATGGGGCGTTGTTGCGATAGAGGTGGAGCCGCTAGAGTAAACTACCCTTTTTCTTATTCTCCCTTGGCACCTGATACCACATAGAAGACTGGGTTTACCTCTCTCCTCCAATCTCAAGGCTCTGGGTTCTTTATATCTTTTAAGATTCCCTTTTCGGATGCAGAAACCAGAGACGCATAATTTCTCACCAATGTTTTAGGTTATTCCAGCAAGAGTTAAGTATTTTGGAAACTTAATCTTTTAGGTGGGCCCAAATGAAATTTCCATTGCACATAGAGAGAAACAAAACCAGCGAGGAAGTCTTTGAGATTCCCCTAAGCGTAGCGAATAACTTAAAGGGACAATTTGCAGAAAAAATTGCGGAAGCTTACTTAAGTTATAGAGTAATTCCTGATTTTGAGAAGCATTATGATTATATCCGAGTTTTTACGCCTAATTATATCAGAGGAAGATATCGAGATTATAAAGGAGGAAAGTCTGTAGATAAATATTTGCTCGAGTATCCGGAATTTTCATCCCATTATGAATATCGTCATAAAGGCCCATCGAGCTACCCTCCCGAACTGTTAAAGAAGCTAAGTACCGCTGGAGGCATGCTAAAACGCTTAGTCTTACTCCCAAATTTCAATCGAGTACTTATTGAAGTTAAATGGACAGAGTGGAAGGAAAATCATTTTGATAGTTATATCCATATAATGGATGAAAGTCTGAACGTAGTGAGTAGCATTAATTTTCTTGGTGGCACTCGTGATGAGTTTCAAGAAAGGATGGCCCATTTGGTAAGATATTTGTCAATAGCCTGCTTTATGTCTTTGGATGAAGTTGAAAAGCTTGTAATGTTGCGTAAAGTGTTAGAGAACATAGGGTATAAGCCAGATTACGTGATTTTAACTGCTAACAATGTAGGAAAGCAAAGACTGAATGTTATCTCTGAAGAAATGAAGGAAAAAAGTTTCGAATTACCAGTTCTAAAAATCGAGAGAATCATTCTTGTGGAAGTTAAGAGTGGAAAAGTCGGGAGAGAAGCCACTCTTACCAAGAACCAAAGAGTGCTTATGAGAAGGCTAAGCTCGCTCGATTCTATTGAACTCTTGGTATTATACATCCCAATTGAGGATTACATCCCTCTAAAAGAGGTACAGATAATCAGCTATAATCTCAAGCCAAAACAAAAACAACGAACCCTTCAGGGAGATGACTAACTTACAAGGTTTAATTAGCTTGGAAGTATTTTTGGGGTGTTCTCCGTCTCTCCTCTGAATCAGCTTTTGTTATGTGTTAAACTCTGCAATATACTATCCTAACTAAAGAACTTAAACACTATGCACAAACCACAAGAGATGCTCTTAAGGTTAACAATTTTAGAATAGAAGAAAAGAGTTAAAGATACTTCTCCTTCGAATACTCAATGAAGTATTCTGGATTTACGCCCTCTCCAAAGCTTCTCTCTAACAATTCTTTTGGTGGGTATACTGAGCCATACTTGTGCACTTTTTCCCTCAACCATTCTTTTATTGGTTCGAATTCCCCTCTCTGAACTTTCTCATAGAAGTCTGGAATGTCCTTAGTGATGTATGCCCTAATCTGGGTTGCCAGAAGTGTTCCCAATGTGTATGTTGGGAAGTAGCCAATTGTTGCATGAGCCCAGTGTATATCCTGAAGAACTCCCTCGTTGTAGGTTTTTGGTCTAATTCCCAACAAGCGCTCCATCTCATCGTTCCAAAGTTCTGCAACTTCACTCGCATTTAAACCTTCGTTTATCATGAGCTTTTCAAGCTTGTATCTCAAGAGGATGTGCATGTTGTAAGTTACTTCATCAGCCTCAACTCTAATGAAATCTGGTCTAACAGTGTTGAAGTAATAATAGAGATCTTCTGGAGTATAGTTTGAGATAAACGGAAGATTATCCCTGAGAAGTGGATAAATTAACTCTGCAAATTCTCTTGAGCGGCCGATGATGTTTTCCCAGAATCTGCTCTGGCTCTCGTGGATTCCAAGTGAAACCCCACCCGCTATTGGAGAGAACATGAACCTTTCATCCTGCTGAAGTTCATAGAGGGCATGTCCAAATTCATGGACTACTGCCAATAGAGTTCTCTTAAAGTCAAAACCCTCATATCTCGTTGTTATTCTAACATCTTTTATTCCAAATTCTGTTGTAAATGGATGGGGCGAAACATCTAAGCGGCCTCTTGTCCCTAGAGGATAGCCAAAAAGCTTGAGTATCTCGAGATTTACCTTTTTCATCGCTTCAATATCGTACTTCTCTTTTTCAAGTGGATGTTCTTTTGGGAATTTCCCTTCCTCAAGAATTCTATCAAGAATAGGCTTGAGCTCTTTTTCGAGTTTCTCAAATATTGGGTCTAAGTCCCTGATCCTCAATCCTTCTTCGTACAGGTCGAGTAAAGCATCGTATGGATACTCATCATAGCCAAGGTAGTCAGCAGCTTTCCTTGAAAGTTCTATGATTTTGTCAAGATAAGGCTCAAAGAGTTTGAAATCGTTCTTTTGCTTTGCTTCTGTCCATGCCATCGTTGCTTTGCTCCTAACTTCACTTATCTCTCTAACAAATTCTGGAGGAAAGGCCTTTGCTATCTTAATTGAGCGCTTAAGAACCCTCACAACACCTCTTTCATAATCGTTAAGGTCTTCTCCGTCTGCTTTCTCAACGAGTTCAACAAATTTTTTATCCAAAATTAGCTTCTGACTCAACACTGAAAGTTCTCCTTGAGCAACACTCCTCTCAGTTATACCCTCTTTTGGCATGTTTACCTCCATATCCCAACCAAGAACACTTTGAGCGTGTCCAATTGCCCATATCGTCCTGTATTTCAGCAAAATTTGTTTTATAATCTCGTTTTGGAAGACTTCTTCCATTTTAATCACCCATTAAGCTTTGTTTTAAGATTCTTTTTCAGCCTTTTAAATCTTTTCGATGTTCATCTAAACGGAATAAGAGGAGTAGAAAAGGATTACTCAACAGCCAAAAGATAAATAAAGCAATCTGTCAAGTTAGGGGAGGGCGATATGGAGTTAGATTTGGTAGTCATTGGCCATGTTTCAATAGACCATATCAGGTTCCCCAAAAGAGAAGAGATTCTGCAACCGGGAGGAGCTGCCGCTGCCGTTGCAACCTCAGCAGCCCTAAGCGGCGCAAAAGTTGGATTGGTTACTAAGGTCGGCAGGGATTTTCCAGAAGAGTGGTTAAAAAAGCTGAGCGAAATTTTGGATATTAGAGGAGTTCACATCCTCGAAGGGAGGACAATTCACATTTACATGATATATCATGAGGATGGAAGTGTTGACGCTCCCGTTGATATGGGCGTTGCTCAAAGGATGGGTGAAATTGAAATTCCGGAGGAATACATGAGTGCCGAGGTTTTCCACATAGCACCAATTCCACCAGAAGAGCAGCTAAAATTAGTTAAACGCCTAAAGGGCAAGAGAATAAGCCTCGATTTTAATCCAACATATATGGGGGACTATAAAACAAAAACTGAGCTTTTAAAAAAGATAGTGGAAAATGCAGAGATAATTTTCCCAAACGAAAGAGAAGCAAGAGTGATAACAAAAACAGAGGACATCAAAGAAGCAGCGGAAGTTCTTCATGAATGGGGAGCTAAAATCGTTGTGATAACAAGAGGAGAAAAGGGAATTCTCGTCTATGATGGAGAGAAGTTTGCAGAATTCAAAGCTCTGCCCATAGACAAAATCGTTGACCCAACTGGAGCAGGCGATGCCTTTGCTGGTGGATTTTTAGCGTATTATTCAAAAAGAAAGTCCTTGGAAGAATGTGTTGCCCAAGGTCTCTTTAGAGCAAGGGAAGTGCTGAAGAAAAAGGGGAGCTGGAGCATCTAATCAGTCACAACTTTCGAAAAGGCATAGAGGGTAAGGAGTATCAGCATCGCTATCGCCGTAACTTCAAAACGGGGCATTGCTACTGCCAGAGTTCTGATGAACAAATAAGTCGGCAGGGCTAAGAGGACTGAAACCGTCAAAATTAAATAATGCTCTTTCGGAGCTTTTTCCCTATCCAAGTATGCAGATTCCACAAAGAGCAGAGCTAGAGCAACTAAAAGGACACCAAATATATCCCCAATTTTATAGTAAAGGAGCAAAATTATGAAAGCCACCAAAAAGAACATTCCAAGAAAGTACGATAAAAACGCTGGTAAAGCCAAGACTAAAACGGGCAGAAGCTTGGGGTAGCTGAGCAAGAGGAATGCTAAAATGATTAAAGGTATCGGCGAAAATCTTATCCTCGGCTTTTTCATATCTTAACTACCTCCGCTACCGCTGTTTTAAGGGGTTTGTTAATATCCCAATCTATTATTATCCCATATGCAGCAAGCTTCCTTAAATAGGCTTTTCTCTTGAGCTGAAGTATCTTTAGAGCTAAAGCTTCCTCCTCGCTCTTGGGTTTAACTACCGAGTAAGGGTTTGGGCTTATGACTACAACCTTGTAACCATAGCGGTATAACACTCTCAAAGCTTCCCTTCCTTCTTCAGTTATAAGTGGTGAGAAGTAAAGTATCTGTGCCCTCGCTGGAAACCTACTCCTAACCAAATGCTCAACTTGGTAGGCTATCATGTTGTTCTTATCTGGCTTTGCTATGCTTAAGAAATCAATGCATTTGAAGAAGTGCCTCTTTCCGTAATCTACTCTAATCCATAAGGGGACATCTTCAGCTAGCAAAAGCCCAAAGCTCGTTCCGTTGTTGAGGCAGTCCAGCATAAATGATGCAGTAGCTCTTATTAGATTATCAAAGATGCTCTCGCCTTTATATGTTGCATCAACGATTAGGATTACATCAACTTTTCTCTCGCTTTCATACTCGTTGCTCATTATTTTTCCAGTCTTTGCAGTCGCTTTCCAGTTGATTATCTTTAATGGATCACCGGGCTGATATTCTCTGATCGCGTGAAACTCAACTCCCTCACCTACTCTCGGAGAAGGTAGAGGTCCAACTGTAACCTTTGTGCCCTTAGTTGAATAAGGTGTTACAACGTCTTCAATTGTGGGAACTCCGATAAGCTCATCATACAAATCAATTGTTTTCTCTATCTTGAAAAAGCCAAATGGGTCTTGATAGCTGAGTTTAACAAAATTGAACTCATGAATGCCGCGTTTGACTTTGACTTTGTAAGAAACTTCTTTTTCTTCACCTCTTGTAAAGGACAGCAAAAACTCATTTCTGTCCCCAATAAGTTCAAGACCCTTTGGAAGATCGTCAATAATTTTTAAGCTTGGTATCCTCTCATTTGCCTTAATCTTCAGCTTTATCTCCACTTCAGTCCCTTCAAGAATTCTGTCGTGAGGTAAAACCCTCTGGATTTCTACGTCAAGTCTTGGCTTGAAGAAAGTTATTGCAACAAAGAAAAGCCATAGGATGGGTAGTGTAAGGTAAATCATATCCCAGCGTAGCATGAAGAAAGCTACCATTACTGAAAGCCACAAGGCAAGCAACAGCTGCTCTGCCTTTCCTGTAGGCTGGAACTTCTTTTCCATAGGAATCCCCTTTACTCAAACTTCGGAACAGGGACTTTCTCCAAAATCCTCTCCATGACGCTCTCCTGGCTGACTCTCGTATACCAGAGCTCTCTCTTTAGTATCAAACGATGACTTAAAGCAGGCACTGCAACTTTCTTAACATCATCTGGAATGACGTAGTCTCTGCCTTCCAAAGCAGCATACGCTCTTGATAGCTTAAGTAAAGCTAAGCTTCCTCTCGGAGAAGCTCCAATATCAATCTCTCTCTTGCTTTCCCTTGTGGCTTTGACAATGTCGGTTATGTATTCCAAAATTGCATCGCTAACGTAGACATCTTCAACAGCTCTCTGCATTTTAACGACATCTTCTGGAGTAACTATTGGATTTATGTCAACTTCCTCCTTCTTTCTCTCAATTCTCCTCTTGAGGATCTCAATTTCTTCCTGCTTGGTTGGATAGCCAACTCTAAGCCTAACAAGGAAACGGTCGAGCTGAGCCTCCGGTAATGGATAAGTTCCTTCCTGCTCTATTGGGTTTTGGGTTGCAATAACAATAAAAGGCCTCTCCAGATAGTACGTTTTACCCTCAATCGTCACCTGTCTCTCCTGCATTGCCTCCAATAGTGCGGATTGAGTCTTTGGTGGAGCTCTATTAATCTCATCGGCCAATAATATGTTTGTGAAAATTGGACCCTTCCTGAATTCAAATTCCAATGTTTTCTGGTTGAAGACACTTACACCCAAAATGTCTGAGGGTAATAAATCAGGTGTAAACTGAACTCTTCTGAACTTAACTCCCAAGGCTGTTGCAAAGCTCTTTGCCATAAGTGTTTTTGCCAATCCTGGCAAGTCTTCAATCAAAATATGCCCATCTGCAAGGATTGTTGTTAATATGAGCTTAAGAACTTCCTCTTTGCCAACTATCGCTTTTCCAGCTTCATTTAATATCCTTTTTCCCTTTTCATGCACCTCTTCTATCTTCATTCAAATCCGCCTCCACGATTTCTAGAGCTTTTTTCAGATTTTCATAAAAGTCCCCTTCAGAGTAGAGAAGCCTTAGCGCCTCATTAGGATTTGATTTAAGATCAAAATATGTATATTCATCAGAGAGAAGAGCGTAAATTCCCCTAATTTCCTCAGCAATAATTTCTCTTGCCATCTTGCCTTTTCTAGCTCGCTTTACAACAGAGGTCAATCTCTCAAGCTCATTCTTTCCGGAAATCAAGTTTCGCTTTCTTCTCGGAACGTAATCACTTTGAATTTCCAAACCAAAGAGAACCACAATTAGAATAACTCCCGCTATCATAACACCCAACCATCTTACCAAATAAGAACCAGCTAAAAACGCCATTAAAGCAAATGGGGCTGCAAGAAATAGTGCCTTACTAACTCTCATGCTCATCACCCTTAATTATTAGGTAAAGCTCATAAGCCCTTTTAGCATCTTCCATAGTTACTTTTTCTGGAGCATACTTGGCTTTTTCAAAAAGCTGTGCAAGTTCAACATATGCATCATGTTTGTATTTTACTCTCTCTGCATGCTCCCAGTGAGTCCAGCTTTCCCTGTAGGGAATTCCCAAAATTTCAAGCCATATCACGGCGTTTTTGTATAGCTTAATGACAATATCTTTGGGGTCTCCGATGAATGAAATCCCGTCTTCCTTAAGCCTTTTATCAAACTCTTGAATTTCTTCCCTAAGCTTCTTTACCCTTCTCCTAGTACTTAAGTCTCTGTAGAATGCTATCGAGAGATATATCAAAGCTGCTGATATTATGCCGAAAAATCCATAGAGAATAATTTTTGTGCTAGGATTTCCGAGAAAAACTGGATTCCTAAAGTATTTTTCGTAATACGTTACATGATAGCTTCCGTTAACAACATACACCCCTTGTGTGGTGGTATTATTTGCTGTTATCGGAGAGAACTGAGCTTTAGAAACCATAAAAAGCAAGGGTAAAGAAAGCATCAACGTTCCAGTAAAAATTGCAACTATTATTTGCCAATTAATATTATCAGCTCTGCCCTTTGTAGGCAGATCTTGCCAACTTAAAAGTATCTGGATAATAATAAAGCCCGCAGCTATCACGATAATTCCAAACAACAGACCAATCCAATAATAATTTTGTGAACCCTTTGGAATCTCCTCTATTTTGGCCTGGCCACTCATTATCAGCGCCATTAGGAGAAACAGCACTAAGAACAATGCTAGGCCTTTTCTTTTCATTTTGACCAAAAAATAGTTATGACGGATAAACTTAAAAAGTTTTACATTGTTGAAAAAGTTAGGTGAGTGATGTATGGAAAGGATACCTCAGCTATATGTGGAATCTTCGTATGAGGAGTGCTTTGATAAAGATGGGAAAGCTAAAGTTGACTGCATAATTATTCAGGATAACATTGAAGTGAGGCTCAAAAAGGGAGAGAGAATTCCAGAGTTTATAGACAGAGAAAAAGCAAAAATTTTGAGAAAAGAGGTGTATGATAGATTCCATTTCTATGTTGATAAATATGAGCACAAGATGCTCTGCGATGCTATAATTGTTTTACCTGATAGAAGAACAGAAATTAGATTATATAAGGGCGATGAACTAATGATTCTTCCTGTTGAGGGCTATGTATCAACTTTAATTGCTGGTGTTGGCAATAGAGTAAGAAAAAGCGATGCATTTGCTGCTGTAACAACAAAAAAAGGTGAGGTTCACTATCTAAAACCACCAAAAAGTGGTGTCGTAGTCTTTATAGATGAATTCACTAATAGACCACACTATCTCTACTACCTGCTTCCAGAGGACTAATCCTTTTCCATTCCTTCCACTATTGCCCTTACATTTTCTTTAATCCTCATTTTTAGAGTATCAAGCTTGTCCAAACCTCGAATTGTTCTGGTATTGTTTGTACTGGTTATTATTAGTGACCAAAGATAAATCCCATACTTTTTCTCCTCACTTTGAAACATGGCTGGAAACTTAGTGTCATGAGCAGTGGCTTCCAGAATCTCTATATCCCTACTTCCGAGCTTAGTGGTGTAGATATCCTTAACGTCAAGCTCTTTAAACTCTCTTTTAAGCATTTCCGCAAAGTATCCCATAATGTAGCCTCCAAATATTAGTTGTCAGCATTGTATATATACTTTTTCCCAAAGTTGTATAATATTGACCAAAAACGTTATAAAGGTACGGCTACTATGGGGATTATCAAGGTAAGTTTGGTGAAGAAAATGAAAATTGAAAAAGGGGATTTTGTGGTTTTTAACTACATTGGAAAATTTGAGGATGGAGAAGTTTTTGGTACAAGTTATGAGGATATTGCCAAAGAAGCCGGTATTTACGTTGAAGATCGCAAATACGGACCTATAGGCGCTAATATTGGAGTTGGCGAACTAATTCCTGGACTGGATGAGGCATTAATTGGCATGAGGGTAGGAGAAAAGAAAATCATAACTATTCCCCCAGAGCTTGGGTATGGAATGCCCAAAGAGGACCTCATTATCAATGTTCCTCGTTCAGATTTTGAAAACGCTGGAATAGAGCCAGTTAAAGATATGTATGTCATGACAGACAGTGGAATAGCAAAAATTACAAAAGTTGGAGAAGAGGAGGTCACTTTAGATTTCAATCACCCATTGGCGGGAAAAACGTTGATATTCGAAGTGGAAATAGTTGACATACAAAAGGCAGAAAAACAAGGGACTTGAATATTTTATAATCTTTTTCAGTTTAAATCTCCACTTTTCGGGGCCATTTAAATTAGCTTTAATCTAGATGCGAGACTAAATATAATACCCGCCATTATGGCTAAAAGTACACTATATTTAACTCCACTGGAGTAGTTGCCTTCTCTTATAACACCAATCCCTATTCCCGAAATTATGGCCTGAATTATGACGAAAAGCATTAGAACTGTTTTCAGCTCATCTACAGGTAATTCTATTCCAGTTTGTGGACCACTTAACCCAGCAGCAAGCTGAGAAACCATCCCAATTATTAAGGGACCCACAAAACCACTAGATGCTATGAAAAACATTGCTTGCATTCCTGTTGATGCTTTTCTTTCTCTTTTTATTCTAAGTATCTCCCTTACATCATTAGCCACCGAGACTAATACATCCGCCATAGGTGCTCCTCTTTCCATTGATTCAATTATAATCATCATTGAACGATAAATAATTGGAGATCTCTTATTTCTAAGAGCAAATGCCCTTAATGCCTCAATGGTTGATTTCCCTTTTCTCATCTCTTCAACTGTTCTCCTGAACTCTTCAGTCAATGCCCCAAATTTTGTCTCTGTAATATCTTCTAATGCTTCTGGAAAAGAGACTCCAGCTCTAAGAATGCTAGCTAGATAGAAGAATGCATCAGGCAACATTTGCTCCATTTCGGCTACCCTTTTTGAAATTTTCCAGTTTGGATATATTATAAGGAGGAAAGTCAACACTGCTACAACTCCAATAAGAGTATAGAGAGGATTTTTAGTGAGAATGTACATGGCAATTAACACACCAAAAGAAGACAAAATTGAAATCGTTAGATATTCAGAGGCCAAAAACTTTATTCCTGCAGAGTAAAGCAAAAACTCGTATTTCTTTAAAATTTTTTCAGGGATTATTCTCGAAACTAAATTAACAATGACTCTCCATCGACGTGGTGGGTATCTTCTCATTGAATACTCACCTCGGCTCCCTACGTTTTATCATAACAATCATTAAAAATGCTAACATGGGAAAGCCAAAAAGTAACAATGCAGCTAAACCCGAAATTGGCAACACAAGTCTCTTTGCCATTATAGACGCTGCTAGAATTGCTACAATTAACATCGTTGGCATAACGATTGTAATAAACATATATATAAAGGCCACTCCGGCAACTTTCTGAACATAATCAACTAGCTTCATTCTATATTCAAAAGAAAAATCTTCGGCCATTTTGTAAAGAATTTCAGCCAGATTACCACCAAATTTTATTGCTCTCAAAATTTGCTTTATAACCCTACTAACATTTTCTGAATTCATTCTTTTTTCAAAGTTTGTTAGTGCCTCCTCAAATGACGAACCTGTTTGCATTTCTCTTACAACGATTGCAAACTCTTCAGAGGCAACACCATAATCAGCGCGAGCAACCGAAACCAAGACCTCTGCTATACCTACTCCAGCACTTAACAGTGCAGCCATGTGTCTTAATACATAAGGAAGTGCCTTTTCAACTTCAGCTACCCTATTTCTCCAGACAATCCTAGGATAATGACGCATGTACACAAAGGTGAGAATAAAGCCCAATGTACCAAACATAAAAGCTATAGAAATTGGCATCATGATGAGTGTCGCAAAAACAAAGGAAAAAATTCCTGCCAAGAAGGATAATATCAACATTAATGCCACATATCTTTCCTTAAAAATTCTCATATTTGCCCTATATAGATCTTGATCAAGGCCTTTGAGCGATTTTGTTAGGATTTCAACTGGACCTCTGAAATATTTTAAAACGGCATCCGTCAGTCTCCTAGATAAAGGACTTTGGATTTCTTCCAGTCTTATCTCTAGTATTTCTTCAAGGGGTATTTCTTCCTCTTCTTTTTCTCCTTTTTCAATCTCTCTTTTTAGTTGCCTCAAGAGAGCTATCTGCTCTTGAAGGGTTCTACCCTTGGGAACCCTTCTAATAGGCTTTTCACTAACTTCTATAGTTTTTGCTCCAATTTTTTCGAGAATATGAATTAATTTAGCCTTGATGTCCAATGCTACCACCATAACCGCTATATGAACTCCTTAACTTTGTTCGCAAGTTCCATAGACGAGGCTTCTCGTTCAATTGTTTTCAGCACTTCATCAGGATCAATGTAAAAATGCCGTATGTATTGCCCAACCTCTGGTAGTGACCTGATTCCTTTTTCTAACAACCATTGCAATACCAGCTTTCTTTTTTCCTTTTCAAACTCTAATTCTTTTAAAGTAAGACCAGAGAACTGAGAAAGTGTGTTCATGAACCTACTAGGTACTCCTGTTGAGACAAGCATGTCCTTTGCTGGATCATATTTATATAGTGTATTAAGCTGAACACTGTCCCCTTCAATTCCAGAAACTTCAGCAATTTCAGTTATCCTTCTTAAAGTCCCTCTTTTTCTGCTGTGATATCTTACTTGCATTATGATAATATCCAATGCAGGTATCATAATCCTCGGGACATTCATTGGGGGACTTTCAAGTCTAACAATTGTTTCTCTCGCTGAATTTGAGTGGATAGTACCCATACAATTAGATACCAAAATACCATTTGCAACATAGTTATGATCTTCCTCAACCGTAAGATCATAGAGGTACTCTATGCCGAGTTCCTTTGGATCAACTTCTTCGACACTAACAACTTCATCCCAGTAAACATCTCCATCAGCAAGGAGCTCTAGTTTCTTTGCAAATACCCATGCTTCTGAGTCGTTAATATCCTGAGCAACCCTCTGAAAAGCTAGTGCTATTCCTTTAAGAGCTGAGCGTCTGATTTCAGATGCTCTGTTATGTTCAATATGCCTGATTAAGCTTTCCGAAACTTTCTCTCCTGCATAAGTTGAAGCCAGTTTAGAGAGCTCTGTCACAGTTAAGTTCAATTTTTCCCTCAGCGGCTTTATCATCTTGCCGGAAATTGGTATGCGATAAACATGATTTCCGCGATAGCTTTTCTTGTTCTCTATAATCTTCCGAAGCTCTTCTTTACGCTTGGCATTTTGAAGAGGAATTAGCTCATAGAACTTTTTCAAGTCTTCAATACCTCTTACTATGACTCTAAAGATATAGCCTTCTTTGAAGCCTCTATTCTTTTGTTTTGATACCGTACTTATAATACCAAGCCTCTGGAGGGCATACCATATCTTTCTTGCACCACTTTCGCTTTTTGTTATTAGCATTATTGAAGGACCTTTGCTATCAACATAGGCATCAGCATCAAAGAGACCAGCTATAAAATGCTTTATAAAATCCTCACTGTGTAACACAGCATCAGGTACATCCCAGCTATCTGATTTTTTGCCCTTTGGAATTGAGAATATCCTTGATAACATCTCAGCAAATATTTTGGAACCAAAGGTTACGACTTTGCTCGTTCCATTGTCCTTTATAACTGGTTCTGAATTTGGAAGATATTCCTTTACGGCATTTATGAACGCACTCATATATCTTTCATCATCAAATGTTGCAGATATATAATATCCATTTGAGGATATGTATCCATCTCCAAGAATAACACCAGCGATATATGAAAGCTTGTCATCAAGCTCTCTAACAATTCTTACAGGTGCTGAATTTATTGACATCAGATATTCAGCATCCTCTGGAGGTAATCCATTGTTTTTCACTTTCTTGTATCTCTTTCCTAGAATTCGAATATCTCCCTTTTCATTCGGAACAAGATAGTAGCTACTTATCCCTGAATATAGCTCTAGAGGGACTTTATAATTCCTATTTGGCACCTCTGGAGGTCTCATCATTACTGCAACTCTATCTCCAACTTTGAGCCTTCCTGCCTCTTTTCTAACGACATCACCATCAGAGAATACAAAGAATGGATGAGTTTTTGTAAGGATGACTTCATTGCCTGTCCTTGTTGTAATTTTCACAAGCTTCTCTCCTTCTCTTACTTTCCTTCTCCATATCTTTGAGACCGTATGAGTGCCAGACTTTAAATCAGGTCCAACGCTAACAACATTAAAGCGATCCTCTTCCTCCAACTCAATGTACTCCAAATCTTTGTATGTTTTTATTCTCTCCTTGTATTTCTCAAATAATTTGTTACAAAGCGTGCCAATTAATTCAAATCTCCCATCAGAAAGCTGTATTATTGAGAAATCATATAACGCTCCATTATGTCCTGTGTTCATCGCGGTAAACATTGTCCTCGCTTCGGGTCCTCTGACCTCACCAACAATAATTCTATCCGGTCTCATACGCAAGGTATTCTTAACTAAATCATCCATTGTAATTTCTCCCTTTCCTTCAATATTTGGGGGTCTCGTTTCTAGTCTAACCCAATGTTCAATGGGTAACTGCAATTCTGCTGTATCCTCTATACTAATAACCCTTTCATTAGGTGGAATAAACATTGCAAGAGAGTTCAGTGTGGTTGTTTTACCTGAACCAGTTCCACCAGCTACAAGAATGTTTGCGGGCTTAACTCCTAATCCATCAACAAAAATCCACAGTAATGCAGCAATATCCAAGCTAAATGTGCCATATCGAATTAAATCGATAATAGTTAATTTATCCTTTTTGAACTTTCTAATTGTTAAGGTAGGGCCATCTAAGCTTATAGGTGGGATTGTAGCATTTACTCTGCTCCCATCTGATAAACGAGCATCCAAAAGTGGACTTTGCTGATCAATCCTTCTGCCAACTTCTCTCGCAATCCTTTCTATGATATTTAGAAGTTCCCTTTCATTATCAAAAACAATATTAGTTTTACACATATTAAACTTCCTATGCCACACATATACTGGCTTTCTAACCCCAATGACCATAATTTCTTCTAAATTATCATCTCTCACCAAAGGATCTATTCTTCCATAACCAATCATGTCTTGAACAATTAATTGGGCAAATAATTCAATTTTTCCTTCAGAGAATGTTGGTGCCATTTCTTTAGCTAGCTGTTTTACTGCTTTGAAAAATATCCTTCTTCTTTCCTCAATATCAGGAATACTCTCAGGATTTATTCGAATTTGTACGACTGCCCTATCCTTAATCATATTAAGCAGCTTCTTTTCTTCGTTACTAAGCTCAGGCAATTTGAGCTCATAAACAGGTACTGGTTCCCATTTAACCTTTATTATCCTAACATTCCCGTACTCTGCTAAGACTTCCATTTCACTTTCAGGAGCCAAGAAAGGTAATTTCCTTTGTTGAGATAGGGTCCCCCCCAAAATTTGTTGAAGTGCAGGTGAAGCCTCAGAAGTAGATTTTAACAGTGTGTTCGATGTGGGTTCTTCGGGACTTTCTTCATGGAGAAATGATAAAATATTCTTCTCACTCTCCCCAACTTCTTCGCCAGATTCCTCTTCTTTAAGAAGGTCTTCTAATGGGGTCGCTCCCTCATTCAATATCTCGTTTATCCAAAATAAACCAGATTTTTTCTTTTTCTTTTCCTCCACTGGAGTTCACCTTCTCCATATTCTCCCATTTTACTTGGTAACTTATTTCAATACTACCCTCTCCAAGCCATACAATCCATATTGGAAAATCAAGTTTATGTTCCTCGTTATTAATAATTTGGTTCTTCTTTAGGGTTTTTCCAGTAATCAATCTATCAGAGAGGGAGAATAATACAGAATTTTTCTTAGTAATGTTTAAAACTCTTGTAGACTCGTTGTTATAAGTTTTAAGCGGGAGATACGATTTCAAAAATTCAAAATAATCCCTAAACCACATGGTATATTTTGGAACAAAATCATAATGTGTTGCTCCCATAAAAATCACAGGCATGCCTACTGCAAAAACATATCTTCCATCATAAGGTGAATTTTTAACCCTCATTTTGACATTTCCATGGTATTCCACAATCATAATGTCTCCCATAATAACATCATTAATTTTGAATAATTTTGGCAATACAACGAGTTTCGGATATACTATTCCTTGGAAGATGTTGGTATTTTTGGATGTGTAGTTTGCCGGGATTAATATTGTATCATTTATCACAACATTAACTTTTAAACTCTCATATGGGTTTATCCAGAAGCCAGGCAAAGAATTTAATTTTCCTATTTCGTTATAAGGCTCTCTATATACAGTGTAGTTATATTGGGGATTTACAACTACAAATTTTGGAAATGGAGTGGGATTTACCAAAGTAACATTTAAGTCTATTAGTAAATCACCGGTAGGACTTCCCTTTACCATTGGAGAAATCAACCCAATTAGTAATAATAAAGGCAACAGACCCAGAAGTTTTTTCATACTCTGTCACCCTGTTTCAATTTTTACGATATATATTGCGTCTTTATACTCCAATATCTTTGGAACAAAATCTGAGGGAACTTCAAAGATAACAAGTACTTCAGTACTTGGATCAACTACGAGCATTCTTGTATCTTTCTCTAAATCAAGAACTTTCCATCCATACTTGGAAAGTTGCTCTTTGACTTCTTCAGGTGCATTAATTTTTCCAGCGGCTATCGCTTTTAAAACTTCAGCGAGGTTAACATTGTAATTGTAATATGCATTTGAGGTCTCACTACTTGATTGGGTTGTGGAATATTGATCAGTACTCGATTGAGAATTTGAAAGAGATTCTTCTCCAACATTATATGATGTTGATTGGGAAGTAGTATAACTAGTTGAGGAAGAAGACGAAATTGAACTTCCTTCTCCCTGAGATTCACTTAGTGATATTTGGCCAACTGACGTTGGAAGTAATATCAAATCTAAATAACCCTCATCAGCAATTTCAAAGTACTTTCCAGTTGTTTGGTTTCTGGCATAAATTTTTATTTTATCTCCTGAGGATAAAAACGCTCCTACAACGTTTTCTCGCTTTACTACTAATGCCATTTTAACTAACTCAACTTTTTCAACAGTATATTTCATTAATTCACGATAATCAGTAATTTTTCCTAAAACTTGCTTAGCTTCAAGTTTTGTATAGATATGAGCCTCACCATTCTTCCTAAGAATAACCCGCTGTGTTGGAATTGAATCAATCAAGTAAAAGTAATACCTTCTCCAAAGAGTGGTTAAATAGGGGGTTGGATCAACAGAAAGAACTTCCTCCTGAGTTTTAGCCTCATTAACTCTCTGTTTAAGCTCATTTAGAGTGTTAATAGCTTCAGTCCTAATATCTTCAGGAAGTGGTTGAGATAATAGCTGATCAAATGCTTGGGTAATCACCACGATTTGCTGGCTTTTTAATTTATTCAATTCCTCAAGTGCTTTCTTTTGTTCTTCTAATTCTTTTTGTTTTTGTATTTCAGCTAATCTTTTCTCATATGCTGCTTTTACATTAATATTATTAAGCTCTTCAATGCTCTTTGCAGATTCTATTCGTTTAATCAACTCAATTTTTACAGAATCATTTGCAAGTTCACCTTTAAAATACGCGTTAACTTCTGCTATTTTTGCTTGTTTTGCTGCTTCAAGTTTTTTTAATTGTTGTCTTTGGATAAAAGTGTAGACACCAAAAGAAGCAATCAATATAATCACAATTACAACGAATGCTCCAATTAATACCCTCTTCTTTCTTTCCTTTTCTCTTAATGTTCCAATCTTGGAAATTTTTCTTTGAGGTTCAGCAGGTAAAATAGGTTTTGTAGGTTTTGTCTCTCGCTGAATTGGAGCCCTACCTAACTCTCTAAGTTTTCTGATCTTTTCTTCAATGTCCTCAGCCACAATGAGCACCACCATAAAGTTATTCCATTAAATTCCCACACTACCCTCTCAGTATATTCGAAGTAATTTTTAATTTCAAATCTTATTTACATTTCGGTGGTGGATATGGAGAAACTGGTCATAAGAGCTATAAAAATTAAAGGAAAGTGCCCAGTGTTTAAAGTTGGGGACAAAATAGTTATTGAAGGGCCACAAGTGAAGTTAGAAGAAACAGATGCAATATGCACTCATGCATTTGCTTCACTGATCCCTTATATAGTAGCACTTAGAAAAGGAGTTAAGCCGAGTGAGATTGGTCTAGGAAAAGGAGATAAAGCATATGTGCAATGCCTTGATCCCGGACCGCCTTACACAGATGGGGGGACTGTGATATTTGAGATAACGGTGGTGCGAGATGAAGCAGAAAAAGGCATGGAGAGTAGTGAGAGAAGTAATAGATGAGGCTGATATTGTAGTTGAAGTAGTAGATGCAAGAGATCCAATTGGAACGAGAAATTTAAAGGTTGAGAGGCTAGTTAAGGAAAGCGGGAAAAAACTACTCATAGTCATGAACAAGGCAGATTTAGTTCCTAAAGAGTGGGCTGAGGAGTATAAGAGAAAAAGCGATGTTCCGATGGTTTTTATCAGTGCAAGAAAGAGAAAGGGGACAGGAATACTAAGGAAAGAGATCAAAAAGATAGCAAAAGGGCTGTTTGATGAAGGAAAAGAAAAAGTTAAAGTTGCATTGGTTGGCTATCCAAATGTCGGAAAGAGCACGATAATTAATGTTCTCAAAGGTAAACACGCTGTTGGTGTTGCCCCAATTCCAGGATACACAAAAGGGAAACAGCTCATAAGGCTCAGTAAGAAAATTTGGCTGATTGATTCCCCAGGTGTTGTGCCGATAGATGATTTTGATGAGCTTGTCATTAGAGGAGGCTTTCCAGCGGACAAAATAGAGGATCCAGTAAAGCCAGCGTTAAAGCTCATTAAACACATTCTTGAGACTAGAAAAGAAGCTTTGACTGAGAAATATGACATCCAAGAGTTTGAAAGTGAGGAGCAGATTTTAGAGGCAATTGGCAGAAAGAAAGGTTTACTTAGAAAGGGAGGAGAAGTTGACATTGAGGAAGCAGCAAGGTATTTCCTCAGAGAATGGCAGACTGGAAAGTTTACTCTTTTTGGGAGGGAAGAAAAGAGAGAAGAAGAATTCCAGTGGGCATACAGTGATATCCTTGAGGAAATTGAGCGAGAACTTTTGCTAGATCCAAGGAGAATACTCTGGAAGTTTAGAGAGAAGATTGAACCAAGCAATGTGAAGAGGGTTGGGATTAAGGAAATTGAAGGCTTTACTGTGGGTATAGCAACAGGGTTTAAGAAGTGCGATGGTGGAATTAAGCTTTTGGAAAAGCTAACTGGAAAGAAAGTCATAGCGAGTGAATGCTTTGGAAAGAAGTGGAAGGGAGTTATAGTAATTTTGGAGTGATTAAGATGAGGCTCTTATTGACTACTTCACAAGGAATTGAAGATTTAGCCAAAAAAGAAGTTGAAAGATTATTTGAGAGCAAAGAAATCAAAGTTAGTGTCGAGGAAAAGCCCTTTGGAGTTGAAGGTCGCTTAATTGCAGAAGTTGAGGAGAGTTTTTACACCGATGAGAAAGGCAAAAAGAGAGAATTCAACCCAGCAACTTTCCTCAACGAGAATTCCCGACTTTTGCATCGTGTAATAGTTGAGATAGCATCGTTAAAATTTAAAGGAATTGAAAGCCAAGAACCAGAAAAAGCACTCAAAGAGATTTACAATTTCGTGTATTCTCTTCCAATTGAAAACTATGTGAAAATAACAGAAAGCTTTGCTGTGAGACCTTTCAGAAAAGGCGAGCATGAGTTTACAAGCGTTGATATTGCAAAAACAGTTGGGAGTGCAATTTATGACAGACTCAGCAGATATGGAAAGCCTAAAGTGAATTTAGATCATCCAAGCGTGATTTTTAGGGCTGAACTCATTGATGATACATTTTTCTTAGGAATTGACACAACTGGAGATTCTTCTTTGCACAAGAGGTCTTGGCGTGTCTATGACCATCCAGCTCATCTGAAAGCTTCAATAGCAAATGCAATGATTGAGCTTGCTGAGTTAGATGGTGGCTCCGTTATTGACCCAATGTGTGGAAGCGGGACTATATTAATTGAGCTGGCTTTGAAGGGCTATGAAGGGAGAATAATAGGAATTGAGAAGTACAAAAAGCACTTAAGAGGAGCCAGAATGAATGCTTTAGCGGCTGGGGTTTTGGGTAAGATTGAGTTCATTCAAGGAGATGCCACAAAGCTGACTCAATACGTTGACAGCGTTGATTTTGCCATAAGCAATTTACCCTACGGTCTAAAAATAGGTAAGAAAAGCCTAATCCCGAAGCTTTACATGGACTTCTTCTCTCAGCTGTCAAAAGTTTTAGAGAAGAGAGGAGTTTTTCTAACAACAGAAAAAAGAGCGATTGAAGAGGCATTTGCAGAGAATGGATTTAGAATCCTACATCACCGATTAGTGGGACATGGTGGATTGAGAGTTCATCTCTACATTATACAATAAAACTTTTAAACCGATTTTCTTTACTCTTTTCGGTGATAGCATGAGAAGAGGTATTGTAGCAACATTAGCAATGCTAATCATAATCGGAATTGTAGTTTATGGTGTAGTTTCCCACTACGGGAGCTATACATACCAGTGGAAAACAAACCTCAATGAATATAAGGTATATCACCTTCTTGGCAGCTCAACACTGAGCGGGTACATAAAAGCTGATGGAGAGATAAGCATTTACATTCTAACCAAAGAAAACTTTGAGAAAATGAAGCAAGAAGAGCATTTTGAGTATTACAAAGCTTGGAAACATGTGAAAACAGTTGAGTTCAACGATGTCAAGATTCCACAAGGAGACTACATTTTGGTTGTTAAAAATGAAGAAAATAAGATGAAGTGGATTTCTGTGAAGCTGAGAGAAAAGAAATCAGCACAATATTGACCTCTCCGCCAATACTTCTTCTTTTAACGTTCCTATACCCTCAATCCACGCCTCAACCGTGTCGCCATGCCTTAGGGGACCAACGCCTTCTGGAGTTCCCGTTGCAATTATGTCGCCCTTTTCAAGCGTCATTATGCTTGAGATGTACTCGATTATCTCCGGAATCTTAAAAATCATCTTGCTTGTCCTTGAGAGCTGCCTAACTTCTCCGTTAACCTTCAGTCCTATCTCAAGATCGCTCGGATCAAGCTCTTCTTTTGGGACAATTCTTGGTCCAATAGGTGCAAAGGTGTCAAAGCCTTTAGCAACTGTCCAAGGGAGACCCTTTCTCTTAGCTTCCCACTGCAGGTCTCTAGCGGTGATGTCGAGCAGAATTGTATAGCCCAGCACATAATCCATAGCTCTTTCTTTCGGGATGTTCTTCCCCCTCTTCCCTATAATAACGGCAAGCTCAACTTCGTGGTGAATTTCTTTGTTCTTCCGTGGCAAGATTATAATTTGATTAGGCCCTATCAAAGTGGAAGGAGGCTTTAAGAAAATTACTGGTTCTTTTGGAACCTCATGACCTAACTCCTTTGCGTGTTCAGCATAATTCCTCCCAAGGGATATTATCTTGCTCGGATTAACTTCATAAAAGCCATCTCTAAAAGGCAAGCGAATCATGGAACCACCGCTTCATAGTTGGAATCTGTGTTTATAACTTCTTAGGAATCTACTGCTCAAATAAAAAGTTTTTGCTCAGGAGAAAAGTTCAATCAAGAATCTCGGGATGTCTTCTTTCTCAAGCACAACGACGGTTCGTGGATACTTGCGATGGGCTTTTCCAGCCTTAACCTCAACCCTAAGTCCATCAGCAATGGCATCAATCTCATACCTATTTCTGTAATAGTAAATTTCACCAAATTTCCTGTATAGATGTTCTTGAACTATATTTTCATAAATCGCAGATTCTACAGGCTTAGTTCCACTCCATAAAGAAAACAGCCTTAGGAGAAGAGGGTCTCTGAAGAATATCTTCTTTTCTCTTTTGTACAGAACCCGGGAACCTCCTTTGAGATAAGCAAACTCAAGAACATATAAATCTCTGAGAAATTCGAGATAATCCTGCACGACTTTGTATGAGTATCCTGAGGTTTTTTCAGCCAAAGAACGAAAGCTCGTTGCAGAGGGAATAGTAAGCATTAAAGAGGAGAACACTTCTTTCATTATTTCCAAGCTCTTATCAAAGCGAACAAATTCCCCTACATATGAACCCAGAATATCATCAACTGGCATGCCATTTATGCTTCCAGGAAAGCCGCCAATTTCAAGATACTTATTAAAAAGCTCCAGCACCTCATCATAGCGAAGTCTCCACTTTTTAATTCCATAAACCTCAACAAACCCCCTAAAGGTGAGGGGCAGGACTTCAACAGTCTTCCCTTTCCCTCTCCGCCCCGGAAACAGTTCCATATCTCGCCTAACCTTCAAAGCACTTGAACCAGTCACTGTAATAACGGCATTTTCAAGCTCACCAGCGTCTATCAATGGTTTGACTGCCTTCCACCATTCTCTTAGGCTTGTGACCTCATCAAGGAATACAAAGGGTTCTTTTTCCTCTTTGAGGAATTCTTCAATGAGCTTTCTAAGTGTTATAAAGTCAGGAAAAATTTCACAGTTGAGATAAAGAATTCTCTCAGGTTCAATTTTTTTAATAAGCTCTGAAATCAAAATTTTTATCCCTGTTGTCTTCCCAACTTGTCTCGGCCCAAGGACAAAATTGAGAGAAAAAGGTTCCAAAGAAAGCTCATCAATCCAGTTCGGTCTCCATCTATACCTTTGAGCCCTCCACAGCCTGACGTGATAATCCTCTCTATCTTCCCACCATGGGTTAAACTTGGCAACTTCCTCAATCATGAGAATTGTTAGTTCTCATATATTTATAAAGGTTGCGAATTTATATTTCTCAACGATTTATAAATCTTGAGGATTTAAAATTCTCACGCTGTTATAAACTACATTAAAACATAAAACAAAAGAAAGATCACCTCCTCAGAGGCTCTGGGATTGCCTCGTTCCACTTCTCTTGAGCCAATTTTCCAGTGTATTTAAACTTCTCAATCTCATCTTTAGCTTTCTCCCTTCTCTTCTGGTGCTCTTTAAGGAACTCCCGAACTTTCTTTATAAGGTAGCGCTTGCATTCTCCACATGTCAGAGCACCGCTCTTACATGCGTGGTATCTCTCAAGCAAAGCCTTATCATCTGGTTCAAAGAATATCTCGAGCCACTTGAAAACAACGCACTTCTCAGGATTTCCACCTTTTTCTCTCTGCTCTTTCAGCGTTGGCTGACCGCCGGTTAAGGCAAACTTCCAGATCTTTTTGCCAGCTTCTTCCGGATCATCCGTTAAATAAACAGCTGTTTCAGGCTTTGATGCGCTCATCTTTCCTTCCAATCCAGTCAAAGGAGGAACGAACTTGCTGTGAAGTGCGGCAGTTTTATAGTAACCCAAGCTCTCGGCAAAGTCGCGCTGAATTCTCCAGTACGGGTCTTGATCAATTGCCGCTGGAATTAGACATCTCCTCTTTTCAAAGAACGTTGGAGCAGCTTGAATTGCTGGGTAAAAAATCATTCCAATCTTGCTCTGCTCTGTGAAGCCAAAAACAGCTTTAGCCATTGAGTATGTCACTTTTTTCGCTATTGGAATAGCCATTTCATAAATCTTCGTGAATTCGCTATCTTGGAATATGAAAGTCTTATCTGGATCAAAGCCAACTGCAATTATGTCCAAAATGTTATCATAAGCCCACTTCTTGGTGTCTTCAAAGCTTAGATTTGGCTTAAATAGGAACTTCTCATCATCTGTGATTTGGACATACAAATTAACTCCAAACTTCTCTTGGAGCCATTTAGTCGCGAAGAATGGAATGATATGTCCGATATGCATAGGCCCGCTCGGACCTCTTCCAGTGTAAAGGAAGAAACCCTTCCCCTCTTCGTAGTCTTTAAGGACTAAGTCGTAGTCTCTGTGAGAGAAGAAGAATCTCCTCCTGAAGTAAATTGGAAGTTCACTCTTTGTTAGCACGGCTGTCTTTTCCAAAAGATCGTCTGTTAGCGGTTGTGTTCCGAATTCCTTTATCAGCTTGTCATAATCCACCATTCCTTCGACATCCCATGGTGTAACCTTGAATTCAGCCATCAAAAGCACCTCCAAAAGCTTTGATAAAATAGACTAACCCAAGTAAAAGAGTTTTGATTTCATCAGTACCAAAGCCAAAAACAATCACCGAACATGGTTTAGAAAATGCAAGAGGAGAATTTAAAGTTTTCTGTTAAAAGAATAAAGAAACTCAAACCCCACTCAAATACTTTCCATATTTAACCAGAGCATAAACTGCATCTACTCCATCTTCGACAGTCTCAAACACTGGAACTCCTTTCTCCTCAATTCTGCGCGCCATTTTTTCCGGATATTCTCCACCGGGAGCGACGAAGACTATCGGCTTTCCATACTCTTGCACTTTTTCCATAACATCAACGATACCTTCATCCAATGCTGGGCTCTGGAACAGAGCAATGACGACAAGAACGTCAACATTTGGATCCTCCAAAGCATAGCGCATTGCCAGCTCATACCTCTTTGATGGAGCATCTCCAATGACGTCAATTGGGTTTTTATAGCTCATGTGATGAGGCAGCTTTCCTTCCTCTATGGCTTTTGCAAACTTCTCATTAGTCTCATCGCTGAGCTGAGCGAGCTTAAGCCCTTTCTCGAGCAATCCATCACTCATCATAACTCCAGCGCCGCCGCCGTTTGTGACTATGGCAACTCTGTCCCCTTTTGCTGGCTTCTGCATGGCCAAGGCTTTTGCATAGTTGAAGAGCTGTCTCATGCTCTTTGCACTCAAAACACCAGTCTGTTCAAATGCTGCTTCATAAATTGCATAACTTCCCGCAAGTGAGCCAGTATGAGATGCTGCTGCTTTTGCTCCGGCCTCTGTTCTTCCAGCCTTTAAAACTATTACAGGCTTAACTTTAGTTGTCTCCTTTGCGATGTTGAAGAATTTCCTGCCATCTTTGACACCTTCAAGATAGGCAGTTATGACTTTTGTCTTGGGATCATCCTTTAAATAGCTCATAAAGTCGCTCTCATCCAAGTCAGCCATGTTTCCTAAGCTGATGAATTTGCTCATTCCCACCTCATGCCTTGCAGCCCAGTCAAGAATTGCAGCTCCAAATGCCCCACTCTGGCTCATGAAAGCAATACCACCGAATTTTGGTCTTGCCTGTCTTTCTGGTGGGTTGAAGTTACAGTCAAAGCCGTTCTCAAGGTTTGTAACACCGAGACAGTTGGGACCCACTACATGGATACCCCATTTTCTTGCTCTCTTTACAAGCTCTTCTTCCAAATCAGCTCTTCCAGCTTCTTTAAAGCCAGCCGAGATAACTATTGCTCCCTTAACTCCCTTTTGCCCACACTCATCTATGACATCTGGGACGAACTTTGCTGGAACAGCTATGACAGCAACATCAACCTCATCTGGAACGTCAAGAATGCTCTTGTAAACCTTGAACTTTTTCCCATTAACTTCAATTTCTCCTCCCTTAACGTTAACAGCATAGATTTTCCCATTGAACTGCCTTGTTATTGACCTCATTATTGCATTTCCTATCTTGCCAGAAACATGTGATGCTCCTATAACCGCAACACTCTTCGGATAAAATAAAAAGTCCAAGTTCATTTTTTCACCTCCATTTTGCTTTCTTTCCTTTCAAATTTAAACTTTACTTAGGTCAAAATAAAATCAAAATGGGTAAAACATTGGAATCAAAATGAAGAGCATGGCAAATAAGATTATTTCAATGACAGCCCCAGCTTTTATGTAGTCCATAAATGTATACCCCCCAGAACCGAAGACTATAGTGTTTGGCGGCGTTGAGATTGGCGTCCAGAAGCCTATAGAAGAAGTCATGGCAATAGCCATCAGGAGAGGATAAGGACTAATGTTTCCAGCTTGGGCAATGCTGACTGCAAGAGGTGACAGTATTGCAGTCGTTGCTGTGTGAGACATGGAATTGCCCAAAATGAAAGCTATGAACATCACAGAGAGCAGAATTAAATACGGATTGTTTACATGAGAAACAACACTATTTCCAATCATTTCAGCCGCTTTTGTGGTTTCCATAGCTTTACTCAACGGTAGCATCCCAGCGAAGAGAAAAACAGTCGTCCAGCTTACAGAATTTAACGCCTCTTTAGGAGTTATTATTCCAAAAGCCACCATCAGCAAAGCACCTAACGCTGCTGCCGTCTGGTAAGGCAGAAGCTTCAGCATCATCGAAGCAATCGTTAAAATGAAGATGACAACAGCGAGCCACATCTTTTCTGTTCTTAATTCCTCAACATCTTCAAAGCTCTTTCCTTCAAATTTAGTCTCTACACTTGGGAGAAATTTTCTGCCGACTGTAACAGATAAAGCTATCCCAATAACAACCAACGGAAGACCTATCTTGCCAAATTCAAAGAAACCAAACGGTTTCATATTGAGTTCCTCAAGAATGCTGTTGACTATTCCATTTGGAGGAGTTCCAATGACAGTTAAAGTTCCTCCGAGAGAAGCAGCCCAAGCCAATGGAAGTAATAATCTTTTTGAGCTTATTCCTGCAGAGTAAGCAGAGGCAACCACAATTGGTATTAAAGCCACTGTCGTGGCGGTATTACTTAAAAAGCCAGACATTACGGCTGCAACTATCATAATCAAAAGCATTAGCTTGATTTCACTCTTTCCTGCAACTCTGACAATAATTCCACCAATTTTCTGGGCGGCACCTGTTCTAAACAGACCTTCACCAACCATAAACATGAAAAGAAAAACAATGACCCATTTATAGCCAAAGTACAAGAAAGCAGAGCTAGCATCTAGAATCCTGGTTATTGAAAGGACTACCGGAACCATTAAAGCTGTAAACGCTATGGGAATCAGCTCTGTGAAAAACAACACAAAAGCGACAACCAAAAGCAAAAGCGTCAGCATTGCTTGGCTTAAATGAAAGCTCAAGATATAAAACAAAGTAATAATCAACGCTATTATACCATCCCGAAGCTTCTCATTTTTGAGCTTCATCATATCACCTCTTGGATAATTTATCCAACTTTGTGAACCTTTACATTTATAAACCTTTTTGTCTTTTGTAAAGCTCATTGGATATAAAAACCCGAAAAAGTTATATTACAGAACGTTCAAATAAAAATTAAAACGTTAAAATTAGGTGATCGAAATGAGTAAAAAAGTCAAAGTGATTACTGATCCAAAGGTCATCAAGCTTATGCTTGAAGACACAAGGAGAAAAATACTCCAGCTTTTAAGGAACAGAGAAATGACGATTTCTCAGCTGAGTGAAATTCTTGGCAAAACGCCACAAACAGTTTACCACCACATAGAAAAGCTCAAAGAGGCGGGCTTAGTGGAGGTTAAAAGAACAGAGATGAAAGGAAATCTAGTTGAAAAATACTATGGACGAACTGCAGATGCCTTTTACATAAACCTATACCTCGGAGATGAAGAGCTGAGGTATTTAGCGAGATCAAGACTCAAAACAAAATTGGACATATTCAAAGCCCTTGGATACAAATTTGATGATGAAGAGCTTCTAAATACCATGGACAAAATTCTCGAAAAAGAACATGAGTATAAGATGAAAATTTCAAAGGAGATCGAAGAAAAGGAAGAACTTTTAAAGGATTTCTCAAATGAGGACATAATCCATGCGATTGAATGGCTCAGCATGGCTGAGCTGGGAAGAGATGAAGAAGCATTGAAGCTTTTGAAAAAGTTGGGGGAAATACTTAAAAAGTAGACTCCAAAGGGCAAAGGGGAGAGAAAATGGCAAGAGGTATCAGACTGCTTGTGCTGGATGTTCTTAAACCACATCAGCCCATGGTAACTGAACTGGCTCTAGGATTGAGCGAAATCCGTGGTGTTGAGGGAGTTAACATTACACTTGTGGAAATCGATAAAGAAACAGAGAATATAAAAATAACAATAGTTGGTGATAACTTAGACTACGATGAGATCGTCAGAACCATCGAAGAGTTTGGCGGTGTCGTGCACAGCATTGACATGGTTGCGGCTGGAAAAAGAATAATTGAGGAGAGCGAAACCCCACAAGACAAATTAGATGAATTCTAGTGATAACAATGAGAGAAGTTATTATAATAACTGAACTAGATAAAATGAAAATTCTTGCAGAGCCCACAAGGTTCAAAATACTTGAGCTACTCAGAATGCATCCCATGAGCATCACTGAACTAAGTACATTCCTAAAGAAAGATCGCTCCACAGTGTATAGGCATGTTAAAGCTCTCGAAAAGGCGGGATTTGTTGAGGAAATTGGACATGAAGGAAATGAAAAAATATATGCTAGAACAGCAAGATTGTTTCTTCTCAAAGTTGAACCTGATGAAGGCATAGAGGAATTCAGAAGGCAATATCTTAGGATAGAGGCATCTAGGCTAATGGAGATCCTTAAAAAATCTGGGATTAAGATAAATAATGAAGAACAATTCGTCAGATTAGTAGAGGAAATCTTAAAAGAAATAGAAGACAACTCTAGGCCAATTCTTCAAAAAATTTCCCAAGCAGATTTAGATTTAAAAGAAGTTGAACTTTTTCATCTGTTAAATTTGCTTGTGTTTCTTCAATCATGTGAACTCTGTGAAAAAGCAGAAAAAATGAAGAAACTGCTAGAGTTTTAAATTTTGAATATGCTAAAACTCCAAAACCCATTTAACAACATAAGGAACTTTTCTCGCAACTTCTAGGGCTGTATAGTTTTCACCTTTTTCTTCTTTTACCCAATCCCCAGCCAATCCATTGAGGAAAGCCCCAACTGAAGCTGCCCCAAGGGAAGAATTTCCAAGAGCTAACAACGCTCCAACAATACCGGCTAAAACGTCACCGGTTCCTCCAGTCGTCATTCCCTTGTTTCCCGTTTTATTATATTTCCAGACTTTTCCATCGCTGATGATGTCGTAAACCCCTTTAAGGAGAATTACCCCACCAATTTCTTTTGCTTTCTCTATGACAAGCTCAGCTTTCTCCTGCAGAGAGCCTTCTGGCTTCCCTCCAAAGAGCGTTTTGAATTCCCCAGCATGTGGTGTTAAGACGAATGTTTTACCATTGAGGACGCTTAAATCTTCAGCTATGGCTTTTAATCCGTCAGCATCTATAACTAAAGGCTTTTCACAGCGCTTTACAAATTCTCTAACAAACTCCTTGGTTTCATCCTTGAGTCCAATACCCGGGCCTATGATGACTGCATCGACTTTCTCTACCAAGGCCAAAACTTCTTCAAGATGTTCTCTTGTGAAGTTCTTTCCTTCAACGGGTCTCAAAATCATGTCTGGGTCAGTTATGCGCTTCGCTGAGTATTCTGGCATCACCAAATATACTAAATCAACGATATAACTGGCAGCTTTTGCCGCTAAGTAGGGAGCGCCAAAGTAATCCTCACTTCCCCCAATTATCAAAAGCCTTCCGTTCTGTCCTTTATGTTCTCCCTTCTTTTTCAGGGCAAACTTTGCATCTCCCGGGCCGACTAAGTGGTAAAGCTCCTTTGGATAACCAATTTTGGCAACAATTCTTTCAAAACCTTCAAACTCTTCTTTGTCCCACTGGAAAGTTACGGCAAAGTCACATTTGACTTGAACTTTTGAAGGATAGCCACTTGGCAGGTCAACACTCACAATCTTAGCTTTTCCAGAATATTCATTGATTTTTTCAATCGCTGAGCGTATAGGCTCCCTCGGCTCTCCCTTAGTTCCAGCACCGAGAAGGGCATCAACAATAACATCATAACCTTCAAGATTGAGGACCTTTATCTGGCTTGAGTCCTTAAGGATTTTAATTTTTACAAAGTCAAGCTTCTTTAGTAATTCCCAGTTGTGCCTAGCTTCCTCACTTCTGATTTTTATTTCATCACCAACCAAAAAAACAGTTACATCATTCTCAAAGCTAAGATGCCTAGCAACAACAAAGCCATCCCCACCATTGTTTCCAGTTCCACAGAATATTGCCACTTTAAGTCCTTTTCCGAAATTTTCTTCTATTGCTCTTGCCACTCCAGCCCCCGCATTTTCCATGAGCTGAAATGGTGAGATGCCAAGCCACTTAGCGTTGATATCCCAAATGTAGACATCTTCAATTTTCATAAGCATCACCATGAGAAAATTGGGAAAAGAGAGTTAAGGGCTTTTCTCTTTAATTTTCTTCCAGCACCTCCAAAGCCCTCTCATAATCCGTCCTTGAATAAAGCACCAAATAGACTTCCCTCACGTTCTCTGTTCCCCTTGAAAACTCTTCAACTGTTTCAAGGAACGTTCTCACAACTTCCTCAAAAGGACAGCCATAGATTCCAGCACTTATGGCTGGAAAAGCTATGCTTCTAACTTTTAGCTCATCAGCTTTTCTCAAAGCTCCAAGAATGGCTTTCTTGAGCTTCTCCTTCTTATCCTCATCCCATCTGCCGCCGCAGTAAGGACCAACTGTGTGGATGACATATTTAATCCCATACTGCTCCAACCTTAAAGCTGGAGTTACAACGACTTCACCATGTTCAATCCAGTCCCTTCCAATCTGCTCCATCATAGCTTCCTTGCTTATCCTTATATACTCCCGAACGTTTCCAGAAGCAGCTTTTGCTATCGCATAAGCAACTCCACCACCGTGCTCCAAATACTTGTTGGCGGCATTTACAATGGCTTCCGCTTTAAAACGGGTTATATCCCCCTGAGCAATCTTAAAAATTAAATTTCCAAAGCGGAGTTCCATAACTTCACCCCGCAAGCTTTTCCACAACCTCTTCAGCTTTTTTCAAAATTTTCTCCTCATCCAATGTGAGAACTTCTCTATCGAGCATCAAAATCTTTCCATCAACTATCGTTGTTTCCACATCGTTGCCGTTTGCCGAGTAAACAAGGTGGCTTATAACGTTGTTAATTGGTCTCAAGTGAGGCTGGTTAAAGTCTATAATCACCAAATCAGCCAAAGCACCTTCTTTTATCACACCAGCATTCAAGTGCAAAGCTTTTGCACCATTCTGGGTTGCCATTTTAAATATTGTCTTTGCATCTGCAACTGTTGGATCCAAGTTATGAACTTTGTGAAGCAATGCGGCGATTTTCATCTCCTCAAGCATGTCCAAGTTGTTGTTGCTTGCACTTCCATCAGTACCGAGACCTATGTTTACTCCAGCATTCAAAAGTCTCTCAATGGGCATAACACCACTCGCAAGTTTCATGTTTGAAGCTGGATTGTGGGCGATGCTCACGCGATATCTTGCCAAAATGTGTATATCTCTACTGTCAAGCCATACGCCGTGAGCTATTATAACGTCATCAGCTAGGAAGCCAATATCATCGAGCAGAACAACAGGGCTCTTTCCATAACGTTCAGCTATCTGACCTATTTCAGTCATTGTCTCAGCTACATGAATTGTTATGAGCTTTTTGTGTTCATTAGCAAGCTCTCTAACCTTCTTGAGAAGAGCTATTGAGCAAGTGTAAGGTGCATGCGGACCAAATACAAGCTGAACTCTCTCAGAGTTCAGCTTTTCAATGAACTCCATTGTTTCTAAAGCCACTTTAATCTCTTTTTCTGTCTTGTCAGGCTCACCTAAATCAATCATTCCATAGCTGAGATATCCTCTAAGTCCAGATTCAAGAACAACTTCTGCAACGGCATCCATGTAAAAATACATATCCAAAAACGCCGTAGTCCCTGTTTTAATCATTTCTAATGCTCCAAGATATGCTCCCACTTTAGTGATCTCTCTAGTAAGCTTTGCTTCTTTAGGCCATATATGATTTTTAAGCCAGTCCATGAGGGGCAGATCATCAGCTAACCCTCTGAAGAGTCCCATTGGGGAATGAGTGTGCAGATTTATGAACCCGGGGGAAACCACTTTTCCTTTTGCATCTATTACATAATCTGCTGAAATGTTGAGATTTTTACCGATTTTAGTTATTTTGTTGTCCTCAATGTAAATATCGGCTTTTAAGACTTCAAGGTTCTCACCATAAACCACATAGCCATTTTTGATTAGTATCCCCATAGTATCACCTTTTCCTTTTTAAACAGGGTCTAAGAAAGGGAAATTATAAGCCTTTTGCCAGTAAGGAAAGAGAAAAGAAGTCAAACAAAAGCATTCTTTAAAACATCGGCACAGCCACACTTTCTTTCCTCAGGGATCCTTGGAATGCCCTTCTTAAGGATTTCCTGCACTTTATAGTTGTTTTCCTTCATAACTCTAAGCACTTCCTGAGCATCAACTGGCTTGTCAGCCCAGACATCATAGTCCGTAATTGTTGCGATATTAACATAGCACATTCCGAGCTCCCTTGCTAAAACTACCTCGGGAACGAGAGTCATCCCAATTATGTGGGCAAACTGCCTAAACATTGCGGATTCAGCCCTTGTTGAGAATCTTGGCCCTTCAATACAGACATAGGTTCCCTTCTCATGAACTTCAAAGTTCAGCTCTTTGGCAGTTTCATAGAATATCTTTCTCATTTCTGGACAGAATGGGTCAGCCATACTTATGTGAGCAACTCTCGGACCGTTGTAGAAGGTGTATTCCCTTTTCTTTGTGAAGTCAATGAACTGGTCGGTAATTACAATGTCTCCGGGTTTATACTCCTCTCTGAGGGAGCCAACGGCTGTGATCCCTATGACTCTCTCGACACCAAGCTCATGAAGAGCCCAGATGTTCGCCCTATATGGCACTTCATGTGGTGGAAACTCATGGTTTTTGCCGTGTCTCGGGATGAAAGCTACTTCAACGCCTTCAACTTCTCCTATTTCCACGGGTGCTGATGGTCTTCCATAAGGTGTGTGAACCTTTATCGTCTCTTTTGGTTCAAAGACACCATAAACACCAGAACCACCAATAATTCCAATCTTTGGCATGGACATCACCTTGTAAATATTCGATTTAAAATTATTTAAGCTTTAACTTTAACATTTACAAGATAGTGGCAAAAACTTAATTACCTTCAAAAGCTAAACTAAGCTTTGAGGTGAGAAGATGGAAAAGCCAGTGAGGTTAGTTCTCCCAAAGATAGAAAATCCAATTTTCATCGAAGGTTACCCAGGAATTGGGCTTGTTGGACACATTGCCGCTAACTTCTTGGCAAAAGAGCTAAACATGGATATGATTGGCTATATCGAAAGTCCATTCATACCGCCAATGAGCTTGATCCTCGAAGGAAAACCCAACCCACCTTTGAGATTTTATGGAAAAGATAACATTATCATAGCCATTGCTGACATCTACGTCCCACCAACCCTAGTTAATGAGATTGCAAAGGAGATTGTCAGTTATCTAAAAGAGACAAATGCTCAAAAACTCATTTCCATTGGTGGAATGGGAATTGGCTTTTTCAAGGAACAGATGGAAGTGTGGGGCGTTGGGGCAAATGAAGGGCTCAACAAAGAGCTTGAAGATTTAGGAGTTAAAATACTTCAATATGGCTCAATAATGGGCATGAGCGGGAAGCTCTTATGGGAGGCCTCAAAAGAGAAGATTAACGGATATGTTTTACTGGGTGAGACTTTTGGGGACAGACCCGATCCAAGAGCAGCAGCAAATGTAATTGAAGTTATCAAGAAGCTCACACCAATTGAAATATCCACAGAGCCGCTCATAAAGGAAGCAGAGATGATTGAAGAGCAGCTTAGGAAGATGCACGAACAGATGGAAATGGCAAGAAAGAAAGCAGAGAAGCAATATGAGAGCATCTACTTGTGAGGTGATGCCTATGGAGGTTCTAATTTTGACAGGAATTACAAGACGAACCCTTGATCAGTTATTGAGAAATCCATACCGCACATTGGAATTTAGGAGTGCGAGCAATGTATTCGTTCTTGAACATCTTAGAGAAGGTGATAAAGTATTCCTAACATACGAAACCCTGCAAGACATAACAAAGGGAACTGAGGGAATAATAGCCAAGATATTAAGGATGGAAAAGATGGAACAGAGGATTTTGTGGGAAGAAAGTGATGAAAGGGAGCAAATGGTGTGCAGAGTTCAGCTTCGCTTGATAGGGCTTGGAAAAGTCATTGAAATTAGAAGGGAAGGAGATTTAGTCAAAGCAAAAGTCAGAGAAATGCTTCCTCACGAAATGGTTATGGGCTAAGGAAATCAAGAGTTTTTTGCTTGCCTTTTTTCTTCTTTTCACGCTTTGGAGGGTTTAGCTTTTTAAATTCCAGCCCTTCTTTTTCAAGTAATTTTTTAGCTCCTGCCGTAATAGATGGAGCAACCAAAATCCCACGAACATTTTTATGCTCTTCTCTTAGGGCATCAACATATCTTTTAAGCTGACTAACTGCATGCAGATCTGCTCTTCTGCGCTTAAGCTCAAGAACAACCAAATTACCATGTTTGTCTCTTCCAAGCACGTCAACTATCCCATGTTTAATTGGTTTTTCCTTAAAAAGCGGTTTAAATCCCTCTTCGATTAACGAAGGATTCTCAAAGATCAAATCAGCCATCTCTGCTTCACTTCCAGTCAATGCCAGCTCTTCATAATCCTCTGCTTGGAAATAACTTACAAGATAAGTTTTAATGAGCTCAACTTCAAGAGTTTCTTTTGGCTTCCTTCTAACACTTCTCAGCATTATCTTTCCATCTTCAAGAACAATGCTAACAGCACTTCCCGGTGGCTGCCAGTTAACGGGCTCTCTCTTGTTCTTCTGGTGGATTAAAAAAGAACCATCTGGTTTGATTATAATGACTCTATCTCCTGGACCTAACTCGCTCTTGGCTCTTCCCTCATAAAACACTCTACAATAAGCAAAGAGAGTGATGATTGCATCAGTGGAAAGAGCTTTATCCAAAATTTCAACCATCTCTTCATGAGATGGGTCAACTTTAGCTTCCACTTTCATGCTCATCAACTAAGAATAAATTGTGCCGTTTAAAAGGATTAAGAAGGGAAAAGATCAATCTTCAATACCTTTGTCCGTGATTCTAAAGGTTGCCTCTCCTTCTGGTAGATGTGGTGAATCAATGAGCCTTGCAATTCTCTTTCCAGCTTTGCCTTTTCTGAGGTATACTCTAAGTGTGGCCGAGTGAGCCAAGATATGCCCACCGATTGGTCTCGTTGGGTCGCCAAAGAATGCATCTGGCCTTGCTTGAACTTGGTTTGTAACAAATATTGCAATGTCATATAGGTTTGCCAAACGGTGTAAATCCGCCAAATGCTTTCCTAACTTTTGCTGTCTCTCTGCTAAAGCCCCTCTACCAACGTATTCAGAACGGAAGTGACTTGTTAAAGAGTCAACGACTAAAAGCTTAACAGGCTTGTCAGTGTTGAGCTTCTCCTTGATTATTTCCTCGGCTTTCTCAACAAGGAGCATTTGGTGATTTGTATTGTAAGCCCTTGCAACATAGATGTTCTTGAGAACTTCATCTGGGTCTAAGCCTCTGTTTTCAGCAATCTGTCTTATTCTCTCCGGTCTGAATGTGTTTTCAGTATCAATCCAGATGACGCTTCCGTGTAAACCTCCTTCCTCTGGAGGAAGTTGAACCATGACAGCTAAAGTATGGGCTATTTGAGTCTTTCCACTACCAAACTCACCGAAAACCTCAGTAATTGCCTGTGTTTCTATCCCACCACCAAGGAGCTTATCAAGAGATTTGCTTCCAGTGGAAATCCTGCCTATGGTCTGCCTCCTCTGGAGGTATTCATCAGCCCTTATGAACGTTCCAATGTTGGCTGCCTCTCTAGCAGCTTGGATTATCTTTAAGGCAGCACCTTCACTTATTCCAGCAATTTCCTTGAGCTCTATCGGAGATGCAACAGCAATTGCCTCCAAGCTATCATAACCTGCCTCTCTAAGCTTTTCAGCTGTAGCTGGACCAACTCCCGGGAGATCTTCAAGTGTTTTGATTTCCTTCTTCTTTTTCTTTGATGTTTCAGTGACTTCAGCATCAATTGAGAGCTCTTCAAACTCATCAAGTTCTTTTATTTCATCTTCAGGAATTTCAACCTTTTTCTTTCTCGCCATCAGTACCACCCATAAGCATAATTGCTGGTAAGTGTTTGATTCTAGGGGTTATATATTTTTCTCTTTTCGGGAAAAAAGCTGCATATAATCCAAAATTAAAAATACAAGATAAGTAAGGCTGATTTTTGACAAATAAACCAATATACACTAAAATTTCCAGTGGAAATGGAACCCACCCAATTAATGCTATGAAGAAACTCTTATAGTCATTATTATTTTTAAGTTTCTATGAAAGCTGCGAATCTAAGTGAGTGACATTATGACATAAATCTAAAACACCCAACAGTGAATAACCATGGACAGTAAACATCAAAAAGTTCCACTGGAAATAAAGGTCTTTTAAGATGTCTATCGAAATGACCTCCCAGAGTTTTATTTCCACTGGAACTTACTTTTGGAGATCAAGTGACGATAACGAAAACATATGGCGTTAACAAATTCTGAAAAAAGTCTTTACGTAGTAAATTAATCATATGTTCATGTATTTTTAAGTAGAAGGCCATATCTCTGTATGTTTATACTATTTTTTATTCGAACTTTTGAACAATGTTCATAGATAATTTTATATACTAGAATGAGTATAGAAAGTGGGAGTGTTTATCACCAAAGAAATGGAAAATATTCTGGGTGTTTACGCCCAACTCCAGTGGAAATAAAACTCTCAGGGTGCTATGTTCTGTTAAACTTTTGTATATTTGTTAAGTTATTATGTTTAGCTTAATGCTCATATATTTTCACTAATGAACATATTTTCATGAACATTTGTGTGTATTTTAACTCCACTTGAAATAGACAAATGTCATCATTCCGACGTTTACAAATATCAACAATAAATGTATATTACTGTACAATTGTTCCTTATGTTTCCTGTGGAACGATGACATTTTAAAGGACAAACGCCAATATTTGTTGGTGATTTCCTGTGGAAGTTGAAGAACAAGTTGTTCAATGGTTAAAAGATGGACGTGACGATGCTCAAGATATTGTAGATTTGCCATGGATAGTTAAAAAACAAAGTGAACATTTTTACATTGCCGAACATCCTAAGATGCCCTTTATCTTGAATATCTTATTCAGTGAAGGATTTGTTCACTTAATGGTGCCATTTGGGGTAGAGACAATAGTCTTGCCTTTGGAAGAAAGGCTGAAGATATATCATACAATGCTGGTTTTGAATGATCGAATAAACTTATTAAAGTTCACCTTAAGTGGAATCAACGATGAAGTTGTCTTAAGGGTGGATTTAGACAAGAAAACGCTTGGAAAAGCTGAATTTAATGATGCATTAGTGGCTCTTCTGATAGGAATGAACGAACTTGTAAAAGCGTTGGGTCTAGAGGAAGACTTTGCAAAAGCTGTTTTTGAGAGGGTTGTACTTATGATACTTGAAAGACTTGAAAGCGGTGCTACGAGGGAAGAACTCATTAAATTTTTGATTGTAAAAGTAGGGATGCCCAAAGAAGAAGCTGAGAAGTTCATAGATGATATTCTAAAGTCACAAGGTCTATCGAAGGAATCTGCTGATGTTGGCTACTTCTGAGATTTTAACTTCTTTTTGACTTTTAAACGCGAATTATGTATTTGAATTTTTTAGGACATTCTTTAAAACTTTTACATGAACTTGCCCAATAAAGCATATATACCCTAGCGGGTATTATCCTATTGCTTCCTCTGCATCTTATGTTTCCTGTGGAGCCAATATTAATATTGATAACCTTAGAAATCTAATGGGATATTATGTTATAATTATGTATAAATCTTATAACAGAACGCAAAAAATATGTACTTTAAATAACAAATGCCTTTATAAACAAGGGTTATGTTTCCAGTGGAGGGTCAAGGATGGAAAGAAAAGAAAAGGAGCAGACTTACCTCGATTCAATTTTTGAAAAGTACCTAAAGGCACGTAAAATTTTCAAGAACAAAGAAGTACTTAGGCACAGTTATACCCCTAAGGAATTGCCTCACAGAAGGGAGCAGATAGAGGCATTGGCACATATTCTGGTTCCTGTCTTGAGGGGTGAAACTCCTTCTAATGTATTTGTTTATGGAAAAACTGGTACTGGAAAAACTGTTACCGTAAAATTTGTTACTGAGGAGTTGAAGAAAATTTCCCGCAAGTATAACATTCCAGTGGATGTTATTTATCTCAACTGTGAAATCGTCGATACTCAGTATAGAGTTTTAGCAAACATTGTGAATCACTTCAAGCATGAAAGTGGTTTCGAAGTCCCATTGGTTGGATGGCCCACTGATGAAGTTTATACAAAGCTTAAGGAGGTTATTGATGCAAAAGAGAGATTCGTTATAATAGTTCTTGACGAAATTGATAAGCTAATTAAGAAAAGTGGGGATGACATCCTTTACAGCTTGACCCGTATAAATACTGAATTAAGGAATGCGAAGGTGAGTATCATAGGAATTTCAAATGATCTGAAATTCAAAGAGTATCTTGATCCTAGGGTTCTTTCAAGTCTCAGTGAAGAAGAAGTGGTTTTCCCACCATATGATGCAAATCAGCTGAGAGATATTTTAATGCAAAGAGCTCAAGAAGCATTTTATCCAGATGTTCTGGATGAGGCAGTTGTTCCGCTCTGTGCTGCTTTAGCAGCAAGGGAACATGGTGATGCTAGAAGAGCCTTGGATTTGCTTAGAGTAAGTGGTGAAATTGCTGAAAGAGAAGGGGCATCAAAAGTTACCGAAAAACATGTGTGGAAAGCTCAGGAAAAGATTGAGCAAGATACAATGGAAGAGGTTATTAAGACTCTTCCCTTACACTCAAAAATTCTCCTCTATGCTATAGTGCTCCTTGATGAGAACGGTGATCTGCCAGCCAACACTGGTGATGTTTACTCAGTGTATAAAGAGCTCTGTGATTATATGGATATTGAACCCCTAACCCAGAGAAGGGTTAGTGACTTAATAAATGAGCTCGACATGCTGGGCATCATTAATGCTAAGGTTGTCAGCAAGGGAAGATATGGAAGGACAAAAGAAATAAGGCTGAACGTTACACCATATAAGGTCAAAAATATTTACCGCTTTGATTATTCCCTCCAACCTCTCCTCACCATAAATATTGTCACACAGAGGAGGTTGTTTTGATGAGCGAGCTGATAAGGGATTTGCTTTCTAATCGCTATCTCATTACTCCATCGGCATACTTTATTCTTTCTGAATATTACAAAAAGAACTTCACTTTGGCAGAGCTTGTAAAATTTGCACGGGCAAAGAATACATTTGTAATTGATGAAAAGCTTGCTAAAGAGTTTCTTGAATTTAAAGGGTTATCATCTCCATTGGAAAATTTCACGAAATATATCCCAAAGGCTCCAGTGGAAAATAAGGCAGAGCCCATAACAGCTACAGCTGAAGTTCCAATGGAAATCAGCACCAATGAAGGCTCAGAAGAAATCTCAATCCAAAGGACTATAGGTAATGAAACAACATTGGAGGTTTTAGAAAATGCTGAAATTCAATCCCAAACAGCTGTTCCTGCTAAAATAACTCATGAAATTCAAGAAATGTCCTCTGAAGAAGAGACCTTTGTTTCCACTGGAAAACCTATTGAAAATGTGGCCTCTGAAACTATTTCTGAAGAAATAGTGGAAGAAGAACCCACAATTGAAAGGGAGGAGAGTTTCATTTCCACTGGAACTTCTGTTAGTGAAGAGTACAATGGTAACGGTGATGAAGAAAACGGGGGTAGAGTAAGGGCAGTTTATGGTGATTACGGAGTCTTGGTTCCACTGGAAGAGGAGGAAATTCCAGTTGAAGAAAAGAGAGCATATTCAATTTATGAAGACTTTAGGGTTGAACCAAATGAAAGCTTTGAATTTATCGCAAAGAGGATAAAATCCGAGTATGAAATCAAATTTGACGTAAGGAAAGTCAAGTTAAAGCCCCCAAAAGCTAAGAACGCAAATGGTAAAGAGGGAGAAATAATAGTTAAAGTTTATGAGAACTACTTTAAGAGCAGACTGAAGAAATTAAGAAGAATCTTAAGGGAGAATCCTGAAGTTAGTGGGGTTGTGGATATAGGGAAGCTTAGCTATGTGAACCCAGATGGGGAAGTTACGATTATTGGCCTTGTCAACTCAAAGAGAGAAACAAAGAAGGGCTTTATTTTTGAAGTGGAGGATATGACGGGTATTGTCAAGGTTTTCTTGGGAAGAGATAATGAAGATTACAAGAAGGCATTTGAAATTCTCCCAGATAGTGTCGTTGCTTTTAGAGGATATTACTCAAAGCGTGGGATTTTATTTGCGAACAAGCTTCATTTGCCTGATGTTCCACTCTACAAGCGAGAAAAGCCACCTCTTGAAGAAAAAGTCTATGCTGTTTTGATCAGTGACATTCACGTTGGAAGTACAAAATTCTGTGAAAAAGCATTTATGAAATTCCTTGAATGGCTTAACGGCAACGTTGAAAGCAAAGAAGAGGAGGAAATTGTAAGCAGGATAAAGTACATGATAATTGCTGGAGATGTTGTTGATGGCATTGGTATCTATCCAGGTCAGTACAATGAGCTTTCAATTCCAGATATATTTGACCAGTATGAAGCCTTAGCAAATCTATTGGCAAATGTCCCAGATCATATAACTATGTTCATCGGTCCAGGCAATCACGATGCTGCGAGAACTGCTCTCCCTCAGCCTGAATTCTATAGAGAGTATGCAAAGCCGCTTTACGATTTAAAAAACGCAGTAATCATAAGTAATCCAGCCGTTATTAACCTCCATGGTAGAGACTTCCTGGTTGTTCATGGAAGAGGCATTGAGGACGTTGTGAGTTATATCCCTGGTAAGAGTCATCTCCGTCCTGTTGAGCCGATGATTGAACTGCTAAAGCTCAGGCACGTCGCACCTACATTTGGTGGAAAAGTTCCAATTGCGCCAGACCCAGAGGATTTGCTTGTCATTGAGGAAGTCCCAGATTTGGTTCAGATGGGTCACGTTCATGTTCTGGATTACCAGATCTATCGCGGTGTGTTTTTGATTAACTCAGCTACTTGGCAAGCCCAAACTGAGTTCCAGAAGATGGTTAATATTGTTCCAACTCCAGCGAGAGTTCCGATAATTGATATCGAAACTGCAAGGTTAAAGACAGTTGTTGATTTCAGCAGGTGGTGTGAATGAGCGAGCTTTACAGCGATGAAATGAAAGCTTATTTTGAAATGTTGCAGAAAGAAATTGATAAGGCTTATGAGATAGCCAAGAAAGCGAGAGCTCAGGGAAAAGATCCTGTCAGAGATGTTGAAATTCCTCAAGCAACAGACATGGCGGGTCGTGTCGAAAGCTTGGTTGGTCCAAAAGGTGTTGCCAAAAGAATTAGGGAGCTCGCAAAGGAGTATGGCAAAGAGCTTGCTGCTCTTAAAATTGTTGATGAAATCATTGAAGGCAAATTTGGAGAGTTTGATAGTAAAGAAAAGCTGGCGGAGCAGGCTGTTAGAACGGCATTGGCTATTCTGACGGAGGGTATAGTTTCTGCTCCAATTGAAGGTATAGCTCAGGTTAAAATCAAGAAGAATCTTGATGGAACTGAGTATTTGGCTCTCTACTACGCTGGCCCAATCAGAAGTTCTGGTGGAACTGCTCAGGCATTGAGTGTTCTCGTTGGTGATTACGTTAGGAAAAAGCTTGGATTGGATCGCTTTAAGCCCACAGAGAAACACATAGAGAGAATGGTTGAAGAAGTTGATTTGTATCACAGAGCCGTTACTCGCTTGCAGTATCATCCATCAGCAGATGAAGTGAGACTGGCTATGCAAAATATTCCAGTTGAGATAACTGGTGAAGCGACTGATGACGTTGAAGTTTCTCATAGAGACGTTCCGGGAGTTGAGACTAATCAGCTAAGAGGTGGAGCAATTCTCGTTTTGGCAGAAGGTGTTCTTCAAAAGGCGAAAAAGCTGGTTAAATATATTGATAAAATGGGTATTGAGGGCTGGGACTGGCTTAAGGAATTTGTTGAAGCAAAGGAGAGGGGCAAAACGGAAGAAGAGACAGAAGAGAAAGCTGAGGACTCAAAAGCAGAAGAAGCTGAGATAAGGACTTCTGTAAAAGTTAAAAAAGGCTTCTATTATGAACTTTATGAAAAATTCAGGGCTAATATTGCTCCAAATAACAAATACACAAAGGAAATCATTGGGGGAAGACCATTATTTGCAGAGCCATCTGAAAATGGTGGCTTCCGTTTGAGGTACGGTCGCTCAAGAGTAAGTGGATTCGCAACTTGGAGTATAAACCCGGCAGTCATGATTCTCGTTGATGAATTCTTAGCTGTAGGAACGCAAATGAAGACTGAAAGGCCTGGAAAGGGCTGTATCGTTACTCCTGCTACAACAGCTGAAGGCCCAATTGTCAAGCTCAAAGATGGCTCTGTCATTAGGGTTGACGATTACTATCTTGCTTTAAAGATTAGGGATCAAGTCGAGGAAATTCTCTACTTGGGTGATGCAATTATAGCGTTTGGAGACTTTGTGGAGAACAATCAAACCTTACTTCCAGCTAATTATGTTGAAGAATGGTGGATTCAAGAGTTTGTGAAAGCAGTTGAAGACATATATGAAGTTTCTCTCAAGCCCTTTGCTGAAAATGATAAAGAGGCAGTTGAAGAAGCCGCGGATTACCTTGACTTAAAGCCTGAATTTTTGGCAGAGCTTTTGAGAGACCCAATGAGAGTTAGACCAAAAGTTGAAGAGGCAATCCATCTATCAAAAGTCCTTGGGATTCCCCTTCACCCATACTACACTCTCTACTGGAACACCCTTAAGCCAGAGGAAGTCGCTGAACTGCAGAATCTCCTCGTCAATGCTGAGATTGAGTGGGACAAATATCTTGGAACAAAGTATGCCAAGAAGATTGTAATAAGCTTGGAAGTGCTTAGAAGAACAGGCAAGCGCTACCTTGAACTGCTCGGCTTGCCTCACAGGGTTGAAGATGGAAGCGTAATCATTGAGTATCCTTGGAGCGCCGCTTTGCTAACTCCCTTAGCTAACTTGGAGAAAAGATTTGAGCCAAAGGAATTCCACACTTCCATGGACATAATCAATGAAATCAGTGAGGTAAAGCTTAGGGACAGAGGAATAAGCTGGATTGGTGCGAGAATGGGAAGACCGGAAAAAGCTAAAGAGAGAAAAATGAAGCCACCAGTTCACGTCCTCTTCCCGATTGGTTTGGCCGGAGGTAGCTCGAGAGATATTTACAAAGCTGCACAGGAAGGAAAGCTCGCCGAGGTTGAGATCGCCCAGTTCAAGTGCACCAACTGCGGTCATGTTGATATCTTTCCAACTTGTCCCGTGTGTGGAGCTGAGGCTAAGCTGTTGTATAGATGTCCAAAGTGTGGTTATCAGTCAACCGAGGAAACGATCTGTTCAAAGTGCGGCATTGAGATGAGGGCTTATGTCAAAAGGACAATAAACCCCTCTCAACTTGTAAAACAGGCAATGCAAAATGTGAGAGTGAATACTCTTGATAAGCTCAAAGGCGTTATGGGTATGACTTCAGCCCACAAAGTGCCAGAGCCATTAGAGAAGGGAATACTGAGGGCTAAGAATGATGTGTATGTGTTCAAGGATGGTACAATTCGTTTTGATGCAACAGATGCACCAATAACTCATTTCAAGCCGAGAGAGATTGGAGTAAGCGTTGAGAAGCTCCGTGAATTGGGCTATACCCATGACTTTGAAGGAAAGCCTTTGGTGAATGAAGATCAGATAGTTGAGCTCAAAGTTCAAGATATTATCCTTTCTAAAGAGGCTGGAAAGTATCTTGTAAGGGTTGCAAAGTTTATAGATGACCTGCTTGAGAGGTTTTATGGTCTGCCAAGGTTCTACAATGTCGAGAAGATGGAGGATTTGATTGGTCATCTTGTCATAGGCTTAGCTCCGCACACATCCGCTGGAATCATTGGAAGGATTATAGGATTTGTTGATGCTCTTGTGGGCTACGCTCATCCGTATTATCATGCTGCAAAGAGGAGGAACTGCTTCCCTGGTGATACTAGAATACTTGTTCAGATCAACGGAATGCCTCAGAGGATAACGCTCAGAGAGCTGTATGAGCTATTTGAAGAAGAAAGCTATGAAAACATGGCATATGTAAGAAAGAAGCCAAAAGTAGATATCAAAGTTTATTCCTTTGACGAAGAGAGCGGAAAAGTAGTTTTAACTGACATTGAAGACGTGATTAAACTGCCTTCAACTGATCACATCATAAGGTTCGAGCTTGAGCTGGGTAGGAGTTTTAAAACGACGGTTGATCATCCGGTGCTCGTCTACGAAAATGGGGGGTTCATTAAGAAGAGAGCTTTTGAAGTAAAGGAAGGTGACTTGATTCTTGTACCTAAGATTGAGTTTCCAGAAGATGATATTGACAGCATAGATTTGCTCGAGGAATTCTCAAAAGACGAGTTTGAGGAGCTTCATGAGGGGATAATGGTTCGCGGAATAGCTGAATGGCTAATTGAAATTGGTGCTGAAGTTAACCCTGACTACATAAGAAGAAATTCCATACCCTTGGCAGTTCTCCTTGAGGTTTTGAAAGAAAAGGGTCTCTCGATTAAGGATGTGCCTGACTGTTACATTGGCTTTAAGCGCGACCACGTAAAAATCAAGCGCTTCATTCCAATAGAGCCTCTCCTTAGGCTTATAGGCTACTATTTAGCAGAAGGTTACGCAAGAGAGAGTGACAGTGTCTATCAGATAAGCTTCTCAAACGGAGATGAGGATGTTAGAGAGGACATTAAACGTGCCCTTAGGAAAGCCTTCGGAGATGGCTTTGGAATCTACGAGCGTGGGGAGAAAATAACTGTTGGCTCAAGGGTTATCTATCTGCTTTTCACTAGAGTTCTAAAGATTGGAAAAGGAGCTAAGGATAAAAGGGTCCCGGCATTTGTCTTCAAGCTTCCAAAGGAGAAGGTTAGGCACTTGCTTCAGGCGTATTTCGAGGGAGATGGGAGTGCCTTGAAAACAGCTGCTCGTGTAGTTGTTTATAGCGTTAACAAGCCCCTCCTTGAGGATATTGAAACTTTGCTTCTGTCCAAGTTTGGTATCAGAGGATATTACACTATGGACAAGAATGCCAACAGAGGCAACGCTCGCGGAAGGCTCTATCATATTGAGCGTGGAAACGAGCCGCCAGTATCTAAGGTATATGCTCTCAACATAGCTGGTGAACACTATGACAGGTTCTTTGAGGAGATTGGCTTCATTAGTGAGCGTAAGAACTCTGTTTATGACTTACACAAGACTAGAAATCGCGTTAAGGATAAGCACTTCACTGAAAATGGATGGCTCCTAAAGGTTAAGCGTGTCGAGTATGTCAAATCAATTGATGACTTTGTGTTTTCTCTAAATGCTAAAATATATCATAATGTCATAATAAATGAAAATATTGTAACATCTCAATGTGATGGCGACGAGGATGCTGTCATGCTCCTCCTTGATGCATTATTGAACTTCTCCCGTTATTATCTGCCCGAGAAGCGTGGAGGAAAAATGGATGCTCCTCTCGTTGTAACTACAAGGCTTGATCCAAGAGAAGTTGACAGCGAAGTCCACAATATGGACATTGCCCGTTATTATCCGCTCGAATTCTATGAAGCAACGTATGAACTTAAATCTCCGAAGGAACTTGTTGGGGTTGTTGAAAGGGTTGAGGATAGATTAGGGAAGCCGGAGATGTATGAAGGCTTAAAGTTCACCCATGACACCGATGACATTGCTCTTGGACCAAAGCTGAGCAAGTACAAGCAGTTGGGAGATATGGAGGAAAAAGTTAGGCAGCAATTAGCTTTGGCTGAGAAAATTAGGGCTGTTAATGAGCATCACGTTGCTGAGACGATAATTAACTCTCATCTAATTCCAGACTTGAGAGGTAACTTGAGGAGCTTTACAAGGCAGGAATTTAGATGTGTAAAGTGCAATACTAAGTACAGAAGACCTCCTTTGAGTGGAAAATGTCCAAAGTGTGGTGGAAAGATAGTCCTAACAGTCAGCAAGGGTGCTATTGAAAAATATCTTCCGACAGCAAAACTGTTGGTTGCGAACTATGATGTGCTCAATTACACGAGGCAGAGGATATGCTTAACGGAGAAAGACATTAAAACTCTATTTACAAATGTCTTCCCCGAAACTCAGAGAACTCTGTTGGCGTTAAACACAAATGACATCTGTGACAGAATGATTGCTGAGAGGACAGGAAAAGTTGTTGCTAAGAACGGCTATCTTGATAAGTTCAATGGAAACGGAAAGAAGAAGGTAGAAACGCCGAAAACAGTTGAAAAAAGAGTAGACTCTGCTAAAACACAAACTCATAAGTCTGAAAAGTCTGAGAAGCCCAAACCTAAGAAGAAAAAGAAAGTTGTCAGTTTGGATGAGTTCTTTGGAGCTTAGCGAAAGTGCTATAAAGTTTAACACCTTTTTATTTTTGTTATGAAGTTAATCCCTAGTATTGCTTATCTTCGCGTTCAGAGGCAGTATTTTATAGGCTACTCAATGCCCTTAGCTGGCTGGATAGGTGAGCATCTCTTGATTAAAGGTTCTTTTCCAAAGCCCCTCTTCTTGAAAAGAGCTTTGGCTAAACTGGGCTTTTCATGGGCTGGAGAAAGTGTTGATGACGAAACTTATGTCTATTTCTTCACAAAGAAAAACCTCGGCTTAACTGCGTATTTTGAGCCAGAGAATGCTGTATTTATTCAGCTTTATCCTTTGACCAAAAGGCTCTCTTCGGGTATAACAATTCGAGCTCAGCACATTGAATTTTATGGTCAAGATGTTGTTTCAATTGAGCCTGCACAAAAATTGCCTCCAAAAATTAGGAGCATTGGAATAAATGCATTGATTTTGGAAGATGGAGTTCCAATTTCACTCCCGTATTGGGGAATGGTTCATGAGGATTGGGAAAATGACCTGAGGATTTTGGTCATGCTTGATGAGATCTTTAGAGAGCTAGAGGAGAAAGAGTATAGATGTCCCGTTTGCTTTTCTCCGCTTAGAGTAGAGGGTCTTGCATTGAAATGTGATACTTGTGGATTCATATTCACAGCGGAGAGTGACTTTGATAAAGTGCTTTCAGAGTTCTCTTTGGAAGTTGGAGAAGAAGAGATTATCTTTTGAACTTAAGCTAAGGTATTAATGGCTGAGTTTTGGATATTTTTAGAATAAAGGTAAAGTTTATAAATTCACCCTCAGTTCAATCTATCGGGCAGCCCCGTGGTGTAGCGGCCAAGCATGCGGGACTTTGGATCCCGCGACCGGGGTTCGAATCCCCGCGGGGCTACCAAACCCCCGGGCTCCAGATTTTATTCCTCTTAATGTTCTTTTGAAAACTTTAAAAAGGAAAGGAACAAAAGCTCACCACTTCTCAAGCAGGTAGTCTTTTTCCTCCAAGAAAATCTTTGCTCTCTCCTGGATTATCTTCTCTGCTTCTGCCGTTGTTAACTCTTTCGTCTTTTCAACGAAATCAGCAGTCTTTGCAAAGTAGAGCGGAATTAGTGGTTCGGCATTTTTGAGAATTCCCTTCTTGTATGCAACAGCACCATCAAAAAGAACATGACTCCAAAGGACATCATCAAGTTCAAAGGTTTCAAGGGCCTTAGTAACTTGGGCAAATGTTTCTTCAGCTAAAGCTTTCTTTAAGATTGCTTTATTTTCGTTGAAGAGTTCTCTTGCTTTTTCTTTAAGCAGTTTAAGTGTAACTTTTACTTCTTCTGGCTCTTGCCATTTAATGCTCCCGAAAGTTTTAACTTTTTTAATTTCCTTAACTGGCTTCCACTTCTCCTCATATTTCTTCATTAACATGAACAAAGTTCCCACGACTTGGTTGAACATTGGGCCAAGTGAAGCAGCTGGATCCTTTGGATTGTGTATCTTCAAGCCAAGGGCTGTTTGAATTACTCTGAATCCCTCAGCTAGGGCTGTTGTGGTTAAAAAGATATCAACACCAAATCTTGCAACATCTGTTTTCCAAGTCTCTTCATCCGCTAAATAAACATCAATCAGCTCTGCACTAATCCCGAAATCTCCTCCAATTGGTTGCCTAACATTGTAGCCATACAGAGATGCGGTCATTGGATAAGCGATGTTGTTTGTTATTGTCCCGTCATATTTGTGCCTTATATAGAGCGGAGCAACGAAATCATAACCATCCTCGATAGGCTTAGCAAATTTGTAAATCCATTCTGGAGTTATACTTCTCAAATCGCTGTCAACAAAAACAAGAACATCAACACCTTTTTCCCTTGCAAGTTCCATAAGCTCTTTCATTGCGCTACCTTTGCCGGGAATTGGCCATTTATAAACGAAGCTCATTACTTCCACTCCTTCCGGAACTTTGGTCTTCATGACTACTTCTCTCGTTCCATCACTGCTCCCACCATCGGCATTAGCTATTATTCCTCCACCAAAATATTTTTTCAATCCTTCAGCTGCTTGCTTAACTACAAAGCCTATGGTGTCAGCATTGTTGTAGCTGGGTATTCCCACCATAACTTTCATTTTCATCACCTGAAAAATACAACCATCTAAAGTGGTTTATAATGAAAAATGTTATATACTTTTTGTTTGTCGGTTACTATTAGTGATGCCATATGCCTGAGCGGAAGCTAAGAGTAGGCGTTGTAGGTTGTGGAAATATATTCAATTTGGCCCATAAGAACGCCCTTAAAAACATTGAAATAATAAAAGTTGTGGCCTTTATGGATATTAAAGAAAAGAAAGCAAGAGAAGCCGCAAAAGAGTTTAATGCTAAGTATTTTACAAATTTGGATGAATTTCTTGACTTAGATTTGGATGTTGTTGAAATTCTAACCCCAACTTATACTCATGCTGAGATTGCAATTAAAGCACTGAAAGCTGGCAAGCATGTCATTGTTGAAAAACCAATCGCCTTAAGAAGTGAAGAAGCAGAAAAAATGATAAAGACAGCAGAAAAAGAAGGATTGTGGCTTTTGGTTGGACACACGAGGAGATTTGATAAGAGATGGATGCAGATAAAAGAAATTATCAAAAAGAGAAACATCTTACCAATGCAAATTAGAAAAGCAGAGGTTCAAAGACTTCCTTTTCCAGAAAGTGCATGGTACTGGAAGCCTCATAAAGGTGGGGGAGTTGCAATTGATTTAGGAGTCCATGTCACTGATTTCTTGAGGTGGTTCTTTGAGAGCGAGCCTGTTAGGGTTCTTGGAATTGGAAAAGAGATAAGGAAGGAAGCGAGGGTTAACAACACATACGATCACTTTGTCATGATGATACAGTTTGAGGGGGGAAAGACTGGAATAGCTGAGGTGAGCTGGGCATATTCGTATCCAGCTCGTTATGGTGTGTTCTACCATCATCTCGATATTCTTGGCAAAAATGGAAGGATTCGCTACACTCCAATGGACACTCCAGTTGTTGGTGTCATTAAGAGTCACTTTGAAATGCCTAGATTTTCCCCAATGCTCTCAACATTTCCAGATGCATTCGAAAGAGAATTGAGGCACTTCTTCCGTGTAATTCTTGGAAAAGAAGAGCCAGTGATTACAGCGAGAGATGCATTGATAGCACTTCAAATCGCTGAAAAGGCCATTGAATCAGCTCACAAAGAGGAACCTGTTAACCTCAAGGGGGTGGTAGTATGAAAATTAACATTGGAATTATAAGCTATGCTCATCCTCATGCCATCAGGTATGGATCAACTTTTGCTTCCAATCCAAAAGCTAAGCTGTATGCAATTTCCGGAGATGGTTCTAATTCTGATGTTGCTAAAAGGGAAGCTCAGAGACTTAAGGCTAAATTCTATAAGAACTATGAAGACTTGCTGAAGGATAAAAAAGTTGATGCTGTTTATGTCGCAATTGAGACTTACCGCCATAAGGAAGTTGCCCTTAGAGTTATTGAAGAGGGGAAACATCTTCTCCTAGAAAAGCCAATTGCTTTGACTCTTGAAGATGCTGACGAAATTATCAAAGCAGCCAAGAAGGCTGGGGTTAAACTAATGGTTCCTTTCAATCCAAGATTCACAATTCCTCTTAGGAAAGCAAAGAGCATGATTGAAAACGGAGAAATAGGAAAGTTGGAATACATCTATGCAATTTCAGAGTATGTTAAGCCACCAATATTCCTTGAAGGCTTGGATATGACTTGGTTCCTCGATGTTAGAAAGTCTGGTGGAGGAGGATTTATGGACACTGCACCACATGGAATTGATTCTCTCCTCTGGTTGACAGAGAGCGATGTTAAGAGGGTTTACGCCGATATTGGTTCGAAGATTTATGGATTTCCAGTTGATGACATTGGGACTGCAGTTTTAGAATTCAGGAATGGTGTCACTGCGGTGTTAAATGCTGGCTGGGGCAACCCAAGAGGCTATCCCTATGGGCTTGAAATGAAATACTATATCCTTGGTAAGGACGGCTTTTTGGATATAAGAACAGCGTATCCCGATTTCACAGTGTACCAAGACAGGGCTGAAAAGATTTACTGGGAGAGGCCAGATGTCGAAAACATTGTTAAATACTTTATAGAATCCATACTTGAGGATAAAGAACCCCCAATAACTGGGGAAGATGCAAAGAAAAACTTGGAGATAGTTTTGGCAGCTTACGAGTCTTCTAGAACTGGAAAGATTGTAAAACTCTAATTTCTCCTCTTCTTTTTTTGGTTTCCTTTACAAAATACAACAACTAAAAGTGGTTTTATCATAATGTTTATATATCTCCTTGAAGTAGATTTTAGTGACTTACTGCACTGAGGTGAGGGTTAATGAACCGAAAAGCAAAAATTGTGGGGCTTTTGGTTTTCGTTCTTTTAGGAGCGATAGTAAGTGGGTGCATAGGTGGCGAAAAGACAACAACACCGACTACTTCTGAACAGCCAACAACTACTGAGCAGCCAAAAGAAGCAGTAAAGCTTATTTGGCTCTCAACACAGCTAAATCCACCAGAGGAGAGAGTTTTTGTTCAAGAAGAGCTCCTGAGCGGATTTAAGAAAGAGACGGGAATTGATGTTGATTTCATACCCATAAGCTATTCTGACATGGCTACAAGACTTGAGGCTGAGGAAAAAGCTGGAAAAGTTACTATTGATCTCATCGGTGACTTGCATGGTGGTCTAGATTACTTTAACTCAAAAGGCTGGCTCATGGACTTAAGCGGAATGCCGAAGCTTGAGGGAAGAACTTTCATAACAACCTTTGAGAAATATGCAACAATTGGAGGAAAGAAGGTTTACGTTCCATGGATGAGTGCTACATACGTTATGGTAATCAACAAGAAGGCATTTGAGTACTTGCCAGATGGACTTACAAAGGAGGATGTTATGAAGGGAACTGACAAGTGGACTTACGATGCATTCTTAGCTTGGGCCAAGAAGCTTAAAGAGGCAACAGGAAAGCCACAAGTCGGATTTCCAGCTGGACCAAAAGGACTCTTTGTAAGATTCCTCCACGGGTACATCTATCCATCATTCACTGGTTACCAAACAAAGGCATTTGACAGCCCAGAGGCAGTTACAATGTGGAACTACCTCAAGGAGCTCTGGCCGTATGTAAACCCAGCAAGCACAACTTGGGATGCAATGGCTGAGCCGCTCTTAAGAGGAGAGGTTCTTATTGCTTGGGATCACACTGCAAGAATTAAAAACGCAATTGAGACAAGTCCAGATCAATTCGTAGTTGTTCCTGTTCCAAGAGGACCAAAGGGAAGAGGATTTATCTTAGTAGTTGCAGGATTGGCAATTCCAAAGGGCGCTCCACACCCAGAGGAAGCATGGAAGTTAATTGATTACCTCACAAGACCAGAGACACAGGTTAAAGTCCTTGAGAAGGTTGGATTCTTCCCAACAGTCAAAGAAGCAAGTGGTGTATTACCAGAAGGACCACTTAAGATTCTGGCTGAAGGTGTTGCTGTACAGTCCGCAACACCAGATGCAGTTGTTGCAATGATTCCAAACCTTGGAGCAAAAGGTGGTGAATTCAAGGACATTTACAGAACAGCATTTGAGAGAATAGTTCTTAAGGGCGAAGATCCAGCGGCAGTCACAAAAGAGCTTAAGCCAAAGCTTATTGGACTCTTTGAGGAGCAAGGCGTAGAAGTTCCATGAGGGAGGAATATGAAGGTTAAGGCCTCCTATCTTCCCTATCTTTTAATTTTGCCGGCTTTTGCATATCTGATGTTTTTTGTTGGTTATCCCCTTATTCAAGCTCTGTATTTAGCTTTCACTGAGAATGGTGCTTTTTCTCTTGCAACTGTTAATAGAACGATTAGTGATCCCCGTTTTTGGGATGCTCTTAAATATACTATCGGTTTAGCTGCCGTTATTGTGCCTACTCAAGTTGGTTTGGCATTAGTTTTAGCCCTGGTTATGAACAGGGCATTTAAAGGTAAAGATTTAGCGCTTTATGCTTTAATAATTCCCCTCACGATTAGCGATGTTGCTGCAGGTCTGATTTGGTATGCCATGCTTTCTCCAAGCGGATTTTTGAATAAGCTATTTCTGAACATTGGATTAATTGATAATCCGGTTTATTTCTTTGGTTATCAATTTAGGCATATGGAATTTTTAGCAATAGTCCTAGCGGAGCTTTGGAGAGCGACTGCAATTGTATTCGTTATTATCCTAGCCGGTTTGCAGATGATAAGTCCGGAGTACTTGGAAGCAGCAGAAGTGTTTGGGGCGGATTATTGGACAAAGTTAAGGAAAATAGTGATTCCACTATTGAAACCAAGTATCCAGAGTGCCCTAATAATAAGAACGCTCTTTGCAATGCAGGTCTTCGGTATCGTCTGGATCTTGGCAGGGAGGGATATCCCAATTTTGGCTGGAGAAGGTTTCTATCAGCTCACCGAGATTAAGGACTATGGTGTTGCTTCAATCTATGCATTGACAATTGCTGCGCTTTCAATTGTTCTTGGAGCCATGTACATCAAGTTCATGAAAGCTGAGTATTTGGAGGTGAAAGAATGAATGAGAAGACAAAGTTCATGCTTAAGCAAATAGCCTTTTACACGTTCGTTTTTACGGTCGTTGCTTGGATAGTTGTGCCATTGATAGTAGTGACCCTTTATGCATTTTCATCAAAGCTTGATTACTATGATCCTAGCAAGATAATTCCCTTTCACTATACAAAGCAGTGGGTTTATACTTTGCTATTTACACTTAGGGCTCTTGATGCTATTAAAAACAGCATTATCGTGGCAGTTTTGACAATAATTATAAGCTTCGCTCTTGGAATTCCCGCAGGTTACGCAATAGCAAAGTTCATCTTCCCAGCAAAGGACACCATAAAACTCTCGATAGTTGCACTGAGGATGTTTCCAATTCCCGTCATGGCAATACCTCTGGTTGTGCTTTACATCAGGCTGAATCTCATAGATACTCTGCTTGGTGTTGCATTGGCTCACACTGCAATGGCTCTTCCCTTTGTTGTTCTCATAACTTCAAGCATCTTTGCTGGAGTTTCCACTGAGCTTGAAGAGGCTGCAATGGTCTTTGGATTAACGAGACTTGGGGCATTTCTTAGGATAACTCTTCCATTGGCCCTTCCAGGATTGGCAGCAGCTGCAATGTTTACCTTTGTCATGTCGTGGAACGAGGTCTTTGTTGCATCGGTTTTAACTCTTCAGCACAGAACTCTGCCTGCCCAAATATTATCGATAATGGCAGGGGCTAGTGGTGGAGCTGCACCTGATTATTACAAATTTGCTGCTGCATTTATAATGATGCTCCCAGCTATGCTGTTCGTCTTCTTCGCAAGGAAGTATTTAATCACAATGTGGGGTATAACACTCAAGTGAGGTGTTAACATGGTTGAAGTTAGACTTGAAAACCTCAAGAAGTATTTTGACAAGGGAAGGGTAAAAGCAGTTGATGGAATAAACCTAACGATAAAAGATGGTGAATTTTTGGTTCTTTTAGGGCCGAGTGGCTGTGGGAAAACAACAACACTTAGAATGATCTCTGGACTAGAAATACCAACAGCGGGAAAGATATGGTTTGGGGATAGAGACGTAACATATCTGCCCCCAAAGGACAGAAACATTTCGATGGTCTTCCAGAGCTATGCAGTATGGCCGCATATGAAAGTCTACGACAACATAGCGTTTCCATTGAGGATAAAGAAATACCCAGAAAATGAAATTAGAAAAAAAGTCAAGTGGGTTGCTGAGCTTTTGCAGATAGAGGAGCTTTTGGACAGATATCCTGCCCAGCTAAGTGGTGGTCAGAGGCAAAGAGTTGCAGTTGCTAGGGCTATTGTTGTTGAGCCTGATGTTCTCTTAATGGACGAACCTCTCTCAAATTTAGATGCAAAGCTCAGAGTCATGATGCGTGCTGAAATTAAAAAGCTTCAAGCTCAGCTTAAGGTCACGACGATTTATGTTACCCACGATCAGGTTGAGGCAATGACAATGGGTGACAGAATTGCTGTGATGAGGCAAGGAAAAGTCCTACAAGTAGGGCCACCAGTGGAAGTTTACTCGAAGCCAAATTCAATCTTTGTTGCAACTTTCATAGGGGCCCCAGAGATGAACATTGTTGATGTTACTGTCAAAGAAACTGATAAAGGTGTTGTTTTAGAGGGAGAAGGATTTGAAGTGCCTCTCCCTGAGGAGTTGGGGGAACTCCTTAGAGATTACATTAACAAAACTGTTGTGTTTGGAATAAGGCCGGAGCACATGACTGTTGAGGGCATCTCTGAATTTCTGCACGTCAAAAGAAAGGCAAAGATTAAAGGTGTGGTTGATTTTGTAGAAGCGCTGGGAACTGATACAATAATCCATGCAAGAGTGGGGAGTAAAATCATAAAAGTTAAAATACCTGGTCATGTAGCAGTAGAGTTAAAGAAAGAAATTAGCATAATCATAGACCTTGACAATATTCATGTCTTTGATAAGAGCACCGAAAAAGCGATAATCTGAGGGATAATATGAGCGAAAAAGAACTTAAAGAACTCCTCAAGGAGCTAGGATTCAATGAGTATGAGGTTAGTGCATACCTTACCCTAATCAAGGAAGGACCTTTAACAGCTGGTGAATTGGCAACTCTCTCAAAAGTTCCTCAGCCAAGGATATACGACGTAATTAGAACTCTTATGGGCAAAGGATTTGTAATAACAATCGGTGGTAGACCTAAAAAGGTAGTTGCAGTTAATCCAGAAAAAGTTTTCTCTGAAATCGAGCGTAAATATGTCAGAAAAGTTAATTTGGTAAAAGAAATGCTGAAGGAGCTTTACAACCCGGGAGAGGGTGAGATAGGGAATATAATCGTAGTGAAAAGCAAGATAACCTTTGAAAAATATGTAAAAGATGCCATCAAAAATGCCAAGAGGCATATATCTTTGGCTCTTCCTCTCTCTTTCTTGAGGAAAATTCAAGATGACCTCATGAAGAAGAAAAAGATGGGTGTCGAGATAGATTTATTTGTATATGGAACAGGCAAAGTTCCCCCAGTTGCTCATAAAATCAAGATTAGGGAGGTTCCAGATCCATTTATTTTGATCCAAGATAAAGAGATGGGAATTTATGCACCGAGTGAAGCCCTGATGTCAGGAACTTCAAGTCTTCACGGCTACGCAATGATAATTAAAGATGAAAATTTACTGTTCATGTTTGACCGATATTTCTATCATGCCCTCTGGCCTACCGGAAAGACTGTGTATGAGGAAGAAAGGAAGTTGATTCTTCCAAAAGAGTATATTCACATAAGAAAGTTAGTTAGGGATATACGGCTCTTTAACTTAATGAATTCAAAAGTTAGAGTCATAGGGAAGTTCGTTAAAAGCAAAGAACCTGTAGAAATTGAGGGTAGGATAGTGGACTACTACGAAGATAAAGCTAAGGTTATTTCAAATATCACTGTTGAGACTGAAGACGGAAAAAGGTATGTTGTCGGTGGCTGGAATTCTTCTCTTGAAGATATCGAGGCCGATCTAATAGTTATTGAGAAGGCATAGATTCCCGTTATATAACTTTAGTCAGAAAAATTTAAAGGGAATTGAGAATTCAAACAATCAGGGAAACTAAATTCCAAATTGCTTTTTCTGGGTCTTTTGCTTTTGTAACTCCGCTCGCTAAGAGGACACCAACTGTTCCAAGTTCTAATGCCTTCTTTACGTCTTCTCCAGTTGAAATTCCAGCACCACAGAGGACTTTCACATTAGGATTGACTTTCTTAACCAGCTCGACAGTGTCTGTAATAACTTCTGGTTTTGCTTTACTCACAGGTATGCCGGTTCCAATAAGCTCAGGAGGCTCAACGGCAACATAATCTGGGTCTAAGGCAGCAACAGCTGCTGAAACCTTTGGATTGTTTGAACAGACCATTGTCATTAAGCCAACTTCTTCAGCTCTCCTGATTGCAGCCTCTAAATCAGCCAAAAGCATTCTGTTCTCTGAGTGGTTCAAAAGGGTTCCAACAGCTCCAGCCTCTTTAACAGCCTCTGGCAGAACGTGGCCTGTATGACTGCCAGGCTTTATTGGGTCAATATGCTGGGCAAAGACTGGAATCTCAACCTCTTGAGCTATTCTGTAGAGGTCAGCTAACTGCGGAGCAACTACAATTGTTATCCCCGTCTCCTTATAAACCTTTTCAGCGGCTTTGGCAATTCTCAAAGCTCCTTCTCCAGTAGCTTGGGCATACGTCTTAAAATTAATTGCAATAATTGGCTCTTTCAATTTCATAGATATCACCTCGAATTTTTATTTTTGGATATGTAGATAAGTAAGAAGGAAAATTTAAATTGTCCAATCAACTCCTAAAATTTCACTGTAAGCATCGAGCACTCTCTTGAGGTATTCTTTTGCAGTGCCAACTTTGTCCTCCTTGAACTTCTCTGCCCACTTCTCATTTCCAAACTCTTCCGCACCTGCAACAACTAAATCAATGACTCTCATGCTGTCCCAGAATACAGGCTCATAACCCGCTTTCTTTGCATAGTTTATGAGCTTTCTTATGACTTTCTTTGCGTGTTCTTCCATGTCGACATTCTCACCATAGGCTTCGAGGAAGAGAGCTTTGAGAACTGGTTTCATCCAACCTCTATGGAATCTACACCACCCAACATTGTCATACCAGAACTCCCATAAGGCGCTTGCCACTATCTTCTGGGCAAGCTCTTCGGGCTCAAGGAAAACTCCAAACTGGTAGAATGTCCAGTATCTTCCTTGAATTGGCAACGGAATGTAATTTCCTATTGCCCAATACATTGTTGGACAGATTTCTCCATCTTCACCAAGAGGTGTAAAGACTGCATAGTCTTTGAAGCTCTCGCCATAGTTTAATCTATCCTTGAACTTCTCATCAAGAATTGCGCTTGCTTTTCTCTTTCCCAAGCCTAAAATCTTGGCAATTTCAGTTTCTGCAAAAGCCACTTTATGGGCTAATTCTGCAACAAGCTTTGCATTCTTTTCGCTCGCTTCAACAGGTTTCAGAATTAGGGCATCTTTGTTGAACTCTGGCTTATCGCTTAAGCCAACTTCTTCTGGCTTGAGAAGTCCTCTGTAAACGAGCTCAAGAACCCATGCAGCTAGACCACCGAATTCTATTGCATCAAAGCCCATTGCATCAACAGCGTGAACACTTATATCGCTTGCCCTAAGTGCTATGCTTCCGCTTAATGGTCCGTTAGCTTCATAAGGCTCATACTCGACGTGGTGACCTCTACGGAACTTCTTACAGACGACAGGACACGGTTCACCACAAGTCGTCCAGTTCTTAGTTTCAATAGCTTCCTTGTTGAAAGGCTCCCAGTAGTGCTTCATTATGTTCTCGTGAATCTTGATTCTCTCCTCTTTGTTAATGTAGGGCATCTGCCAGTTTAGAATTGGCACGAAGTCGCCTTCAGCTGGATAGTTTCCACCAAAAGTTCCACCAGTCTTCAGCTTTGGATTGTATTTATACTTTGTAGTCTTTTCACTGATAATTTGGAACATTGGTTTTTTGTGAACCCCCTCAACTATAGGTCTTGCGACTTTTATGTCCCCAATGTTCTCTTTGGGGAATTTTTTCTTTGCTTTTCCTCCAAAGATTATCGCAACAACGTTATGAGCTCTCATCAAGACGCTTCCGCTTCCTCCTCTTGCTGCCCAGTCCTCGCTTCCTTCTACACGCTTTCCATTCTTTAACGTCTGTGAGAAGATGGCCCCAAAGTTCGAGTTGAGTGAAGCTGGACCAACACAGGCAATTCTAAATTCACTGTCAAATTTATCCTTGAAGTTATCTATGAGATATTCAGTTAGGGCATAGACGCCTTCTTCTCCCTTGTATCCCTTCCAGATTTCGATAACTTTTTCCAACTCTATTTCATGCAACTCAACGTTGATGTTTTCTCCATCTCCTTGTAGAAGAATTATGGTTGGCTTCTCTCTCTTACCTTCAAGAACTACAAAGTCCACTCCAACTCTCTGGAACTGATATGCTGCTCCACCCATCGCTGAAGGAAAGATGACTCCGTAGAGTGGTGAGCGAAAGACAAACATCAATCTGTGTGCTCCTGGAAGAACAGAACCGGCAAATGGACCTTTTCCGAAAACTGTGACATTCATTGGGTCATAAGGATCAACTTCGTATGTTTTGTAAACCTCATCATGAAGGTAAAGAGCGTAGTCTATGATTCCATATATCCCTTCCTTCTCCACGCTTTCCATTTTGATTTCTTCACTGTCCAGCTTAATTTTGAGGACTGTGAATTTCATGCTGATCCCTCCATATCACTCTGAGTGTTAGTTTAGAAAAGAATTATTTAAGGTTTTTGAATGAGAAAGCTCCCAAGAACATGTACAAATAAGTACGTGAAAATTAAAAAGAATAGAGGCTTTAGAGAGGCTTAAATCTATCTTTGAGTCTTTCAAGAATTCCTGGCAATGTAGTGTACTCCATGTCTTCAAGTGGTAGGCGGTGTGGCTCAAATGGGCCGTGTCTTCTCATGTAGTCTGTAATCTCCAACGCCTTCTGTCTTGCCCAATCAAATGCTGGATCATCAAAGAGGTCAACTGGCCCTATGAGCTTCCCTTCTGGGCTTATCTGCCATCCTAATGCAACAACTCTTGGAGGTCCGTCGAATCTTGAGGGTGTTGCATATTTGAGTGGTACGGGCATTATTGGTCCGTTGTGTGAACCCCTCATCCAACCGCTTACCAAGTGTGGGAATGCAAATGGCTCTAAGACCTCTCCAAGAGCTGGCAAACCGCTTTGGGCTCTTACTATTGCAACTGGATCATCTTTTCCTACGTACTCGCCGGCAATTTCAAAGAGCTTTTCTGTAGAAATGACAGCAACAGGTTCATCCTTTGGTATCTTGTGACCCTCTTTTGGATAGACACTTTTTATGACATATCTTGATTTTGCTCCGATTAATGCTAAGATGTCGTAGAGCTCCTCTGGAGAGCTCATTATAACTCTCTTGTGCTCCAGTATGTCCCAAATCTCGAAGCGGAATCCCATGTGCATGTTTGGATCAATTACAAGTCCAGCTGTGTTGAATGGGTCAGCAAACATTCTGAAGATTGGCAGATTGAATGCTCCTGGCTCAGTTTTGTCCATATGGAACGTCACTATTGGCTCGCTTTTTCTTAGAGTGATTTCCATTTCAGCAGCTCCCGGACCCATTCCTCTAATGTTTCCGCTGAATGCGTCTTTAAGCAAGTCTTGCCCAGCTCCATAAAGGCCAAGCTCTTTAGCTACTTCAGTTGCCTCTTTAAATGCGTTCCAAGCCAAGCCGTGGATATCTGGACTGTCAACTCCTTTCTTGTGCGTCATTATCAGTTGCAAATCATCGCCACAGTATGTGACATGGAAGTCGATGATTGTTCCCTCTTCTTTTGCTTTTGAAAGAACTTCCTTTGCTCTTTCTATCAAGGCTGGATGAACTTTGTGATGTCCTGGCCAGCCTCCGATATCTGCTTTTATAACGCTAATTGTTATTTTCTCTCCAATTGCCATTTTCGTCACCAAATAACCATATGTTATTTTAGCCTTATAAAATTTTGTTAAGCAAAAATGTATCACTACAAATGATACAAAAACTCGAAAAAAGTTGCTGATTTGTGAAAACATTTACTTTTAAAATATAAAGGAAAAGGAAAGGGTTCTTTTATATTTATCATTCACAGATATCAGTCCAACCAAACTCTTCTTTAACAACTTTGATCAGGTTTTTAAGCTCTTCTTTTTTGATGTTCACACTGCTTGTTGCTCCTACAAGGGCTATAATCCCGTGAATTTCTTCTTGTACTTGTATGACATCATCACTAACCTTTGTGACCTTAAGTTCCCTTTTAGCTACTTCATCTTCACTAATCTTGAATTTGTCTTGTCCGATCATTATTGCAGTCATGACACTCACCAAAATATTTTTGTAAGTTAAAGTTAATAAAACTTTCCGCAAAATTAGGAAGGATAAAGCTTATAAGCTGATCAACATCTAAGGAGTATTGAACGTGGGGGCGTGGTGTAGCCTGGTCCATCATCGCGGGCTCCAGAGGTGTGAAGACAGGCGGGTTTGCTGATTTGGGGATGAGCCTTTGGAGCTCTGACCCGGAGAAACCCGCGGACCGGGGTTCAAATCCCCGCGCCCCCACCATTTTAACAAGTTCTTTTGTTTGAGAGTGCTGATTTTTGAGTAAAAGTCTGCTACATAGTATGTTTTACAAGTTTCTACAAAGTGTCTATTATTAAGAGTGAACAGAAGTGCCATCAATCTGGGGAATGCACTCGAAGATTACAAGGCTTTAATCAAATAAGCTTTTACTCTTAAAATTAGCTTAGCTAGAGCAAACCTCATGAAGGGCTCATCTAACTCCTCGCATCATCATAAAATCAGGAAGGAGAACGGTAATCATCGCCCTAATCAATCAAACATCTTCTTTCACAGTAACAAATGATACCATTGTTACGGTTTGATCAATGCCCTTTATCTCCCGTAACTTATCAATAACTATCTTCCCAATGTCTTCAGCTGAAGAGGCTCTAACTTTTATAAGCAGATCCCATTCTCCAGCTATAATGTGTACTTCGTAGACACCATTAATTCTAGCTACTTTTTCTGCAACCTCTCTTTGAGTTAATCCCGAATCTGGATCATAACGTGCCAAAATGAAAGCTGTTGTTCCTAAGTTAAGCTTTTTGTAATTTGGCTTTATTGTGAATTTCTCTATAATTCCTTCTTCAACAAGCTTTTTTATGCGGTAGTGAACGGTTGTCCTGGGTATGCCTAACTTTTTGCTGAGTGTTGCTATGTTCTCTCTCGCGTTTTCCTTTAGCTCTTCAAGGAGCCTTAAATCAATTCTATCTAGGATCTCCCCCATTCTAGGTCCCTCACCTTGTTGTCATTTCTTCAACTTATGACCCATCTTCTTTGTCGTTTAACCATTATATAAGGTTTTCTTTTAGCCATTTTGAGAATGCCATTAAAGCCTTGCCTCTATGTGATATCTTATTCTTTTCTTCAGTTGTCATTTCGGCAAAAGTTTTGTTAAATCCCTCGGGAATGAATATCGGATCGAATCCAAAACCTAAGCTTCCTCTTTTTTTGTATCCAATTCTTCCATTTACTATTCCTTTGAAAATGTGTATCTCTCCATCATAATATCCGATAACACTCTTGAAATATGCCTTTCTATTTTCAACTCCATCCATAAGCTTTAGAATACCTTCATTTCCAAGAGTTTTGAATACATATGCAGAATAAACTCCTGGAAATCCGTTTAATGCCTCGATAAACAGTCCTGAATCATCTATGAAAAATGGTTTATCAATCTTGTCTTTGAGCCATTTAATGGCAAATTCAACAACTTCCTCCAGCTCTTTTGCCTGAACTTCAGGGTATTCAATTTTTTGTTGGATAATTTTGATTCCTAAAGGGGTGAAATATTTTTGAGCTTCTTCGACTTTACCTTTGTTTGAAGTTATGAATACTATCTCCACGTTTATCACCGATAAGTAAGTTTTTATCTCTCTAAGGGCTATGAAACCTTTATATAAATTTTACTAATCACAATGCAACTCTAAAAGGCCTTTAAATATGGATTAACAATTAAAGTCTAAGTATAATAAACAAAAGTGAACAAAAGTGTAGCAAACGTTATATTATTCTGTTTCAGTCAATAGTGTAGCCAATCTTTTCAACGAGTTCTCTTCTCTCTTTTTTCTGTTCTTCTGTCTCAATTTTGTTTGCAGCTTTGCCATCAACTATTCCAAGAACTGATCTTCCTAGTTCTGTTTCTGCAACTATAACCTGCATTGGATTCTCACTTGCCCCGTAGACCATAGCAACTGCTGGATGGTTTTTAACTGTGTTAAGGACGTTTATTGGAAATGCATTTCTCATAAGAATTACAAACACATGCCCAGCACCAATTTTTACGGCATTCTTTGCAGCAAGCTCCTCTAGTTCTTTGTCATTCCCGGTGTATCTTGTCAGCTGTGGTTTTGCCTCATTCATAGCTATCCCAAATTTGATCCCTGGAACAGTTGTTAGTAGTGCTCTCGCTAAGTCATCAATTGTGAAGATTGAGAAATTGCCTTGTCCAATAATGCACTCAACTCCTTCTGGTTTTTCAATATCAACAACCTCAATCTTAACCATAACCATCACCAAAAATAATTTAATTCTGATTGCATAAAACTTTTTCTTAGTGGGGTCAAATGAACGAAGTAAAAATTGAGGAAGTTGAGTATCTTGCTGAAATCTTGGAGAAATCTCCGAGGGGAAGTCTTTTAAAAATAGCAAAAGAGGAAGGTATAGATTACTATAAACTCAAAAGGCTTTATGACAAGTATTATGGCAAATATGTCCATGTTTCTGCTATATATGATATTGCAAAGCTTGGATTGAAGAGCTATGTGGCATTTTTGTCTGTTCCTAGAGAAGATATAAGGAGAGTTGCACTTCAAATGGCAAGAAACCCATTTATTCCATCAATAGCCGCAATGTTTGGATTTAAAAATGGAATTTCTGCTGTTCTCCATGTCCCAAAAGAACAAACGAATCTAATTGACGAACTCCTATCAAGGTATTCCGATGATTACGAATATTATGAAGTGAGAGCTTATCCAGAGAAGCCCAAGGAATTTGGAGATTGGAATTTGAGTTATGATTATGCTGTCTTAATGGACATACTGAAATATGATGCTAGAACTAGCCCGACAAAAATGTCTGAGCTTTTAGGGAAATCCAGACCCACAATTAGCTACATGATTAGAAGACTTGAAGAAACGGGAATAATTCGAAAATATTATGCGTTGGTTGACATGACTGCATATAACAGGGGTTTCTGTGGTATAACCGATGAGCTTTCTGAGAAAATCCTTGGGAAGTTTAGGAATTATGAGATTCACCTTGGAGTTTTAAAACCTCAAGGATATCTTATCGAATGGTATTTTTCATCAAAGGAAGACATTGGAGCTAAGATATTTGAGTTTAGTAGGTATGTCAAAAAGTTCGCAATTTATTATTTTGACCTATTGGAGGGAATTGAACCAAATTATAAATTTGCAGAGAGAGTAAAAAGGGATGGAAGCGGGTATAGATCGATTTTAGAGTTCTAGCCTATGTTGCAATATTCAACTCCAAAAATGTCACCACTTGCTTGATATTCAAGGGCTCTGCAGTCATGGCAGAGGTACTTAAATGGGCAAGTACTGCAGCCTTCAATGTTATCTTTAGTTAATTTCCAGAAGTTTTTGAGCCTCTTTTTTCTCAGGAGTTGTTTTATGCTCTCGCTTTTAGCGTCTCCAACGACAAAATTTCTTAAGAGTGGGCAAGGTAGAGCGTATCCATCTGCAGTTATTGCTAATGTCCCAGCGAGACAATCATGGTAAGTATCAGTAGTTGGAGAATGGATTCTCCTCATTTCAATAAGGTTGAAATTGACATATCTTAGTGAACCGGGATATAGTATATCGATGTACATCTCCCCATGGAACTGGGGTGGATGCTTAAGGAATTTTTGATACTCTCTGTATGTCATCATTATAAGAGCTCCGTAAACCCATTTTAGTTTTTCAAGCTTTTTGAAATTTTCTGGAGAATACTCAAGTTCTACTATAAAGTTAATATCTTCCTCTGGGGATATCTTTTCAACATCTTCTAATCTAATGATGGCATAAACCTCTTTAATTCCAAGTGCTGCTGCGTATCTTGCAATTCTGACTAGGTATTCGGGGCTATCATAGTTAGTTAAATAAAGCTCCCTACCTTTGGTAAAGTAGAACTCTTTGACAATTTCTTTAACTCTTTCAACGCTTAATGGTTCTCTTCTAAGTATGAATTCATTGTTTCCAATACATCCAAGAGACCTTGGAATCCCTGTAACTTCAGAAAATTTACCTTTTCCCTGTCCTAACTGTAAAATTAATCTTTCAAGCTTTCCTGAGTGAGAATAATTGCTCCATGGGGGCTTTCCTATGGCTGCAATATTTAAACTTCCTCTAATACCCACATGGGAAACAGTGGTGCTTATGACATTCTCCATTTAGCTCCACCAAAGATAGAAGTGGAGAAGAGCTATATATACTTTTTCTATGCGGATTTTTATTACTACTGTATTTAGTTTGCAAAAAATGAAGAGTACAAAAATGTACAGCAATTAGTCTGCTGGTATTATTTTATCCCCCTCTATCCAGAATTCGCCCTTATCGGTTACCTCCTTCTTCCAAATGGGAACCCTTTTTTTGACTTCGTCTACTGCCCATATACATGCTTCAAATGCCTCTTTTCTATGCTTTCCAGCTGCTACTATTAGTATTGTGTTCTCTCCAACTTCAAGTTCGCCGTAGCGGTGCCAAATCAGGATTTCTTCAATTGGAAATTTTTCTTTTGCTTCTTTCCTGATTTTTTCCATTTCCTTGAGAGCCATCTCTTCGTAGGCTTCATAAATTAGCTTCTTTACTTTTCGTCCATGGCTTTCTTCTCTAACTTTGCCCAAAAAGATTGCAATGCCTCCAGTTTTTCTTGAGGAAACTAACTCAATAGCTTTATCAACGTCAAAATCATCTGGCTTCTTAAACAGCTTTGCGAGCATTTTTAACCCTCCACAAATTCATTAAGTGGCATATTCTTTCGTGGATTTTTGAAGACCAAAACGTCTGCAACTCCCAAAACTTCATGTTGCCCTTTGGTTATTAATTTGAAGTCTTTAAAGAAAATGCCCCCTATTCCCAGTATTCCGGCTATGTCCCATAATCTGTGTTCTTCCTCAGCAATTTTTTCAAAACCAGGTAGTTTGTAGTATGTTCTCTTGAACATGCCTCTCTTTAGGTTGTAGCCTTCATGAATTGAAACCAGTGTGTAATCCTCTGTCTTGGTTTCAATAAGGAAATCTTTGTAGCCTGTGTTATAGAGAATACCGAACACTCTGTCTGATTCCTCCATTAGGAAAATCCCATCTTCTTTAAGAACATAAGAGACGTTGGCAAAAATCCTTACCGTATCAAAGGGGTCAAAGTGGGGCATTGTTAATCCCCAGAGTATGACAATGTCATAGTGGGCTTCTTCAAAATACCTGTGGAGTTCTCTTATATCTGCTACAACAATGTTTGCCTCTGCATTAACACTGTATGATTTAATCCACTCATCAATGAGGTGCAGGTCTTTTTCTCTTAGATCGACAGCAGTCAGCTCAACTTTAACTCCTTTATTACTAAAGGCCTTAGTTAATGCAGCACCAGCAATTCCAGTTCCAGCCGCTAAGTCCAGAATTGTGATTTTTTCTTTGCTCTCGATAATTCTCTCTTCAATTAACCTGTCAAAAACTCTCACAATTCTTTCAAATCTTATCTTTGTGGCTTCATCATCTGGATGCATGGGCCAGTGAAGAAATTCATAAAGCTTTTCAAGGTTCATTTTCGGTTCCTCACCAAGTAGTTTCTAATGAAGACTTTAAGCCTTACTAATCTGATCCACCACTTCAGAGAATTATGGTATTATGCTGATCAATCGAAAAATTTAAATATTTTGTCAACCTACAAAGGTTGACGTGATGACTATGCTCCGCAGTGGCATCACAAAAGAACTTCAAATAGCACTTTCTGTAGAGTTAGTTTTGTTTACAGTTGGAGTGTATTATCTAAGTGAAGTAATGATATGGCTGGTTTTCTTAGCTTTGGCTTTAACACTTTTTGTATTTGCGGGCAAAAAAGTTGAACTCGAACCTGGAAGGATAATTTTAAAGTGGGGATATCTTAGAGAGCTCAAAAAGGTAATCACAGCTGAAGATGTCGTGGATGTCATAGGTGCCTCAAGAGCTCGCCATGTGATTTTGGCAAAATATATGCCATGGCTTCTTTTGGTGCCGTTAGGAATGATAATTGTAGGTGTATGGATTCTTTTATTTACCTCCTATAAATTTGCGGCATTTGGATGGTTGCTCTTTGGAGTTTTTCAATTGGCAGGTCATGTTTTTTCAAAAGCGGAAAAAAACAAAGCTTTAGTTTTTGTTCTTTTAGTCACAGCATTTATTGTAGTCTATGCATATTCCATTAGACTTAGAATGGCATTGTTTCAGATTACCCTCATTGGTGGAATAATGGCGGGTGTTATATGGTATGAGGGGGCTATTGGGTCGAACTATTTAATTTTGGTCACAAAAGATGGGAACTATCTTTTAACATATAGTGATGAGAATGACATCAAATCTCTTTTAGCAGCATTGGGGGGGTAAGAGGGGTGAAGCTTGAAAACGTAAGACCCATGAATTTTAGCGGAATTCCTTTCGCTCTTGTTGTTGTAGCGTTCTCTCTTATCGTCATTCTCCCTAAAGCAGTAACAATGCCTGAGAGGTACTGGCCATTATGGATTCTGGGTTGGGTAATTCTGTTCGCATCTTGGGGAACAGGAGCTGAGATTGAAGGAGATTCAATTGTGCTAAAGTACGTCTTTGGAAAGTTGAAGATAAGGATACCCTTCAGTGAGATTGAGGAGATAACAACACTTAACAAGCTTCAGAAAGGCACTATTGCTAAATATTTTAAGTGGGAAATATTCCTGTTCACGATATTTGTGATCTATGCCCTCTTTGACTTAATAATTCTACCACGTGGACTTCTAAGGGGGTATTATTTTGGGGATATTGGGCTTATAATATTTGGACTATTTTATATATCTGTGTTCACTGTACCGTTTTCAAAAAAATGGATTATTGTGATCTTTACATACTCTCTTATCCCTCTTGAAGTCTTTATACTCCACTTAAAAACTGGAAACATTACAGCAGATGATGTTTTTGTGCTCATAAGCACTGCATTTGTCCTTACAGTAGCTCTCTGGGAAGCATATAGTGTTGAATATGTTGTGATAAGAACTCCTAAAAAACTGTACCTTTTAACTACGAAAAGTGCCGATGAGATTATTAAAGCTCTTCTGAAGGTGGCTCAAAATGTTTAAACTACCCGAAGGGATGGAGAGAATCTGGCTCATGAAGGCTAAGGGTCTCAGAGAGATTGAGATAGCTGATACCTTGGGAATTTCACGACAGGCAGTGAATAAAGCCGTAAGAGATGCCAAAGCAAAGCTCTTCGAGATGTTTTTCAGTTTGGCTGAAGTTTTTGGCTTTGAAGTGGTGAGGGTTAACGTTGAGAAAGGCTTCATGGTGGCAAATGCAAAAATAGGACAAGAAGTAAAAAGGGTTTACTTTTTCTATATTCCTAAAATGGGGGTTAGAGCATTCTTTGAAGATTCTGAATTCCCAGAATATTTACTCAAACATGCATTGGGGCTTGGACTAGCGAAAAACTTAAATAGAGAGGAGCTTCTCCGGAGACTGGAGGAGTAAGTATGAATTGGGTTTCATTCATAATGCTTTATCCTCAATAGAAGCAAATCACCTAAAAGCTCTTAAGGGTGGTGAAGGTGAACTGGGATGAGTTCCTAGAGGAGATTGAAGAAAATCCTTTCCTTTTAATGGGGCTGTTTATGATAGTCTTAGGTGTCCTGTCTTGGAACAAGACAGTAATCTGGACGGGCGTCTTCATGGTGATAATGATAGTGCTGTTGACGGGGGAATTTGATAATGATGAAAAAGATTAAGCCTCTTGGGGCTTTTATGCTTGTTCTCAGCGGGCTTCTTATGTTTGTGGTTGCCCTGTTGTTGCACAGATGGGAGTTCATTGGATGGGGGCTTTTCCAGATATTCATTGCTATGGCTCTTACCGAGCGCATGGCTTTCTGCAGGAAGTTTGGAGCTTTTGGTATTCTCTTCGGGGGGATAATAATGCTTATCATTAGTGCAGATGGAAGGAACACTTATTCATTTGTGTTCAGCATAATCATGTTGAACATTGGAATAATGTTCCTAACTAGAAAACCCAACGAGAGTGAGAGCATATGAAGACTATTCTTATACTCATCCTCTGGCTCGTGACGATTGTCGTTCCACCTCTAATAATGCGGCACTGGGGGAGAAAAATCCTCAAGAGAAGTATCTCCAAAAAGGAAAAGAACTATCAGCTTCAGAAGCTTGGCGTTATCTGTATTTTAGGGGCATTTTTTGTCTATCTTCTAGGAACGATGGCACTTGAAATCCTTGACTGGGCATTGGATATAGTGGACAAGCTACCTCTGCCCCCAATATTGCTAGCGTTTGTATTTGCAGCGATTATCATATCCCCGCTTCTCATCTCAATCTTCCTGATAATGTACGAAATTGTTAAACTTAGAGTGAATATCACGGAAGAGAAGATTGAAAATCCAAAAAAAGAGGTTCTAAAAGCTCTCGCAATAATTCTCGGTTCAATTGTTGGCTTTGCCTTTATCTGGCAACTCCTGATGCTTTACCTACCAAGCACTTTGACCTCAAAGTGGTGGTTTGACCTGCTCATGTACTCAATTCTAATACTTGCTTTCTTTGCACTTTTCCCGCTCATCCTAATTAGGGTCGGGACAAAGAGTGAGTTCGACCCCGAACTTAAGGCCGAACTCATGAGGTTCTGTGAGGAGCAGGGAGTTAAAGTCAGGGACATCATCGTTAAAGGAAAGCCCGGCCAAAAGCTTGCCAACGCCATGGTCACGGGTATAATTCCCCGCTACCGTTACGTTGTTTTAACCCGCTATCTGGTTGATAACTTCGAAGAGGACGAGATTAAAGCGGTTCTGGCGCATGAGATAGGGCACATAAAAGGAAAACACCTCTGGATAAACGCGGCTTTGAGCATTAGTTGGTTTGTTTTCTGGATTGGAATTGTTTATGTCCTTCACAAGTTCGGCATTAAGGTCTTTTCCTCATCATGGGTCTTCTTTGGCATCTATTTCTTTCCATTCTTTTTCTGGCTCTTTGGAATCGAATCATGGATAATCCAAAGGAACGAGTTCAAGGCAGATGAGTTCGCCGCAAAAGTTAGTGGGAAAGACACAATGATTAAAGCTTTAAGGAAGCTGGCAGACTTCAATCTAACGCCTGAGAGAACGGGTAAATGGTTCAACGTTTTGAGCTTTCACCCATCAATAGAAGAACGAATAAAACACCTTGAGGAGGTAGAGGAATGAGAAAGTTGGGAATTTTGCTGGTTGGAATACTTTTAGTTGGTTTAGTTGCTGGTTGTATTGGGGAAAAAGAATCAACTTCCACAACATCAACGGTTACTCAAACTCCAACACACTCAACTCAGGTAACTTCAACAACCCATTCAGAGACATCAGAAACAATGACATCTTCAACAACGTCCACCGTCACAAAAACATCAACAACCGCAACACCAACTAAAACATCAACTCCAACGGAGACCCAATCCCAAACTCCAACTCAAACACAAACCAAATCTAAGCCAAAGATTTACACGAGAGAGGAACTCTTGAAAAACTTGGAAAAGATAAAGAGCTTCACGTACTTGGAGAACACAAGTGTAACATTTGATGTGAAAATAGAGCAAGGAAACACCACAATTAATGCTGGTGAAGTGAGTATAATTGCAAAGAAAGTCGGCTACATTGATTTAGAAGCGTATGAGGCAGATATAAACACGACGACAAGAACTTTTCCTGGAGGGGGCTCAAGCTTTACGAGGGAGATAATAAAAGATGGAGAAATTTACCTTTATGCCAACGGAATGTGGCAAAAGCTCACTAACGAAACCCTTGGAATGCCTCCAGAGAATTTGCTCAATTTAACTTGGAAGTACAATCTCGTGAGCCTTGTTAAGCTCTACTTACAAAAAGAACCTCAAAATACAACCATCGTTAACGGAAGCCAGATTTTCTACTACAACATAAGTGATGAGGACTTAAAGTATATTATTGAGGCATTCCTCGGAACTGTTGAAAATGAAAACATGACAATAAGCTTCAGCAACGGAATAATGGAGATAGTCTTTAAGAATGGACAGCTTTACGGTGGAAGGTTGATGTACAACATGGAGATTAGAATAAAAACACAAGACTTAGAAGGAAAGCCGATGGAAATCATTGAGATAGGTAAGGAGTACGACGAATTTGTGATAAAAGAAGTTAATGTGAGGAAGAAAGTTGAAGCTCCAAAGGGGGAAGTCAAGGCTTAGATAAGCTCAACAATCTCAAAGCTTCCATGGGCTAAATCGACTATCAACAGCTTGTTTGCTAGCACTTCCCCATAACCCGTAATCAGCTTAATGACTTCAGCTGCTTGGATGGTTCCAATGACTCCAGCTGTTGCTCCTAAAATCGGGAACTTCTCTTTTTTCTTTGGGGGTTTTGGAAATACTTCCCTCAAACATTTTGTCTTTCCGGGGATTATTGTTGTAACTTGTCCAAACATGCCCTCAACGGCCCCATGAACCAGAGGAATTCCTCTTTTGTGTGCGAACTTATCTAAAAGATACCTTGTGTCGAAATTGTCCAAACAATCAACTATAACGTCTACATCATCCAGAACTTCTTCAATATTCTCTTCTGTAAGCCTTCCCACAAATGTCTCAACTTTTATGTCTGAATTGAATCTCTCAAGCTTCCACTTGGCTGATATTGGCTTTGGATTCTTATCTATGTCCTCCTCCCAGTGAAGTATCTGCCTGTTTAAATTGCTCAACTCTGGTGTTTGCTCATCAATTAGAAGTAAGGTTCCAACTCCAGCAGCCGCTAAATAATAGGCAACTGGGCTTCCAAGTCCGCCAACCCCAACGACAGCTACCTTGGCTTTTTTGAGCTTTTCTTGACCCTCTACTCCAAAAATTCTAATCTGTCTATCATACCTCTCAAGATCTCTCTCAGTTAGCATCTCAACCACCACTCGCTGGCGGGAAGAGGGCAACAACGTCTCCATCTTTTAGTTCTTCATCAAAGCTCACATAACTTCCATTTCTTGACACATTAACATCAGCGTCTTCATTCTGGGCAAAAACTTCATTTTTGAACTTTGGATGTCTCTCTTTTATGATTTCAATTAAATCACTCACTCTGCTCCCATTGGGAAGCTCTATAATCTCCTCACTAACCCCAGCCAGCTCTCTGAAGCGGGCAAAATATTTTACCTTAATCTTCATGATATCACCAAGAAATTTAACGCTTTATACTTTAAAAAAGGTTTGTGCAAAGTGTGAATGTTTACCAAGGAACGCTCTTCCATCCCATTTTATATGCAAATATATTTGCTCCCCAATGAATGAATGGTGTAACCACCAGCAAAAATAGAACTTGGCCGGTTGAGAGCGCTTTTATGGGATATGCAAGAAGTAGTGCTGTAATTATGAATCCCCACTGGTCTAATCCTACAGCGGGATAACCACGGGGCATTCCCACTCTTCTCTTTATAAAACTTCCAATTAAATCACCAAGAAGAGCTCCCAAAGAAAGAGCAAATCCCAATTTTAATGCCATAGCAAGGGAGCCATAGAAATTGGGGGTTAAATAATACTGGATAACAGCAACAAGGGTTCCTGCGAGCAGTCCTCCGAAGAATCCCCTCCAAGTTTTTCCATCACCTAAAATTCGTCTGCCATCTTTAAACTTTTTCCCAAAGTCCATTGGAGTCTTTCCTTTAAATATCACTGGGGAAGCATTTGCGAAGTATGCCGGGAGAATGTACCAAAGTGCTTCAAGCAGAGGATTCATTTAATCACCTTCATGGTTTACTTACTTTCCTTTTTAAGCTCTTTCCTTTTCAAGTTCATCTAAGCAGAGGATTAGTTTTTCGAGGAGCTTTTCCTCATCGCTTTTTATGAGCAATTTTATAATTCTCTCTGTTATTTCATTTCTTTTGAGCATAAATTTAAGTTTTTCCCGTATTTTCTCTGCTTCTTCACTTTTATCCTTCTCAATCTCTTCAAGAGCTTTTTGAACATTTATTCTTGTTTGTTGGACATCTTCAAGAAGCTTGTTATAATAGGCAGCTTTTCTCCATTCTTTTAGATTTTTTATTGCTGTAAAGTATGCTTTTTTATCTCCCGGCTTTTTAATCCTTGTAACTAAACCAACACTTTCAAGGAGCTTTAAAGCAGAGCTTACATGAGAAATTGAGTATCCTGTTTTCTCTGCAATCTCGCCTAGGCTTAACGGCTCATCTGCGAAGAACAAGACACCATAGATATATCCATAGAGCTCGCTTAATCCAAACCTTCTTGCGGCATTTGCAAAGTGATTCATCATAATCCTTCTTGCCTCTTCAATTCCCAACACAATCACCTCGCACAGATTAGAGTTTCGGTATATAAAATGCCCTTATTCTCTTTTAAGATTTCGTTCCTAAGCTCGTTTAATCTTTGCAAATTTTCAACTTCCACTTTGGCAATGACATCATAGTCTCCATAAAGAGTGTATGCCTCTTTAACCTCTGGAATTTTCTTGAGATTCTCTGCAATTTCATTTTCTCTTCCATTTTGGATTGTGATTAAGATAAAGGCAATCATGTCATGATTACCAAAAGGTTTTTAAATTTCCGTATATATAAAACTTTCGGAAATTTCCGAAAGTTGGTGAGAGAGATGCTCAAGAAACTTGCAAAGATAATAGTAGAATACAGAGTTGCCTTTGGATTAGTAGCAATATTTCTCTTAATTGTTTCCCTCTATGGCATAACCCAGCTTAAATTTGAAACTAACCTAGCAAATCAACTTCCTGAAAATTTGCCAGCTGTTCAAGATTATTTCACTGTTCAGAATGAGTTTCAAAGCAATGAGGTTTTGATAGTTGTTGTCAAGGTTAAGGATATTAAAGAAGGAGGAGTTTATGATATTAGAGATCCACAGGTTATCCAGGGAATCTATGATCTTGAGCAAAAATTGAGACAGCATGAGTATATAACTAACACAATGAGCATTGCTGATGTTTACATAAATGTTCTTGGAAGGTTACCGAAGAGTATGGAAGAGTCCAAATTCGTTCTTAATATGCTTCCCGAGGATGTCAGAAATCAGCTTATAAGCTCAGACTACACCACTACCCTGATAATTGCTACAATGAACAGAGAGAAGAATACCCAAGCTTTAGTTAGGGTTTACAATGAAATTCAAGATGATATTGATAGTGTTAAATTTCCCCAAAATGTCGAAGTTGTCCAGACTGGAATGGTTGGGATATTGTATAAATTCCTCCTATTCATGCAGCATGATATGTATTTGACTATGGCGATAGCATTCCTCTTTGTTGCTTCCTTACTCCTTTATTTCTATCGTTCTTCTGTAAAAGCGGTTATTCCGTTAATACCTTTGATATTTGGGGTTATAATGACCCTTGGATTCATGGGAATTTTGGGAGTTCCTCTTGATATTGAAACCACAACTGTCGGAGCAATGCTGGTTGGTATGGGTATTGATTACGGAGTTCATGTAACTAACAGATATTATGAGGAAAGGAAAAAAGGAAGGAGTATAGAGGAAGCTGCGGAAGAGTCTATAGCTGAGACCGGTAAAGCCCTACTTGGGGCAGCTCTTACAACAATTGCTGGGTTTTCTGCTCTCAGCATTTCAGTTCTTCCTGGACTTAGGAGACTCAGCTTAGCCCTCATTATGGGTCTGGGGCTTGCGGCCCTTAATGCTGTGGTTATAACTCCTGCAATCATAATCCTTGAAGAGGACTTGAGAAAACTGATTACTGGACACTATGAAATGCCAGAAACAAGATCTCACTCTGGATTTATAGCACAGGCATTTGAATTAATGGGGAAAACAGTTAGAGATAACCCATGGAAGTTTTTAGCTTTAGTCTTTGTTATAACACTGTTCTTTGGTTATGGCCTCACAATGGTAACAACAGAAGTGAGATTTGAAAAAATGATACCTCAGAATATTCCAGAAATCCAGGTCATGAATGATGTTAGATATGAATTTGGAGGTGAAGATGAGCTTGATGTTCTCGTAAAGGCTGCTGATGATGTTAGGGATCCGAATGTTGTAAGAGCAATTTATGTGTTTGAGCAAAGTATTCTAGCGGATTCATATTATAATAATGCCGTAGAGGCAGAGAGCATAGCTGATATTGTAATCAAGAAATACGGCTACATTCCAGAGGATAAAGAAAAAATACAACAAGCTCTCGAGGAATACCAAGGAACACCTCTTGTTAGCTCTGATTACTCTATGACATTAATCCGCTTTAAAGGGAACTTCATGGGCGTTAGTCAAGATGAGTTCAGGAAAATTATACGGGCTTTTGAGGAAGAAATCCAGAATGCAGAATTTCCTCCAGGAGTTGAGGTCTCATTAGCTGGAGATACATACCTTAATTATGCACTTGACAAGCTTACAAACACTGAACTTCAAAGAATCTCTACCTATGGAACACTCCTCGTAGTGCTTATAGTGATACTACTCTTTAGAAGTGCAAAGCTATCAATTGCAATGGCAACTCCCATGTTCCTCGGAGCTTTGTGGACAATTGGCTTTATGGGTTGGGCTGGAATCCCCTTCAGCCAAGTTCTGGCTGGAACTATTTCAATGATTGTTGGTTTGGGTGTTGATTATGGGATGCATCTTACTCACAGATTTATGGAGGAGCTCGAGGAAGGTAATCCATACCCAATTGTTACGGCTGTTAAAAGTGTAGGTCCCGGTATTTTCATTGGCGCACTAACAACAGCTGGAGGATTTTTGGCTTTACTCTTTGGTGAGCTCACACCTATGCATGATTTTGGAAAAACTCTTGCATTTGGAATATTCGCCTCAATGCTGGCGTCATATCTTGTTACTCCAGCTTTGCTTCAGATATTTTATGGTAAACAAATAAAGAGAAGGGGTGAAGAGGAATGAAGAAGTTTGGAATGTTATTGGGTGTAATGATTATCATGGCGAGTTTTAATATAGCCTTGGCTCAAGATGCTTTGCTCTTTGAGGGATATCTGAATAAGGGGGATACAATCTTAGTTGGTCCCATTATAATCACGCTGAACGATGTTCAAAAGGACTATCTTACGAATCAGTACAAAGCAATGTTTGTGATAATGAAAGATGGGAAAATACTCAACGCTAACTACACTGTGATTTATATACCAAACCCCAGCAAAATACAGGAACTTTTAGCTGATCCAGCTTTCCTTAATGCAATGGCAGAGACATTGGGATATAACACTACTGACCCACTTTCGTATGCTCAGTTTTTGGCTTGGCTAGCTACAGCTTCACCCGAAGAAATTGCAGATGCAGTCTTTGAAACAATTAATGAACATCCAGAGTTAGGTATAAACAAAGAAGATCTTTTAATGCCAATACGAGTTCCAGAATTCACGTACATAAGCGAGAATGAGACAATTGAACTTAATGTTGATGGGCAAAAAGTTACCATAACTGCGCTTGAAATATATCCAAATGGGGTTAGGATAAGCATAAGCGGTCCTTATGATTGGAAAGTGTCTGTGATACCTGCGCTTATAACCACAAGTATAGAAGCTCCTAAAAGTGTGAATCCGGGACAAGAATTTATTGTAAAAGTTCACTTGAAGAATGAAGGTGCGCTGAAAGCAAAATATATAACTGTTATGGTCTCTCCGGTTATGCTGGATGTTGGAAGTAGTGAGAATCAGGACTCCCAAAGTTCAACTGGACAAGCTTTAGCCCAGACTTTAAGCCAAAGTGGAGTTGTACAGTCTGCTTTAATGCCAGTAAATACCTCAATGAAATACATCGAATATCTTGATGGAAAGGAAAGTGCAACACTGGAATTTAAGTTCAAAGCTAATGAGAATGCCCAGCCTGGTGTTTATCCCCTATATGTAACTGTAATTTATTTCTTCGGTGTAGGACAAGATGTTCAGCAGATGCAGAGCTTCAACTTTGTTGGAATTACGGTGGCTAGAGATAGCGATGCATCGTTCGTAATTGAGAGTATTGAAAAGCCAAAAATAGTTCATCCTGGTGAAGACTTTGAAGTTAAAATAAGACTTAGGAACATGGGAGGAGATACTGCCAAAGACTTTTTAGCAACCATTGAGCCTAAAGGGTCTTTAAATATCGAAGAGCAGCAGATTCAAAATGCTCAGCTCTCTGGGAATAATTTACCAATGGAGACAAAAACACCAATTCTTGTGGCTAATGAGACCGATCAATACTATAGGGCAATTGTTAGGCCGAATGACGAGGTTGAACTTACTTTTAGGCTTCATGTGAGCGAAGATGCAGAGACTGGTAGCTATCCTGTAACCCTAAAGCTCACCTACTACAGTGGAGATTCAAAGGAGTCAAAGAGCCAAAGTTTTGAGTTCTCAGTTCAAGTGCTTAGAAAAAGAGAGGCATTCATAGAAATTGAGAGCATTGAGATGGATCCAAAGAAAGTTGAACCTGGAGACGAGTTTACCCTTACTTTAAAACTCAGAAATGTTGGAGAAGAAAATGCGAGGGCATTTGCACTGAAAATAATTCCCACCCGAGTTCCAGTTCAAGGAGAAATTAAAAAAGTTGACCTTTCATCGCTTCAAAATCTGCCGATTCAAGGTAGCCAATCTATAAGTGAGAACCTCCAGGAGGCATTAAACCAAATATTAAAAGAGCTTGCAAAGAGAAATGTTGATGCATTCTTACCTATTGGAGAGGATAATGTTAAGTATGTTCCAGAGATTGCTCCAAATCAAGAGGTAACGTTGACATTCCATCTAAAGGCAAACAACAGGCTTGAAAGTGGAATTTATCCATTAAGAATAGGTATTGAGTACCTTTCATCTCCAGATGATTCAAAAATTAGCGATGAGCGCTTGATTGGCATCAATGTTCTCGGAAAGGAGCAACTCATAATTTCAAAAGTCTCAACTTCGCCGAGCAGAGTTTACCCAGGAACGCACAATGTTGAAATTAGTTTAAGTGTTGAAAACATTGGGAGCGGAGAGGCTAAGTATGTGCTACTTATTCCGAAGCCTCAAAGCCCGTTTGAGCTTAGCGATACAAGCGAGCAGATAATAAACCTTGGGACGCTGAGGCAAGGAGATTCAGCAAACGCTGTCTTTAGGATCAACGTTAATGAGGATGCAAAAGGTGGGAGTTATAAAATCCCCGTGGAGATTCAGTATAAAGACTCTCTTGGAAACAGCCAGAAAATCATGCTGAATGTTCCAATAATAATTCACGAAAAGCCAAAGCTTGTTGTTGAAAATGTTCGCTTTGACAAGACCCCAATGCAGGGCGAAGAAGTGAGAGTTTACATTACAGTGAAAAACATTGGGGGAGAAAAAGCAGAAAATGTGATGATTGAAGGTGTCGTGAAGTCATCACAGCCTTTCACATTGACAAAGAGGACTGATTACATTGGAAATCTAAAACCTGGACAAAGCGGAGAAGGCGTTATAGAGCTAAGCATAGACAGAGATGCAGTACCAAAGACTTATGTTGTCCAAATTAGGATGAGAGCGGTCGGAGATAAAGAAAGTGGAGATGACAACGTTTATGTTTTTGAAGATAGCGTAAAAATACCAGTTCAGGAAAATACAAAGCAAGCACACACATTAAAGTATCTTGGTATCGGTGTGGGTATATTGGTGGTTTTGGCGGTTGTTATTACCTATCTAAAGAGAAGGGAGTAATTTCTTCATTTTCCTTTTTAGAAAACTTTAAACGATCTTAGTGATGATTATGTTTGTAGGTGAAGACAATGAGAATTGTTAAGATAGTACTTGCAGTATTACTTATTTTGATAGTGTGGCTTGGATATTTAGGGTATGCTGCCATGAACTTAAAACCAAAAATAACTGCTGAATGGGGTCATATTGACGACAAAACAACTGAGATATGGTTGCACATTTATTTGGGCGGAAGTCTCCCAATTTCAGTTAGTGTTAATGACGTGACAATTGAGTGGGCTGGAGTTAAAATTGGAAGAATTGAAAACATGAAGCTTGGCTTTATGCAGGATAGAGTCGATGGTGTTTTAGTTCTTGACAACTACAAAGCAATTGAAGCTTTGAAAAATCACATAAAGAATGGAGAGAAAAGCTATGCAAAGATAAGTGTTCAAGCATCAATCTTTGGAATACGAGTGTTCAAGAGAGAGTTTACTCAAGAAGTTGAGACAAATATTTTGTCTTATTTTAACATAAAAACAGAGAGTAGTGGAGATTTAGTTAAAACGCCTGCAATTGAGGGGATTTCCTCAAGATGGGGACCAATAACCGATGATTACATTACAGTATATAGTGATGTCAAGCTATACAATCCAAACAATTTCCCAATTCCAGTGTCTGGAATACAGTTTAATATTAACATAAATGAAAATCAAGTTGCCTCTGGAGAACTCATTGAGAATACAGTAATTCCAGCAAATGGCTATGGAATTGTAAAAGTTAAAACTCTCATTGACACTGCAGTTCTGCCAAAGGTTTGGGCTGAGCATATAAAACGTGGAGAGGAGAGTGATTTGGGAATTACGATGTACTTGAAAGCTAACATACTTAACAAAGAGCTTAAGATTAAAGTAGCAGATGTCCATGAGAAAATTAAGACAGATATCATTGATCAACTCAATTCAATGCTTAAACTTAAAAGCTAAACTTTAAATTTCTTTTACCTTTTTCTTTTCTGGGGGGGTGGAGGTTATGAATTTACTTGATGTTCACAACTTACTCAACTTTATCTGGGGTGAGACTCTCAGAATTAATGAAGAGCTTGCGAGAAAGCTCAAGCCTCTCGGGTTTAAAGTTGAGCCGGTTGAGGAAGTTTTCAACGCTTACATTTACCTCGATGGGGAATGGAGAGAGATGCTATATCCTCATCCCGCATTTGAGATAAAGCCTGGAGGGGAAGTTGGGGCCACTCTGCAGGGATTTTACTTTGTGTTTGGCATTCTTAAAGAGAAGATAACCGAGGAGTTTGTGGAAGAATTTATCCAAAAATTCAAAAAATCCTACATCTATGGAAGCGAGAATTTCCTTGAAGATTTTTACAACTATCAACATCCGAAAGAGCCAGATAGAGTGTTTGAGGAAATAAAAGGGAGTGAAGAAGAGCTTATAAACTTCGAAGTTGGTGAGCTGACCGTTAAAGAACTAGAAAGGTATCTCTTTGATTTTATTGAGCTTGTCAAAAAATACCGTCTCTTTGATCTTTAAGGTGATATCATGTATCTTGAGGCATTTCCAGAAGAACTCCAAGAGTATTACAGAAAGCTCTTTGGAGAAGAAGCTGAGATAATAATGCAGAAGCTCAGAGAACCCGTTGAAAAATATTACATAAGGGTTAATACGCTTAAGATCAGCAGAGATAAATTGATTGAAGAACTTCGGAGGGATGGACTTAAACCCAAGAGAAGTCCTTATCTTGAAGAGGCCATTTATTTTGAGAGAGAAGGTCCAAATTTTTCTGATGATTACAACCCAAATCTCCCAATTGTTGTTGCAAACAAGTATGCCTCTGAAAGTGTGTATCAAGGTGCTATGCTCTATGCTCCTGGCGTTCTCAAAGCAGATAAGAGTATTAAAGAAGGTGACGAAGTCCAGATAAGAGATCCAAAGGGCCTTTTGGTTGGAATTGGGATAGCAAAGATGAACGCAAAGGAGATGATAAAAGCTACCAGAGGGGTTGCTGTTGAAGTAACTTTGCCCAAGTTCAAGCTTCCAAGCTTGAGTGAGCTTAAAAGCTTTGAGAAAGGTTATTTCTATCCTCAAAGCTTGCCATCCATGATAACAGCTAGGATTCTTGAACCTAATGAAGATGATTTAATCATCGACATGGCAGCTGCTCCGGGCGGTAAAACCACTCATTTATCTCAGCTTATGCAGAACAGGGGAGAAATCATTGCAATTGATAAATCCAAAAATAGGCTTAAGAAAATGGAGGAAACCTTAAAGCGGTTGGGGGTTAAGAATGTTAAATTAGTTCACATGGACTCGAGGAATTTGCCGGAGCTTGGCTTAAAAGCTGACAAGATTTTGCTAGATGCTCCGTGCACAGCTTTAGGGGTTAGACCCAAGCTCTGGGAAACTAGAACGCCAAAAGATATAATGGCAACAGCTCGCTATCAGAGGCACTTTATAAATGCTGCAATAAAGAGCTTAAGGAAAAATGGGATTTTAGTATATTCAACATGCACTCTTAGCTATGAGGAGAACGAGGGGAACGTTAAATATATGCTCAAAAAGGGATTGAAGCTTGAAAAGCAATCAATCTTTATAGGCTCTCCAGGAATAGGTATCAAGGAGGTACAGCGCTTTTATCCTCACAAACATTTGACGCAAGGGTTTTTCATAGCAAAGCTGAGGAAGGTGAGAGAATGAAGAAAAAAAGGATTCCAATGATAGTTCTTGGAATTCTGCTGATATTTGCTCTCATCTGGTGGGCAGGGATAGATGAAACTATAAGGTTAGTGAGGGGTGCTGATATTAACTATCTTCTCCTAGCTTTGGTGATGCAACTCTTGGCTACTCTGGCATGGGCTTTGAGATGGAGGGTATTTCTCAAGAAAGCGGGCGTTGAAATTGGATTTGGTCAGATACTTATAGCCACTTTTATTGGTGTGTTTTTCAACAACATAACCCCTGGAGCGAGAGCTGGTGGGGAACCTGCAAGAATGGTTGTTATTAGCAAAAAAGCTAAATCTAAAAGTGGTTATGGGCAAGTTTTTGCAACTATAATGGCAGACAGAATTCTTGATGTCATTCCAGTCATGGTGTTTACGTTTATAGCTTTTAAATATGCCTTAAGCTTGAAGATACACATTTTGCTTTTAGTTCTTTCAATCTCGACAGTTTCACTAATGATAATTCTAACTGTTTCAATTCTTCTGTCCTTCAATGAGAAGCTTGCTATGAAGTTCCTTAAGTGGATCATAGGCATTTTAAAAAGAGTTTTCCCCAAGAAGTTTGAGAACATAGAAGAGAAGCTTGAGGAGAAGCTTAAAAAGTCAATATTTGAATTCAGAGAAACATTAATGGAGCTATCAACAGACAAAGTAGTTTTGATAAAGACGCTGTTTTACTCATTTGCTGTCTGGGGTTTTATGATTCTCAGAACGTATTTTGTCTTTGAGAGCATAGGATATCCTCTTGAGCTTTACAAGATTCTAATGGTTCAAATGGCTGGAATCGCCTTGGGAATGATAAGCATTCTTCCTGGAGGAATTGGTATAACGGAGACAGTAAATTCGGCTCTCTACTTAAGCTTGAGCATAAATAAGAGTTTAGCTGTTACTGCAACAGTAATTGATAGATTTATCTCCTTCTGGCTTCCAAGCATAGCAGGTGGAGCTTTAAGCATTTATTTGGGTGTTAAAAGTGGAGGTACTAAAGAAAAATCTTAACATCCTAGCCTGTCCTTGCTGTGGCGGTAAGCTAGACCTTAAAGAAAACTATTTATTTTGTGAACGCTGTAATCTAAAATATCCCCTCATTGATGGTATTCCTCAGCTTGTGGTGAGTGTTAATGAAGTTTGGTGTTGTAGCGAGAAGAGATAAAGAAGCAGCATTAAAGTTGGCATATAGGGTTTACGATTTCCTTAGGGTTAGTGGATTTGAGGTTTTTGTAGATACTGAAACCCATAAACACTTTCCCTATTTTAATGAGGAAGACGTTATTCCGCTTGAAAATATGGATGTTGATTTTATAATTGCCATTGGAGGAGATGGGACTATCCTAAGAATTGAGCACCGCACCAAAAAGGATATCCCTATTTTGGGGATTAATATGGGAACACTGGGCTTTTTAACTGAGGTTGAGCCCAATGAAGCATTTTTTGCGATAAATAAGCTGATTGAGGGTGATTATTATATTGATGAAAGGATAAAGTTAAGAACCTATTTAAATGGAGAAAACACAGTTCCTGATGCGTTAAATGAAGTTGCGATTTTGACTGGAATTCCCGGCAAAATTGTTCACCTAAAATACTATGTTGATGATGGATTGGCAGATGAAGTTCGTTCTGATGGTCTGATAATTTCAACACCAACTGGTTCAACTGGTTATGCAATGTCTGCAGGTGGGCCTTTCTTGGACCCACGAATTGATGGCGTTATTATAGCTCCCTTGGCACCTATAGCGTTAAGTTCTCGCCCGATGGTAGTTCCAGCAACGTCCAAAATTGATATTAGAATAATGACACTGACTAGGAATGTCATTTTGGCAATTGATGGTCAATTTTATACCTACTTAAGCCCAGAAGTTGAAATAACCATTAAAAAGTCTCCAAGAAAAACTAAATTTGTTCGCTTTTCTAGGGAGATATATCCAAAGTACACTTTGAAAATCAAAAAGAAGTTTTGAGATATTATTACAGAGAGTGAAATTCTCTTTTTAGGAGTGCAATTTCTGACTCATCTAATGCTGTGGGATCAGCGAATATTATGAGGGTTGCACCTCGTACCATTAGATGATCTTTTAGGCTCACAAGGAGTTTAAAAACACTCTTAAAGCCATTGTAGATAACTAGATACTCCACGCAGTCTAAAATAATAATGGAACCTTCATTTTCTGATGCAAATTTTATTGCTATATCTTGAAGAACATGAAGTGCAGTGGGTGAGACTCCATTAGAATCCGCTGTAGTCACCCATATCTTCTTAATATTTTCATTTTCGTAGAGATGGGGATATCGTGTAAAGATTAATACTGGCTCATTGATGTCCTGAAGAAACTCTATAACATCATGGATTATGTTCGATGATAATACAAGATATGAGGCTCCAGCTTTTTTCTTTCCCTTAGTCTGTACAATGGAAGTGAGGGGAATATAATAAGTTTCTAGAGATAACATTATTAAAATAAATACCCAAATTATTCCTCCAACTGAAACAATGTGAGTTATAATGTGAATTTCAGGAGCAAATGGTACCGGGACGAATAAGACTAATATATCTATAAACCTGCCAAAAGTACCTATTCCAGAGAAAATTGCCGCTAATAACATTAAGTGTCTGAGATTCTTTGGGTATCTCTTGACTCGAAGACTGATAAAAATTGTTAAGGACAGTATCATGATGAACATAAAGACTCTATAAAAAAGACCAACTATATCTACCATGTCACCTCAACCTCATCTGTTCTAAATCTCTGATTAACAATTGTATCTTCAATTTTAAATGTTATACCAGCTTTGTACATCAGCAGACCAGTGTAGGCTATCATTGCTCCATTATCACGACACAAATCGTAAGGCGGAACAAAGAACTTGACTCCCCTGTCCTCGGCCATTATCTTTAACATTTCCCTTAAACGGTTGTTTGCTGCAACTCCACCAACCAAAACGACTTCTTCTTTTTCTGTATGTGCCACTGCTCTTTCAGTAACCTCAACCAGTGCAGCAAATGCTGTTTCTTGAAATGAATAAGCTATGTCTTCGATTCTATATTTCCCGCTTTTGAACTTTCTAACAGCTTCAGTTAAAAGACCCGAGAAACTTAAGTCCATACCTTTGACGGCATAGGGCAACTCTATGTATTTTTTACCATTTCTCGCAAGCTTTTCAATTTTAGGCCCACCTGGAAAGCCCAACCCAATCTCCCTTGCAAAAGTGTCGAGGGCATTTCCGATTCCGATGTCCAAAGTCTCTCCAAAGACCCTATATCTTTTACCTTCGAGGGCTAAAACTTGAGTGTTTCCACCGCTTACATACAAGCCGACAGGGTCTTTAATCCCAAACATCTTCGTTATCTCAACATGTGCAATGCAATGGTTTACACCTACAATTGGCCTGTTGTATTTTATCGCTAGAGCCCTTGCTGCTGTGGCAACTACTCTCAAACAAGGCCCTAACCCGGGACCCTGAGAAAAAGCTATAACATCAACATCTTCAATTGAGATATTGGCTTCTTGAAGAGCTTTCTTTAGAAGAGGTTTCATGAGCTTTGCGTGATGCTCGGCAGCTTCTTTGGGATGAATACCGCCTTTTTCAGTTGTGAGAGTATCAAATACATTGGCTAAAACTTTCTTTTCAGTTACAATCCCTATCCCTAAAGTGTGTGCTGTTCCCTCAATGCCTAATGCGATCATCATTTATCATTCTAAAGTTTGTTTTAAAAGCATTGGGTTTAATCTTGGGGCCAATTCTTGTCTGCAATGGTGTCAATTTTTAGAAATTTTATGCTACTTATGTTAGTTTTTTTCTGAATTCTTGATATATTGTTAAAAAACATTTAATAATCTCGATAAATAACCGAAACTATCCAATAGGACGATGGATGGGATGAGAATGAAAGGGATTGAGGTTGTTACTGTGAAGGATATCATTATGAGAGTAAGACCAAAGGAAACGATGATGCTAAAATATTCAAGCTACAATCACCCTGGAATTTTAGTTTACGAATTCTTAAGGAAAATAAAGCATTACTATAATGAAAGAGTTGGTGTTGTGATTATAGATATGCTTGACAATTTGGGTATAATACAATACCAAGTTGAAGCTTGTGGATTTGACTTTAATTCTGTACTAAATGGTGTAAAAATTTTGAAAGTCGGTGGCTCATTGGATGTTGGGGATGTAAAAGCAAAGATAGGGCTTTCTGGTGCTTATGTGATTCATAGGGGAAAATTCAACGTTGCTTTAGAAAAAGTCTTGTCTGAATTTTCAGATAGAGAATTTATAGTTGTAATCCACATTGGATTGGATAAATTTTTAATGCTTCTTGATGAGAGAGAAAGGCTCGTTCAAGTTCATGACATCATAAATTACGTGACGACAAAGACTTTTGATATTAGAGATATTTGGGTGATAAACACAACACTTTGGACTCAATTGAAGCCCTATGTTCCAGAGTGCTTTGAGGAGGTTATGCTCTTCATAGGTGAGATGATTGATTCAACCAATGTAAAGGTCTTAAAGGCAATTGATAAGGAACTAGTTGGAAAGGTGATCCACTTCTAGGGAACTCAGCAGAAGTATGGCTTGGTGGTTAAAATGGACACTTTTCAAGAAGTTTCTATGGAAGAGGTTATTAACTTGTTTATTCCAAAGACGATAGGGCTCATTAGATATTCCTCATACTTTCATCCAGGAGTTATACTTTTTGGGCTCTTAGAAAAATTAAAGGATATCAAAGGAGACGTTGAAGTTGTCCTTATTGATGTTTTTGATACTTTAGTTATAATGGATTACCAAGCTAGGAGTTTCAACATAGACACTAAGAGAATTTTAAAAGACGTTCCTGTTTTAAAAGTTAGTGGGAAAGCTAAGATTGGGAATGTTGTTAAGACGATTGAAGTCTCATTGGTTTATTCAATAGATAAAAAGAAGGCATACAAAGGATTTAAAAAGGTAATCTTTCAAGTTTATGAAGAAAAGCCGGTATTTAATGTTTATCTGGGGGTCGAGAAGTATTTGGGAATGATAAATCATAAAGAGAGGTTGCAAGCAATCCATGATATAATCAAGTACTTTACGGCTTCAGGGATTGATATTAGGCATTTACTGTTCGTGAACTCAGAACTTTGGAATCAGCTGAAACCTTTCGTTCCAAGTTACTTTGAGGAACTCGTGCTTTTTATTGGTGATGTCATTGGTTCTAATAGGATCCGCATAAAGAAAACAATATACCCGGAGTTTAAAAATACAGATGTCATTTATTTTTGAGTTTTATTCTGTTTTGTAAATCTTATCCTCAAAGGTCACAAAGTCCGTCCATGCTGCATGGGCTAGGAATTTGAACTTCAAATTTGGCTTGCCATTTTTGAATGCTTCTCCGTTGTAGCTCCATCCGACAACTTCACCAACAAACCATGTGTGGTCTCCGTAATCCCTAGCATCGACAACTCTGCACTCAATGTTTGCCAATGCTTCCCTTATGCTGGGTGTTTCTGTTTTCATTGAGGGCACTAAAGTAATGTTCATGTCCTTAAGCTTTGATGGGCCACTCTTTGTTCCGGCAATCCAAACATCTCTAAGCATATCCAAGCTTGGAACGCTTATAACGAACTCTTTATATTTGCTGATTAGTCTGTGAGTGTATCTCCTTGGCGAAACAGCTACCCCCACCATAAATGGTTCGTGTGATAGTATGGTTACCCAATCAGCTGCCATAACATTTGCTTCCTCGCCATGACCTGAGACTACTAGATAAGTTCTCATCGGATACAATAACCTATATGCATTCATTCTCATCACCAAGTAAGAATAAAGAAAAGCCAGTAATTAAATCTTTTCCCTCAAGCTGAGCCAATACAGTGCTTTTGCCGCCCTTTCGGGTGTTGGAAAGTTCTTAATTCCTCTCTCTGCCAGAAGCTTAACTCCTTCTCTAACGAGCTCTCCAGCCATGAAGTTCACTATTATTGGCTTCTCGCATTTTGCATCAATTACAGCTTTCGCTATCTCTTCACTTGGGATGAAAATTGGGGGCACACAGATTACAAGCAGGGCATCAACGTTTTCATCTTTTCCAACGATCTCAACTGTTCTCTTGTATCTCTCATAATCTGCATCTGCGATTAAGTCTATTGGATTCTTAACGGAACACTGAGGTGGTAGAAATTCTCTGAGAGCTTTTATAGTTTCTTCACTAAGCTTTGCAATCTCTAAGCCTAGGCGTTCAGCTTTGTCCGTTGCTAAAACTCCTGGTCCACCGGAATTTGTTATAATCGCTATCCTCTTTCCAGCTTTCTCATACATCTCAAAGGCCTTAGCAGCATCAAAAAGCTCTTCCATCTCTTCAACTTCTATTGCACCAAACTGGTTAAATGCTGCTTTGTAAATTTCATAACTGCCAGCTAATGAACCGGTATGACTCTGAGCAGCCTTTGAACCGCTCTCGCTCTTTCCAGCTTTTAAAATTACCACAGGTTTCTTGGATGTGGCATATTTCAAAGCTTCAATAAAAGTTCTTCCATCTTTCACTCCTTCAATGTACAGAGCTATTATCCTAGTATTTTCGTCATCAGCGAAGTATCTTAGAAAGTCACTCTCTGTTAAATCTGCTGCGTTTCCGTAAGATACAAAAGCGGAGAATCCGATTCCTTCTTCATTTCCCATTGCTAAGGCTGCCCCACCAAAGGCTCCGCTTTGAGAAATTAAAGCTAAGCCTCCTTTTTTAACCCTAATCTCAAAGGAACCGAAGAATTTGCCATGAACTCCAAAGATTCCAGCACAGTTGGGGCCTATAATTCTAACTTCCTTCTCTCTTGCTTTTTTAACTAATTCTCTCTCAAGCTCAATATTGCCGACTTCACTAAAACCGGCAGAAATAACAACGGCACCTTTAATTTTGTCTCCAATCTCTTCAATTAAACTCGGAACAAGCTTTGCGGGTATTGCTATTATCGCTACATCCACTTGTTCGTCGAGTTTTTTCTTTATCTCAAATTTTTTTCCAGAAATTTCTACTTCTCCTCCCCTTGGGTTAATAGGCATTATTCTTCCTTCAAAACCTCCTTCAACAATGTTTTTTAAAATCTCATAAGCTATTGCCCCTTTTTTGAAAGAACCGAATACAGCGACAGAAGAAGGATAAAAGAAAAAGTCTAAATTCATTAATTCACCTCCTACGTTTCTTCAGAAGCAGTGGAAGTATAGCCAATCCCACAATAATTCCCGGCCCACAGATTTTCTTTTCCTCAAACACCATGTTTACAGCGGTTCCATCGGTTTTGCTATATATCATTTCAACATTCTGTCCCTTTGGCGATTCAATATTAACTTTGTCAAACCTGAATGGCAGTTTTATTGTAACGTTCCACATCTTTTTTGTCAATGTTTCTTTATACTGAAGCATTGGCTTTGCTTCTCCAGAAAAAGTCACACCATTTTCGGTGCTTTTTATATCAAATTTTATTAAATCCATTGTTCTGTTAAATTCGTCAATGATCTTTGCAATGTGATACTGCTCCGGTTTTACTCCAGTGATACTTCCATTAAATGTTACCGTTCCAGCAAATGGGTCATATGTTAGGTATATGAGTTTAGTACTGTTGTTCAAGAACTCTTCGAATGGAATTATTTTAGTCTTTTTCGTTCTCTCTTGCTGGAATACTGTCTCATTAAATGTGAGCACGATTATCGGGAGATAGTTTCCATTTTCCCAAACTGCAACATTTTCTGTTAGCTCTTTTGGAGCTGGGGCTAGATTTACAACATACATGTCTTTTGGAAATACAAGTGTCAGCTTTTTCCATGTGTATTCAAAGACATGGTTTTTGAATAAGAAGCTCATTGGACCATATACGGAGCTCTGAAGTGTTTGGTTTTTCTCAACGAGGAAATTGTATATTTTGAAATTCACAACTGCGGTCCAGTTCTTGCCAATTTTAATAAAACCTACCTCTGGGATGACAATCATAGCCTCTTTGGATTTTTTTTCCACTTCTCTTTTGAAGTTTCCATAAATGAGAGAGTAGACCATCTTTCGGAACTCATTGTTAGCATTTTGGGGATTTGAATTGTTTAAATTAGTAAAATATGCAATAAATGCGGGGTCTATCAGCTTAGCGTTTATTTTAACCATTGCAGTTCCGCTAGGATAAACTGTTATGTACATCTCTATATCAAAAAGCCTTTGCGGTTCGTAAGCAAAAGCTTGATTTGCAAAACTCAGTGCAGTGATGAACATTAGAACAAGCACAATGCTCTTTCTCATTTTTCTCACCTCCCTAAACTTTTTGTAAGTGGATACAAAAATTTATTGGTTCAAATGTTGAAGGGATGAACATGAGATACAAAAAAGTTGTAGTTGGCGGGACTTTCGATAGATTGCATTTGGGGCATAAAGCTTTACTTAGGAAAGCCTTTGAAGTTGGAAAATATGTCTACATTGGTTTAACATCTGATGAGATGATTAAAAATAAGCCTTATGCTGAAAAAATTCTTCCTTATGAAATTCGCTTGAGAGATTTGATTAAGTTCTTTGAAGTTAATGGGTACAGAAATTATCGCATAATAAAAATTAACAATGCGATAGGATTTGCTGACAAGCTGAAAAGCTTAGAAGCAATTGTCGTTAGTGAAGAAACCTATAAGGGTGCGCTGATAGTTAATAAAGCGAGAGAAGAAAAAGGATTAAAGCCTTTAGCAATCGTAAAAATAGGGATAGTTAAGAGCCGATTAGGGTGCAAAATAAGTTCATCCCTCATAAGGGCAGGTCTTATTGATCCATTTGGAAATCCCAAGAGGTGATAAAATGAGAGTTGTAACAGTTGGTGCTGGTCTTGGAGGTCTTTTAACTTCAGCATTTTTAGCAAAAGCTGGTCATGAGGTAATTGTCCTAGAGAAATCATCTTTTATTGGGGGTAGATTCACGAACTTACCGTACAAGGGTTTTCAGCTCTCAACTGGAGCTTTGCATATGGTTCCTCACGGTGAGGACGGACCGTTAGCTCATCTCCTCAGACTCCTTAATGCCAATGTGGAAATAGTGAACTCAAACCCAAAAGGAAGATTCTTTATTGATGGAAAGCTCTATCACTACAGAGAAGGGTGGAAGTATCTCAGCTTTAAGGAGAAAGCCAAAGCAATGAAGCTTCTGGCGGAGATAAGGGCAAACCGCCTGCCAAAAGGAGAAGAGGCCCAGATGAATGCTTGGGAGTGGCTGAGCAATAAAATTGGGGAGAATGAATTTGTTTATCTCTTCATAAAGAGTTTTCTCGGATGGGCTGTGAGCTTAACCCCAGAGGAAGTTCCGGCGATTGAACTGGCTAAAGAGATTAAGGCTACACTCAAGTGGGGAGGACCGGGGCTGATAAAGGGCGGCTGTAAAGCTGTGACGGATGAGTTAGCTAGGATTGTTAGGGAAAATGGCGGCGAGATAATAATGAGAAAAAAGGTCGTTGAGGCTGAAGACAATAAAGTTGTTACAGCCGATGGTGAAGAGTACTCTTATGACATCCTAATTTCGAACATTGGAATTAAAGAGACGGTTGAACTCTTTGGAAGAGAGAACTTTGATAAGGAATACCTCAAAAAGCTCGATTCTTTAAGGCCTGCTGAAGGAATTAAAATTAACGTTGCACTGAAAGGAAAGCCAAGGATTGGAAATACAGTAGTGTTCACCCTTGATACAAAGAGAATTAATGGTTACAATGAGCCTTCAGCTTTAAGTCCAGAACTGACTAAGGAAGACTACACCCTGATCATGACTCACCAAGCTTTAAAAAGCAGAAACATAAAGAAAGAGCAAAAGCTAGGCATTGAAGACGTATATTACCTCTTCTCGGAGCTTGACAGGGAGGGAGAGATTCTGCTCATACAGACTTATCTTGATAGAAACCCTGTCAACAGAGTAGCATCTGGTCAGCATTTAGACTTTCCAATGGAGAATGTTTACATCGTTGGGGATGCCAACAAAGGTGATGGCGGAATAGAAGTTGAAGGAATAGCTTTGGGGGTCATGAGAGTTCTTCAAAAGCTTGGGGTTGGAAGATTCGATGAATGGTACCTCTGAATTTTCTTAACCTTTGTAAAGCTTTCTGCAAATTTTTCGAACTTTTTTCTAAATGAAACATTTTATCGCTAACAAACTCTTTTATCAAATATTTTGAAAATCTATTCAGAGGTGAGTATTATGAGAAAGAGAGTCGTCATCGCACTAGGCGGAAACGCTATTCTTCAGAGGGGTCAAAAGGGAACTTATGAAGAACAAATGGAAAATGTAAGAAAAACTGCAAAGCAGATTGTTGATATAATTCTTGACAACAATTATGAGGTTGTAATCACTCATGGGAACGGTCCTCAGGTTGGGGCTTTGCTTCTCCACATGGATGCTGGGCAACAACTGTATGGAATTCCGGCTCAGCCAATGGATGTTGCTGGGGCTATGACTCAGGGGCAGATAGGTTATATGATACAACAGGCTATAACCAACGAGCTTAAGCGGAGAGGGATTTACAAGCCTGTTGCAACAGTTGTAACCCAGGTTTTGGTTGATAAAAACGATCCGGCTTTCCAAAACCCCTCTAAGCCAGTTGGGCCATTCTACGATGAGGAAACAGCCAGAAAGCTTGCCAAAGAGAAGGGATGGGTTATTGTAGAAGATGCTGGTAGGGGATGGAGAAGGGTTGTTCCATCACCGGATCCCAAGGATATAATTGAGAAGGACATAATCAGAGATTTGGTCAAAAAGGGTTTCATTGTCATAGCCTCCGGTGGTGGAGGAATTCCTGTCATAGAGGAAAACGGACAGCTCAAAGGTGTTGAGGCTGTAATTGATAAGGATTTGGCAGGAGAAAAGTTGGCTGAGGTTGTTAATGCCGATATCTTCATGATTCTCACGGATGTGAATGGGGCAGCAATAAACTATGGAAAGCCGAATGAAAAATGGCTCCATAAAGTTACAGTTGATGAGCTCAAAAAGTATTATGAAGAGGGACACTTCAAGAAGGGCAGTATGGGGCCTAAAGTTCTTGCAGCAATAAGATTTGTAGAATGGGGCGGTGAAAGAGCTGTCATTGCTGCACTTGATAAAGCAGTTGAAGCATTGGAGGGCAAAACTGGAACTCAAATTGTCAAAGAGTGAGCTTTTTAGCGCTTTTAACTTTTTAAAGCATTACTTCTGCTTATTCTTTAACAACAGAAAGCTCAGTGTAAATAATATAAAATAAACCTTACTCTGGCAGTTTTAGATTAACCAAATTTATAAACTCTCCATTTGGAGCCAAAAAGTTTTTATTTACTTCTTACTTTTCACATAGCGAGGCTTAAATAAGGGTGAGAGAATGAGTAACTGTTCTAAAATTGGGGAAGGGGAAGATACCATGCAAGTAAAAGTAGATCCAGAGGAAATTAAGAGAATAAAAGCAGAGATTGAAGCTCTTGAAAAGGAGAAGAGAGAAATTCAAGCCAAGCTTGAGGAGCTTCAAAAGGAGTTGAATATTTGGATACAGAAGAGAGATGAAAAGAATAATGAGGTTAAGCAGCTTAGACAAAAGGCTAGAGAATACAAGCAAAAGAGAGATGAAGTAAACAAACAGATACAAGAGCTTAAGAAGAACAGGGAAGAAATCAATGCAAAGCTTGACCTTCTTTATCAGGAGATCCTTGAGTATAGAACTAAGAGAGATGAATATAATCAGCTGAGAAGGCTTAGAATGCCCAAGGAGAAAATTGAGGAGAGAATTGAGAAGCTCGAATGGGAGTTGCAAACTAATCCCAACATAACTCCCGAGAGAGAAAAGCAGATTGTTGATCAGATTCAGGTTTTAGCGACGGAGCTTGAGATAATCCAGCAAGCTGAGAGATTTCATCAGAAGCTTCAGGAGACTAGGAAAAAAGTTGAGAGCTTGAAGAAGGCAAGAAGAGCAATAAGCTTGGAGATCCAGAAACTAGCAAATCAAAGCCAGCAGTTCCATGAGCAGATGATTAAAGCTTATCAGCAAGCAGATGAGATAAAGAAGGAAGCAGATGAATACCACCAGAAGGTTGTTGAACTTAGAGAGAAAATAAGAGAAATCAGAAGACAGCTCAGAGAAGTCGAAAGAAGGATAATGGAATACGATGAAAAGCACAAGGAATTAATTGCTTACAAGCTCGTTGCAAGAATGAGAGCAAAGAGAGACGCAACATTCGAGAAAGCCGTTGAGGCATTGGAGAAGTTCAAGCGCGGTGAAAAGCTCACGTTGGATGAAATTCTGCTGCTGCAGAGATACAACTTGGTGTGATTCATGGAAATCCTCAAACACGAAGGTCCTGGAAGGTTAGGGTTAGTTAGGTTAAAGGATAAATCTTTCAGAACACCTGCTTTGGTGAATGTAGACTTTACATTATCTCCCTTCAATTCCTACTTCTATCCGAAAGACTTTTCTGAATATGACTTCAACCTAGCCCCTTCCATTCCGATAAGCTTTTACACGCCAAGCGAGATTGTGGAAAAAGCGTTTTCTCGTTTAACTAACATTGATTATTCAAACTTCAACGCTTTTTATCTCCCAGCGATTAGAGATGTTGAAAGGCTTGAGAGGTTTTTAGATGAAATTTTAGCTAACAACAGCTTTGACGCCGTCTATTTGGGCAATTCAAAGATTTTGGTTAAAGACTACCGCAGATTTGTGCAGACTTTGAGGATGATTAGGGAAAAAGATCCTAATTTAATGATAATCACTGATTTAGAACCTTTCTTTTATCCTTTGGCAGTTTATCTTGGTGTTGATGCCTTTGACACCCGCTCTCTAAAGCTGTATGATTTTCACAAAAAAGCTTTCACTATGTATTCACCTTTGCTCTGGGAAGAAGGGGAAAATTCTTTAGAGTTTGCTGAAAAAGTTATATCCCTTGTGAGAAAAGCCCTTGAAGAAGGCAAGCTGAGATATTTAGTTGAGAACTTCTTCTACACCCAAAGCCATGCAGGAATTTTAAGGATAGCTGATAAAGAGCATAGCGACTATCTCGAAAAGTACACCCCAATTCAAAAGGAAACTGTCTATTTTATCAGTGATGCTTCTCAAAGCAGACCCGAAGTTAAAAGGTGGCACCAGAGAGTGATAGAAAGATTTTACCCTCCAAAAGCTGAGCTTCTGCTTTTGTTCCCATGCTCGGCTAAAAAGCCTTATTCAAGGTCAAGGAGCCACACTCTATACAGAAAAGCTCTACAAGAGGCTTTAGGTTCTGGAATTTATAAAATTCACGAGCTCATCTTGACGAGTCCTTTCGGCGTTGTTCCAAGGGAGTGGGAGTGGCTAGCTAAGTACGATATAGTTGTCACTGGGCACTGGAGTGAGGAAGAGATAAGCTCAGCAGCAGAGCTTTTGGCGAAAACCCTTGAGAAGTATCCTGATATTCCAATAGTTGCTCACCTCGATGAGGCTTACGTTGAGATTGCAAAGAGAGCAAGCGAAATGAGCGGAAAGGAAATAATTTTTGTCCCCGTTAAAAATGGCACAACGTCAAGAGAAAGTCTAAATGCTTTGAAGAAAACCCTTGAAGAACTCGGCTTAGATTTAAAGGCTGGAAAAGAAGATAGAACTTATCGGTTCTATGAGAACATTAGGAAGATCTTTGACTTCTACTTCGGTATTGGGGCTGGAGCTGCTGTTCTTCCAGATGATGCTCAAATTAAAGGCTCAAGGATGCTGAGGATTTTCGTCGAGGGCAGGCAAACTGGAACATTCCAAGATGGTGTGATAAGCATAGCTCCTTATGGAATGCAAAGGATATATGATGCGACAAAGAGCTATTATGTTAGGATTGACTTCGATTTGAGGGGAGACGTGTTTGCCGTTGGTGTGAATGAGGCTGATAGCAAAATAAGACCGGATGATTTGGTTGCTGTTGTGAGAGATGAACAGGTTGTTGCAGTTGGAAAGGCTGTTCTAAGCGGTGAAGAGATGGTTAAAGCGAGAAGAGGAGTTGCAGTAAAGGTAAAGAAGAGGGCCTAGTGCTCTTTGCTGAAAAGAAATGTAAGTTAAGAATATCTCTGAGGCAGAATTTGAATGTTTGAGTATGTTGACTACCTACCTTTTTACCAAAATTTTTAACCTATGCTATACTTCAATGCCGAATGGTGGTAACATGAATAGATTAGTTCCTACTCTGCTCGTTCTTCTTATAGTTCCGCTGTCCTCAGCTGACGGCTTTTCTTATGTGTATTCCTCAATTGTGGGAACTGGTAACGATGTTATAATCCTCATTGAGTGGACTCCGACCATGATAGACCCTCTGTGTGCTCCCCAGCCTTGCTGCTACAATGAGGTTCCAGAGGACTGTTGCCACTACATCGTTTTCTATGCAAACGACAGTGGTGTCTACTACGTGACATATGCTTACAATGTCAAGGCTTTTGCCTCTGAAAATGGGACGTATCTATTCTCGGGTGTGATTTATAGGGCATACAATGGCTGCTTTCAAAGGCTCGGGGATGTACCAGGGAAGTCTAAGTTCGTTTTTCCATACATTGCTACCATGACATCAAATAAACTTACCATTTACCATCTGGGCTGCACCATGAGAAAAATCGGAGAAGTACCTGTAACATCAAAGTGCACGTTTGACTTGAGCTCAAGAAACCTTATAGTCAGCTGTCCCAACGGGACGAGGAGGTTCGCTTTAAGCGATTCGGAAATGATTGAGGTTCCTGTTGTGAAAAGATGGGTTGTATTGGGAACCAAACGACCGTCTGTAACTCAGGGAAAGCTTGAGAACGATATACTGGTGTTTTCGAATGGTAGCAGAACTTATAAAATACCTTCCAAAGAACTTTTGCCCTATCTTTACGATTCTAAGGAGTTGAAGTTTTTAACTGGCGTCTTCATGAAAGATGCTCTGCTAATTCTTCCTCCAACGATGAATTATGAATACTGCATTTACAACGGCACGTTTTCAAGCAAACTAAGCTTCACCTCCCCCTTGTCCAACTCGGAATTCGTGGTCTATGACTTCAAGCTGAGCGAGTTTAAACCAGTCTATGCATTCCTGTACAATGGAACCCTCAAGCCAATTCCTCTTTTTCTCCCAGATGGGAAATACTTCAAGCCATTGGCTCCAAAAGTTGTCATCAAGAGCGAATGTCCATGTCCAGTCAGAACTTCCTCAGAAGCAAATGCCTCTCGTGCGAACAACAAAATATGCGGTCCGGGTTTGCTACTTTTTCTGAGTCTCTTGATTTTGAAAAGAAAACAATAAAAGCCTTTAAATTTTTAGTATGTCTTTGACCTTTATTAAAAGAGAAGAGTACGTTGGTTGTAGAATTCCTCTCCACGTCCAACTCTAATAGATTTGGCCTCATTGTGGCTGGCTTGGACAAAATTAACAAAAAGAAGGCAAAGCACGACGGTTTTCTTATGAATATCATGATGGCACTATCTTCAAGGCTCTCTCTAGGTAAGCCGTGTAAACCGTTAGCCTGAACCGCCCTCCATAACCGATATTAAGTTTCTTGTGGTATACTACGTAGCTTCCAAATTTTAGGAGTATATCGTGTTCTCCGCTGGGAACTTCATCTTTAAATGGTGTTTTTCCGACGTAGCTTCCGTCAATATATACGTCCAATGCGACGGTGGAATTAATAACCAGCAGAGTAGTGTTTGGGAGGTAGTATTTGATTTTCTTCGTTTTTGGGACCTGCATCTCCACTTCGTTTCCATTCACAGTTAGAGCGGACTTAAGGATGTTGAAGTTTACGCCTATGTTATAGCTTTGGTCAGGCCTTAGTTCGACCCATCCCTCAAAGAAAGGATAACCATTGTGGCCTAGGGAAATCTTGTAGGTGTGGAGTTCAGGGATGTGGGGGATTACAGTGGTGGTGAGGTTTCTAAGTTCAAAGTCGTAGTGAACTAGGCTAACATTCCGCTGTGGCTCCATTATCACAGGAACTAAAACATCAAAAGGAGTGAACCACTCTCCAAATCGATGAAAGTCAAAGATATATGCGGTGGCATTTTCAGGTTGAGTGTCTATGGAGAGTAAAGAATTGTGCACTATGAAACTTGCCTTGCGGTAAGGAAAGCCTCTTGCCATCGCGCTGTCATTGCCGAAGTAGTATATCATCTCTATCATTTTGCAGCCTTTTCTCCCTCTGTACTCTTCAATTGAAGGAGTGCTATTGAGGAAGAGCTGATAATATGGATCTCTGTTGTCATATTTGTATATGACCATGGGGGGATTCCTCGGCCCGAACATTATTATTCCACCGCATACCTCTTCATCCCAAAATGGGGCAGCAACTGGAGGTACATATTCCTCCTCTTTTGTTGGCACTGTTATGTTGAAGCCGTATTTTACGGTTATATTTTTAAAAGGGCCTTTTACTGCTAAATCTATCCTTCCGAAATAAACGACCATCTTAATGAACCTTTCACCCCGAGATGGGGTTAAATTGTACAAAACAGTATAATTGCCACTGGAGATCTTTATTATCCAGCTTCTTGCTGGAAGCTCGATTACTGCTGGGGTCTTAAACGTTTTGTTAATGCCTTCAATAATAACAACTGCATTGCTGGGCTTAGACTCTATCTTGAGCATTATGGTATTGCCGTTAAAGGCATTCACACCAGGAATTGCAGATAGTGCAAGCAGAAACATTATTAATGTGGTGAACACATGCCTTTTTTGGAACATTCACACCACCATAAAAATGACTCCACTTATCCTTTATAAAAGTGTCGTCAATTTCAAATTAATTTAAAACATATTTACTATTGGAGGGTGCAAAATGGGAAGAAAGTTCAAGGTAAAGCTTGAACATCATCTCCTCAAAGGTATTCTGCCGGTCCTGGAAGAGATTGCAGAGATAGAGGGAGTTAAGAAAGTAATCCCGGGGAGAATCTACGCAAGTGATTCTCGGGGCTTTGAGATTAAGGTTGTCAGAGAAACACTGACAGGATTAAAGCTTTTAGCGAAGAGCGATGGCAGTGTTCAGGAAATTTTCTTGGTTGTTGATAAGAAAGACAGAAAAAGGGTTAGTGAGGAGATAGAGAGGATTAGTGAGAAGTGGAAGAAATCTTAAAGCTCTCTCTTCCCTTCAAAGAACTCCTCAAGCTCCTCGTCGCTAATTTCTTCTTCATCAAAATATCCAAGTTCCCTCTTTTGTAGCTCTATCAACCCCGGCGTAAGCAAAAGCTTTCCATTCAGCTTTGGGACGGCATAATGCAGAGTGATTTCACTGAATTCATCAAGCTTTATCGTTGGATTTTCCTTGTATTCAATCTCTTCAAGTCTTTTCCCCTCAGCAATCAGCTTTGCAACTATTGAAGCTCCATCAATTGAATACTGCGGCTTTCCGATGTGTCTGACTTTCACGCCTTCCATCTTTGAAGTTATGAACTCCTTTGTCCTTCCCCTCGGTACTGCATCTCCTAGAATCCCTCCGACAACGATTATTGTGTCCTCTTCTATATCTTCGGGCTTGAGCTCTTCCTCTGCCTGCAAATCCAGAACTATAATCTTTGACCTATCAAAGGGAAATTTTGTAACGCTTTCTGTCAAAACACTTCCCAATTTTGCGAGCTTTTCCCTCTCATCTTCTCTAACATTGGTGAATATCAGCTTGTCCTTCCACCACTCGCTTACATGCTTGTATTCAAGCCAGAGCCACTCGCTTATCTCCTCAAGATGCTCAATGATTAGGTAGGGCATGTTTTTCACCTCCTACATCACGCAACATTCGTAGATTATCTCAACATCTCTAATGGTTTTAGCCCATTCAATAACTTTTCTCGGAGGATTCGTTATTCTATCAATTCCGGCTGAAATTGCACCTTTGTCGAACTCTAAGCGCCATTTTCCAAGAGGGCGCATGCAGCCGATGCTTAGCTCTCCATCAAACTTTTCCCTTGCATACTTAACAACTTTTAAACTCTCTTCAACGCTTGGCTTTTCAACGTTTTTCATTTCACTTCCTTTCGTTGGAATCAGCACATCCAAAACGAGGACATCTATTGGATATTCAGCGAGCATGTCTATTGCTTTATACTCCCACCAAATTTTTCCAAAGTCGAGTCCGATGGTTATATGCGGTGCAACTCTAACGTCGTTTTCTGTTAAGATGTCTAAAATTTTGAGATAATCTTTGACAGTTTTGTCAATTTTGTATACTCTTTTTATCACTTCATCAGCCCCGACGAAATCCAGAGAGACTGCATCAACGTATTTAATCCACTCTAAATCTTTTTCATCAATGAAGCCAACGTGAGCATTGAGTTTTAATTTGGTTTTCTTCTTAACAGCTTTTATCTCCTCAGCAAACTTGTCAAGGGGGACTTTTAATCTATTATCAAGCCCTCCGCTGAGAAGACAGCCTACATAGCCTTCTCTTTCCAGGCTTTTGCAGTATTCAACTAAAGATGAGCGGGTAACCTTCAGCATTCCCTCCAAGTAATGTTTCCCGCAATGGGCACAGTTTAATGAACAATAGTTTCCAGTGAGTGAAATTGAGGGAAATTTAATGCCCGGAATGTAAATTTTGAGCTTTTTCATGGAGCATACCTCTTTATTTCATGAAGTTCCACTCATCTCTCCCATAACGCTCTTCAATCAGTTTTTCAGCGAGTTCAAGCTCATAATCTGTAAGTTCACCTTCTTCAAGCGGAAATTCTTCGAAAAACTTCTCCTTTAAAAGCTCATAAGCATCGTTTCTGCTGAGCTTTATCCCTTCCCTCTCAAGCGTCGTAACCCTCTCCCAGATACTCTTTACTCCTTTATCGGCAAGCTTTTTCTTTGAGACTTTCAGCACTGAGGCTAGAATATCAAGCCTCGTTGCATACATAAAGGTTCCATGCTGCAGAATGACTCCTTTTCTCCTCGTTTGTGCAGAACCGCTGATTTTCTTCCCATTTGCTGTTATGTCATTCAATCCAGAAAACTCAGCTTTAACTCCAAGTTCCTTCAAAGCTTCAACTAAGGGAGAAGCTAGCAAGCGATAGCTTTTGTATATATCTCTTAAATCTGAATGCAAATCCTCGCTAACTACAACACTGTAAGTTATCTCTCCATAAGCGTCGTGGAAAACACTCCCTCCGCCGGTTATCCTCCTCACAACTGGAATGTTAAGCTCTTGGCATTTCTCTAAGTTAACATCATGCTCAACACTCTGAAATCTGCCGATAGTTATTGAGCTTGGCTTGAAAACATACAATCTAACAGTGTCTTCGACTCTTCCTTCTATGCGGGCTCTCATTATGGCTTCGTCAATTGCCATTTGAACTTCAGGACGGGCGATAATTAGTGGAATGAACCTCATTATATCACCAAAATTAAAAAGAATTTAGAGCTTAAAAAGATGTGCGATGATGAAGCCTAAGCCCTTCTGAAGGGTGATGAAAGCGGTCACCACTGAGCGGTCAGGGGCCGATTAGGTCATCACAGCTCAGCTACCTACCCTCACATCATCCCGAAATATTCAAGTTAAGCCTAGCCTTTCCCTGATTTCCAGCGGAATCAGACCAATCTTTGGAAAGACGAGCAGAGCTTTTGCCTCAACGGCCTCCTGTGGAACACACGGCAGAATTTTTCCACCATATGGATACGGATCAGGTGCAGGGTTGTTGTCTCCCCAAGTAACAAAACAAAGCTCTTCCTTACCATTCAACACAAGCTTTTCAATTGCCCTAACCCTGTGGATTATAGGATACTTAGTGTATGGCCTTTTGTACACAACTACATCACCGATTTTTATATCCTCTGGCTTAACCCCTTTGAGAAGCACGACATCGCCCCTATAAAACACGGGCTCCATTGAACCGCTTACAACTATGACAAGGGGTGAATCGGTGTGCAGGACTATTTTTAGTCCGTTATGTATTGCAAATACAACAATTAGTGAGATTATAATGAATGCAAGGTCATTTTTCCAGTTTTTTATCTTTTCATCCATTTTAGCGCCTCCATTAAGGTTCTAATTTTAGTCGGGATTGCTCCTATGGCAGTGCATGTTTCTAGGCTTATTCTTCTGCCATCTGTTATATCCAAGTGGTACTCGGCTAACTTAAAGATTTCCTTTGGAAGTCCGTGTCTTCCCAGGCCGACAATCAACATAAAGCTCTCTCCTTTTAGGGCTCTTTTAGCAACTTCTATGGCAGTTATTTCTTTATCCTCATTGGGCTTTCTGGTTGTTGCTATTATATTGCCAAATTGGGGTGGAAACCCTCTTTTTGGAAATTCTAACAGATGGAACTTATTTTTCTTAGCAAGCTCAAGAAGGTATTTTCCTCCTTCTCCAATTGTTGTATTTTCAGATATTCTCTCTGCCAAGTCGAGAGGTTTCTCATTAAATGGGAATCCAACCAGTGCTAAGTGAAAATCGAATGCATAGCAAATTGGAGCTGCTCTGGCAATTGCCCTTAAATGTGCCTCATGGAGTCTCTTAGGGTCATATGAGTTGTATAACGCTAAGGTGAGCATTTTTATCACCGTTTATCAGCTAGATGTGTTCGGAAATACTATTAGTTTTGAGGGGTTTATAAGAGTGTTTAGGAGTGGTGGTTTATTGGTATCGCTGCTTTTGTAGGTATAGTGTTAAATATTTCAAACTCGTTCTTCTCTTGGTGATAGCATGATCTTTGATGCCCATTCTGATTTGCCCACTTATATTTATGATATGCGAAAAGAAGGAAAGAATAGAGTTCTTGATAGTGAATTCGGGAAGTTCTTTGGAGATCATATAAAAGCTCGTGTTATGGCAGTTTGGACAAGACCAGATAGAAGGCATCAAGCTTTGAGATATGGACTTGAGGTTATAAACCAGCTCTACAAAGATGTCCTTGAAAGCGAAAAGTTTGCAGTTGTAACCACTGTTGAAGAGATGAGAAATGCCATAAAAAACGGTAGGGTTGCTCTATGGCTTGGCTTGGAGGGTGGAGAGCCAATAGAAGACAGCTTGGACTTGCTTGAGATATTTTACGAGCTTGGATTGAGGGTTCTAACATTAACATGGAGCTTAAGAAATGCAATAGGGGATGGTGTCTTTGAGAGAACTAACGGTGGCTTGACTAACTTTGGAGTTGAAGTTCTTGGAAAAGCCGAGGAGCTTGGAATAGTGATCGATTTAAGCCACATAAACGAGAAGGGCTTCTGGGATGCTCTTGAAACGACAGCCTTTCCAGTTATAGCTTCTCATTCAAATGCAAAAGCTCTCTGTAACAATAAGAGGAATTTGACAGATGAGCAGATTAAGGCGATAGCTGAGAGAGACGGAGTCATCGGAGCTGTGGCGATTCCAAGCTTTGTTGACAAAGAAAAGCCAACGCTTGATAAATATGTTGAGCACATCGCTTACATGGTTGATTTAGCCGGATACAAGCATGTTGGCCTGGGCTTTGACTTTGTGTATTATCTGAAAGGCTGGAAAGGAGAGAGCGTTGAAGGATTTGAGAATGAGAGTAAAATCCCGGTACTTTTGGAAAAGTTGAATGAGAGGTTCAGCAAAAAGGAAATTGAAGCAATAGCTTTCAAGAACTTCGAGAGGGTTTTTGAAAGGGTTGTTGGTTAGGGATGGATTTTTAAACTTCCCCTCTTTTGTTTTTCTAAGGTGATTTACTTGAAGCCTGAGTTTCAAGCCTATTTTTTAACATTTAGGGAGGCACGTAGGCTTCTGCTCTCAAAGGGCGAGGTTAGGTTAAACCTCGATTTGAGGAAAACAAACAGAACTTTTGTCATAAAAGTTGAAGAAGACAGGATAATTTTTCCTGATGGGAGTGAAGTTGAGAAGGAAATCATCGAGAAGATAGCAAAAGATGATGGCACAGTTTATTTCGTGAAGAATGGACATGTTTTTAAAGCTGCTATTGCTGGCGAGCACTTCTACAAGCTTGTTCCAACGATCCCGCCAACGATAGAGATTAATGGAATAAGGATGCATCGCACTAAGGATACAAATCCTCTTTGGGATACAAGGGCTAAAATTAAAGCTGTTGAGCCAAAGGAAGACGAATTTGTCCTTGACACCTGCATGGGATTGGGCTACACAGCAATAGAGAGCGCAAAGAGGGGGGCTTATGTGATAACTGTAGAAAAAGACCCAAACGTTATTGAGCTTGCTAAGCTAAATCCTTGGAGCTATGAGGTCTTTCACTCCCAAAACATTCAAGTAATTCAAGGAGATGTTTTTGAGGTTATCAGAAAGTTTAAGGATGAGACGTTTGATGTGATTATCCACGATCCGCCGCGATTTTCATTGGCTGGTGAGCTTTACAGTGAGGAGTTTTATGCTGAACTCTTTAGAGTTCTTAAGCCTGGAGGAAGGATTTTCCACTATGTCGGCAACCCCGGAAAGAAATTTAGGAGAAAAGATTTGCAGAGAGGAGTTATGGAAAGGTTGAGAAAAGTTGGCTTCAAAAATGTGAAGAGGGTAGAGGAAGCTTTGGGCGTTGTGGGGAGGAAATTTGGGTGATATCAATTCTCTCCCTTCTCTTCCTTCAAAATCTTCTCGACGTCGAAGCCTTCCTCATATTTCTTCAGCTTTCTCTCAAAGAACTCCATGAAGAGTTTGTATCTCTTTGCCCTGTGTCTTGGTGAACCTCTTATGCTATGCCCATGAGCGCCTCTCTTGAAGATTGCAATGTAAGCCTCTTTTCCCAAGTCCTTAAGCACATGATAAAACATCACCGACTGGTCGAGTGGGCAGCGATAGTCCTCGAGGCTGTGGATGATTAGTATTGGTGCTTTAACGTTTTGTGCATAGAACAATGGGCTGAGCTTTTTGTAGTTCTCGTTTTCGAGTGGATTGTCGCCGATAACTTCCTTGTCGAACCATAAGCCTATGTCTGAGAAGGCATAGCTTGTCAACCAGTAGCTTATGCCGTTTTCACTTATTCCTGCTTTGAACAAATCGCTCTGGGTTAATGCCCAGTTCGTCATAAAGCCGCCGTAGCTTATTCCCGTGATTCCTACTCTCTCTTTGTCAGCTTGGAGCTCAAGTTTGAAGAATTCCTCAATTCCATTCATTATATCCTGAAAGTCCTCTAAGCCTGTCCTTTCGAGAACTCTCAAGGCAAAATCTTCATCGTAACCGTTACTTCCTCTTGGGTTGACGAAAACTATGTAGTAGCCTTTGTCAGCCATTAACTGCATTTCGTATTTGAAGTAATAGCCGTACATCCCCTTTGGACCGCCGTGAACGAACACTATAACAGGAGCTTTTTCACCTTCTTTGATGTCAGGCTTGATATACCATCCATCAAGCTCCAAATCAAGGGACTTAAAGCGGAAGTGCCTTATTGGTCTCGTTTTGAGCTTCGATAAAATTGGACCATTGTAATCAGTTATTTGCTTGAGCTCTCCGTCCCAGAGGAACACTTCGCTGAGCTTTGTGTCTGTCTGCTTTAGAAGAACAACTTTTCCATCGTTGCTCACATCAAACTGCATGACCCAAGCGTTCTCATCAACTATTGGAGTTAGCTCATCATCACTGAGCTTATATAATGAAACCCTCCCCTCTCTTGGACTCAAGAAGTAGAGGTTTCCTTCAGCATCGAGCTTTCCGTCCCAGTTGTTGTAAATAAAGCGCTCTGTCAATGGCTTGACTTCTTTACCATCCCAAAGGTAGAGGTAATCATGCTCACTGATTTTTTCCTTCCTTGGCTTCCCTATGAGCAAAACTTCTTTTCCATTGGAGTCAATTGCTGCAAATGAAACTTTTTCGAATATCGTTTCCCTCTCTCCATCTTTATAGCGGTATATGTCGTAGAACTTGAAGAACTGAGGCTTGTTGTTTTCTCTGTGAGGAACGTTGTAGATTATCTCATCTCCATGCCAGATTGCAGAGGAGAATTTATCAGTTGTGAACTCGTCTAAAATCTCTTCTCCTTCAGTGTCATAAATCCAGAAAGTTGTTTTTTCGCCATCGAAGAAGCCCTTACTGTCAAACCACACTGGAACGTCATCCTCAAATATAAAGTCCTCATCTTCTCTCCTCTTGAAGCCGGTAATTAGCAAACGCCTATCATCGTCGCTCCAGCTTACGTTGAGGATATTCTTAACCTCCATGAGCTTCTTGGCGCTCATTGATCTTAAATCAACAAGCCATAGTTCGCTTATCTTTTTCTCTTCATTAGGTCTTACAAAGCTCATCTTTGTCCCGCTTGGAGAGAAGCGAGGTATTGACGCATCTTCTACAAACTTTCTAACTCCACTTTCAAGGTCTTCAATGACGATTGTGTTCTCATATTTGTTGTCTTTGAGGTTTGCTTTTGTAAGAACATATGCTATCTGCTTTCCGTCCTTTGAGATTCTTACATCGCTCAAATAAGAGAACTTAGCAAAAGTTTTCTCATTCCATTCGATTTTACTCATAACGTTACCACCTATATTTAGGGAATCTTTAAAAGTATTTAAAATTTAACCATTTTTTGTGAGGTGGAAAAAATATGAAGGTAGAATATAGAATTGGTTTAATCCTATTCATTGGTCTTATAGTTTCGGTAATCTTGAGAACATATGCTGGAATTGTCATTGCTGCTCTAGGGATTCCATTTTATCTAGCATATATAGCAAGGGAACAGAACATCTTGGCTAAGTCAAGGCTGTTTGACAAGGATTTATTCTTAATGATGGGGTTAACAGTTTTCGTAATATTGGCTTTTGAGTATTTTGCAGATCCCAGAATAGGTTTGATTGCAATGGCTGTTGTTATTCCTCTAGCAATATATGGTGTTGACAGATTAAAGGCTGGAAATAAGAGTTAAAATCTTTTTGACATTTTTGCTTTCTTTGTATTCCTTCAAAGCTTTTTTCAATTCTACTAGGAATTCATCATTTATCCTGAATTTCTCTCGAATTCTCTTTGATATAACATTTTCATTCAAAAACAGCATTGCCATGGCAGATGTTAAGTTCTTGGGCTTTCTCCTCGTGCTGGCTTTTTCAAAGTCAATTATCCACACAGCGTTCCCAATTATAATATGCTTTCCCCCCTGAATTTGGCCATGATCTATACCAAGAACATCGAGCTTGTGGGTTTTCTTTGCAATTTCGATTAAATGGTGTTTTTCAACATCTGCATATAGGAGGGGTTCTCCCTCAGCGAACTCTCTCACCAAGTATTCCTTTCCCCTAAAGATTCCGTAGTCTATAAGTTCTGGAGTTATGTCATGTCCCTCAAGCAATTTCAGGATCTCTGCCTCTCTTTTGAAATTCTTGCGTGGAGTGTCTTCTCTCTCAAGCTTCACAACAACCTTCTTTCCTTGGAATTTTCCAAGAAAAACTAGGCTTGTGGTTCCCTTTGAATAAAAGATGAGTTCTTCTATTCCTTTTTTTCTCATGAAATACCCAAACTCTTGTAGTTCTTCTCCGCTGATCAGATGCTCAATCATGGCACTTCCCATTTTCAGTAGATAGTTAGGTTTGAAATATATATCTTTGGACTTAAATTAGTACTATTTTTAAAGAATTCAGCTAAATTTTGACACGATTCATAAATCTGTATTCACTTTTCCGATAGCCTTAAATATCTCAGGAAACAAACTATAAATTGGTGGTAGACATGGTGACAGCATTTATTTTAATGGTGACAGCCGCTGGAAAGGAAAGAGAAGTTATGGAGAAACTTTTGGCAATGCCCGAAGTTAAAGAAGCTTACGTGGTTTACGGAGAGTACGATTTGATTGTTAAAGTTGAGACAGACACACTCAAGGACTTAGACCAGTTCATAACAGAAAAAATAAGAAAAATGCCTGAAATACAGATGACGTCAACAATGATTGCAATCTGATGCTTTCCTTCTTCATTTGTTCATCATAAGCCTTATTCTCTCTGCTGAGTCCTTGGCCTTATCTGAGATGTTGCTGAGCGTTCTTGCTATATTTAAGATGTAAAACCCATCCCCCCAGCTGAGTTTATCTTCGTTCTCAAAAACCAGTTTCATGAGCTTTGTGTCAAGCCCATCTATTTTGTTCTCAACACTTTCTATCTCCTTTATCAGCTCATATTCCTTTTCGATTTCTTTTTCACTAAACCCGCTCTCAATTACAGTATCCATCTGGACTATTGCTTTGTGGACGAGCTTTGCAGCTTTAATGCTTTCCTTTCCCATCTTCAAGATAATTTCTTTGATTTCTTCTGGGATCTCTTTGGGCCTTTTTATGAGCAACCACTTTGCAGTGTCTTCAGCAGCATCTGCTATTTTATCTTGCATGTGAAGATACTCAAGAATGTCATTTCTGTTTACTGGCATGAAGAGCTTTGTTGTTAAGCTGTCTCTAATTTCTTCTTTAATCCTATCTGCAATATCTTCCAAGTTGTCAACTTCAATCGCTACTTTTTCCATTTCGTCATATTTTTTATCATACCACAGTTCAAGAGCTCTCTCAAGAGTTTCCACGGTATCTAACACGACTTCAGCGTGCTTTATTAAAGGCTTAAACGGGCTTTTCGCAAAGAGCTTAGTCCAAACTTGCATTTTACATCACCATCAAAATCTTAAATATTATCCCGCTGACAATAGCGGCTATTGGCACAGTTACAAACCATGAAATTATTATATCTTTAACAATGTCCTTGTTTATTGCTTTTACTCCCCTTGCTAACCCTACACCAATGACTGCTCCAACTACTGTGTGTGTGGTTGAAATTGGAAGTCCAAGCCATGATGCAATTAAAACGACAGTTGCTGCTGAGAAGTCAATGCTGAATCCTCTTGTATTTGTCAGCTCTGTAATTTTCTTCCCTACAGTTTCCATGACTCTGTAACCGTATGTAGCAACACCAACCGCAATTCCTAAACCACCCATTGCCAGAATCCATCTCGGCACTGGGACTTTCATTCCAGCTAGCCCCATTGTGGCGACAGCATAAACAGCTGCCACTGGGCCGATTGCGTTGGCAACGTCATTGGCTCCGTGGGATAGAGCAACATAAGCTGATGTTAGAACTTGGACTTTCTTAAATATCATCTCAACTCCAATATATGGATCATCAGATTTGAAATTCCGTCTTAAAACCACAAAACTTATGATAAATGCTACAAATCCTGCTGGAATTCCAAACTTTACGATTGCTGTCAGCAAGGATTTCCCATGCATAACTTTTATGTAGAACATTGCCCCAATCACAACGAACGCTAACCCAATCCAGATTGGAGAGTGGGTTTTGGCACTTTTTACTGGAGTAGAGCTTTGGAGGATTGTCTTTGAGATCGCTTTAAAGACTACAAATGCCATTATTGCTCCAAAAACTGGCGAGAGAATCCAGCTGGCAACCACTTGAGCCATCTTGCCCCAATTGACTATCCCCAGACCTGCATATACAATCCCATATCCAACTATTCCACCAATGATAGAGTGTGTTGTTGATACTGGCAACCCGAATTTTGTTGCTATGAGAAGCCACAAAGCAGCTGCAAGCAAAGCTGCTATCGAACCGTAGATTAGAACGGTTGGCTCTGTTATTTGGGAGAGGTCGATTATACCTTTTCTTATAGTTTCTGTAACGCTCTTTCCAAAGAAATAAGCTCCAGTGAACTCTAAAATCCCAGCAATTATGACCGCCTGCTTTGGGGTTATTGCTCCAGCTCCAACAGCAGTGCTCATGGAATTTGCAGCATCATTTGCGCCTATTGCCCAGGCCATGAAAAGACCAACAGCGATCGTGATAAAAAGCCATGGATCTGTAAGGGTCTCGAGCACTTATCCCCACCCAAGAAACCGTCAGTTGGAGCATATAAATAGGTTGTCGAAATAGAATATAGCTAAATACACTCATCTATATAGACTATATAGAAAAGGTGCAAAAATAAAAAGCTCACCATTCCTCTTCTTCCCACTCTTCCTCCTCTTCCCAATCCTCCTCCCATTCTTCCTCTTCCCACTCTTCTTCCCAGTCCTCTTCCCAATCTTCAAATTCCTCTTCCTCGAAGAACTCTTCTTCCTCTATCTCTTCAACTTTCTTTTTCTTTGGAGGTTGCATATTCCCACCTCCTCCTATTGTTTTTCTGCATTATGACTTTAAGAACTTTTCGTTAATAAAAATAGGAAAAGGATCAGCTGACCTTTATAGGTTCAACCTGGATTCCCCCATCCACAGAAATCTTGACATAATGGTAGAATCCTCCCTCGTCAGGCTTAGCATATGGCGGAGCTCCACCCCCACCGGTTACTACAAAGTAGACCCCGTTCTTTTCTCCGTACCAGTAGATGTGAATGTGGCTGAATATTCCAAAGGCGTTGTATTCTTTCATAAGATTAAGTAACTTCTCCCCCTCACTTGGCTTCATTGAATGGTCTCCTCCGGGTCTTGGGTCAACTGGAGGTGTATGCATAACAATTATTGGCTTCTTGTTAAGTTTCTTTGCTTTTTCAAGCTCATTTTCGAGCCATTTCCACTGAGAAGCACTCAGGGAGTATCCATTTTGAACATTGTTCATGAAAATGAAGTAGTAGTTTCCAAGGATAAAGGAATAATCTGTTGGTCCAAAGTATTTGTGGTATATGTTAACTCCTTCTCCCTGGTACTCGTGGTTGCCTACTGCTATGAAAACGGGTTTATTGAACTTCCAAGCTTTAAACAGCTCTCCCCACTCCTCAACTTTTCCGGAATAAATTAAGTCTCCGCCGTCAATTATGAATATCCCACTGTCATTGTTCATGGCATCTCTAACCTTCAAGAACATCTCTGGGACTTTCTTTCCACTTCCAGGCCTGTGGTCACCAAAAGCAAAGAAGGTGAAGTTTTCGAGATTCTTTGCTTGAATTACAAAGTGTTCCTCATTTGTAGTGAACTTAATCCAAGTATTCCCAGTTTCTGCATTCTCTGGAATCTCCATAATACTTGGGTTTATGTTTTCGATAACGTAAGTTATCTCTGCTCCATTTCCGTTTTTAACTTCAACACTCACATTAAAGCTCAAAGCGTAGATGTAAACTCTTGAGCCGTTAACGTATCTGATGAATCCTCCACTAACCGTTACATTTTTCCCATTAACAATGCGCCAGTTGTAAATAAATGGCTCCTTAAAGTAAATTTCGTTGATTATCCAGTATTCTCCACTTTCCGGAATTCCATTCCAGTTGTTGTCGCCTATTTCTTTCAGCACAACGCCCTCAAAATCTCCCCTTCTCAGAATATATGTTGCCTTTGGCTCTCTTTTTCCATCTTTAATTTCGAGTGCATATTTCAATGCTGCTCCAGTTCCGGCTTTTCCATTACCTGTAAAGATTAGCCTGTCTTTGTTGTCTTCTTTGTATGCCACAATCATCCCCATATCCTGTCCAACGAACTTGTATCCAACTTTGTAAAGGACATAGCCGAAATAGTCGTTGATTGTAATCAGCATTGGCTTTCCTCTCAAAAGCTCTCTTGCATCTTTTGGGCTTAAAATTGCAATTCCTTTATCAAACTCACTTGCAGGTTTTATTTGAGCATTTGGAAAGTAGTGCTTTGCTAAGTCTTCATATCCCTTGCTGACATAAACTACACTTGTATCAAAAAGCTTCCACCAATTTCCGATTATCTCACCACGCTTGTACTCTTTGAAGTTAATTCCTTGAGCTTGAGTCTGTGTTGGTGTGGAAGTTGTTATTTGTGTCTCACTTGACTTTTCTTGGGTTGCAATTTGAGTAGTCTCTGTTGAAGTTGTTCCTTTCTGGGTACATCCTGCTGAGAAGATAATTAGTCCTATTAAAAGCAACACGAAAAGCTTTCTCATGTTTTTCACCAAAAACCCTTAAGTAGTTCAAAACTTAAAGACCTTTGGGTGACAGAAATGTTCGTTGGGCATTATCTTGATGTGGAAGAAAAGGAAGTTACAATAGAAGGGGTTGAGAAAACAACAATTAGATGGCTCGTTTCTCCGAAAGTTGGAGCAAAGAACTTTGCAATGAGGTATTTTGTAATTAAGAAGGATGGAAGGATACCTATTCATCAACATCCATGGGAGCATGAAATATTTGTAGTTAAGGGGGAAGGTTACATAACAAACGGCAGAAAGACAGTGAAAGTTGTCCCGGGCAGCTTTCTGTATATACCTCCAAATGAGCCTCACGGATATGAGAATCCAGATTCAGAGACCTTTGAGTTTCTCTGCATAATCCCTGTAACCGAGAAGAGTGTTCCTCCGGAGGAAAGAGGAGATTGACATATTTTTGTTAATTTTTTTATTATCCGAAAACTTTTTAAACAAAATCATACACAGATTGAGCGGGCTTTTATGGGGGATGGAATGAGAGTTGGTATTAAGGAGAAGGTTGAGACTAAGAGGGCAGTTCTTTTGGGCTTCCAGCACGTTCTTGCAATGTTTGGAGCAACTGTTACAGTGCCCCTTGTTGTTGGAACTGCAATAGGGCTCAGCGTTGAGGAAATTGCACTGATGATACAAGCGGTTCTTTTGGCAATGGGTATAGCAACACTCCTACAAACAACAATAGGTTCAAGATATCCAATTGTTCAGGGCTCAAGCTTTGCCTTCATCCCAGGGATTATAAGCATTGGCAAGAGCTTAGGCCTAGCAGCTGTGGAAGGTGCATTGATTGTTGGGGGGATTATAGAAGCATTAATTGGTGGCTTGGGCATAGTTGGGAGAATTAAGAGGCTCTTCTCTCCAGTAGTTACAGGGGTTACAATAATGCTCATAGGCTTCAGCTTGGCTCATGTTGCAGTAAAATATACTTTCAACTACTTTGCAGATCCCTCTGGGCAAAGCGTTCCAAAGGCTTTCTTAGTGGCCTTAATAACCTTTGCAACCACAGTTTACGTTGCTCTAAAGGCTAAAGGTTCCCTGAGAGCAATGCCAGTTATAGTCGGAGCTCTCGTTGGCTATTCAGTAAGTCTGGCGTTGGGAATGGCTGACCTAAGCTTGGTAAAGGAGCTTCCACTCTTCAGCATTCCAAAGCCTTTGCCTTGGGGTGCTCCAGTCTTCGACATAACTGCAGTGGTTACACTACTCTTTGCCTTCATGGTCAGCATAATCGAGAGTGTTGGAGATTACCATGCAATCTCAGCCATAAGCGAAGCTCCCATAACAAACAAAAACATCAATATGGGAATAATGAGCGAGGGCATAGCGTGTTCAATTGCTGGTCTTTTAGGAGCATGTGGAACCACGAGCTACTCAGAGAACATTGGTTTGGTTGCCTTAACCAAAGTGGCAAGCAGGCAGGTTGTTCAAATTGGCGGATTAATACTAATCTTACTCTCGTTGATTCCAAAGTTTTCGGGAATTTTAGCTTCAATTCCAGCACCAGTTTTAGGAGGATTAACCATAGCGTTGTACGGAATGATAAGCGTTACTGGGCTTAGGCTAATAAAGGATAAGGTTGAGTTAAATGATAGGAATATGCTCATAATTGCAAGTGCTTTAATAGTTGGATTGGGTGCTCCTCAATTGCCTCCGGAATTTTTGGAGCACTTCCCTAAAATCATAGCCAGCATTTTGGAATCCGGCATGGCCGTTGGGGCTCTAACTGCTATAATCTTAGATCAAGTTTTGGGGTGAGGGTAATGATTGAGGACAAAAGATGGAGTGGTGTTTACTCATTTGAGGACTCCTCCTTTTTGATGGAGGTTCTTACAGAGCTTAGGGATAAAAACACGGACTCAATAGCATTTAGAAAAGGATTAGTAAAACTAGGAAGGTACATGGGATACGAATTAACGAAAACAATGGAAGTAGAGAAAATTAAAGTTGAAACTCCTCTTGAAGAGACGGAAGGTATCATTGTTAAGGATAGAAAGAACGTTGTAATTGTTACGGTCTTGAGAGCAGCAATTCCACTTATGGAGGGGCTGATAAAGGTTTTTGAACATGCTAGAGTTGGTATAATTTCAGCATCAAGAGGTAAGGCACCAAAGTTTGAGATAGAGATGAACTACGTTAAGATACCCCAGATAAAACCAGAGGACACGGTTATAATAACTGATCCAATGATTGCAACTGGTTCAACCTTGCTTAAGGTAATTGAAGAGATTAAAAAGTACGGGACTCCAAAGCGCTTGATTGTTCTCGGAGTTCTAGCAGCACCAGAGGGAATAAGCAGGATTAAAGAAGCATATCCTGAGGTAGAAATATTTGTAGCAAAGATTGATAGGGAATTAAATGACCACGGCTACATCTTGCCTGGCTTAGGAGATGCTGGTGACAGGGCTTTCGGTGCTCCCATTAAACTCTCTACTTTACCTCAAGTCCATACAATCGAATAGCGAAAAAATAATAACCTTTCTCTTTCTATTTTGTTTGGGTGAAAATGGTAGGCATAGACGAAAAAGATGAAGAAATTCTCAGGGAGCTCCGGAAGAATGGCAGAGCTACTCTGACAGAGCTAGGAAGAAAAATTGGACTTTCACCGGCAAGTATAAAGAACAGAATAGAAAAACTTGAGAATTTGGGTGCTATTAAGGGGTATTCTGCAATAGTTGATCCAACCTTTTTGAACGAATTTGTTCAGGCAATAATTGAAGTTGAGCTTCTCGTTGATAATGAAACTGTCGATAAAATGTTATACAACATAAGTCAGCTTGACAATGTTGTTGGAGTTTATAGAAAAACTGGAGAATTCCAAATTTTAATAAGGGCAAACTTTAAAGACGTCCCTCAGCTTAAAGAGTTTGTAAGGAATCTTTCTGCGAAATACCTTGGAAAGAACATGAAAAGGGCTAAAGTCTCAGTTATCATAGATGCTTTTAAGGAGAATGGGGTTGTCCTGTATAAGGAAAGGCGTTCAAGAAGGAGAAGGTAGTGCAATAAGTTCAGGTGATTTCAATGCTGTTTGTAATCAGAAAAGGCAGGAAAAAGAATGAGCTTGAAGCATATTACATTGCGAAAGAACCCGAGAAACTTTCTCAAATGCAGAATTTGAAAGCTGATAGGATTTATCGGTTAATTATGAGAGACAACCGTTTGTTTAAAGTTCTTGAGGGAAGCCAATATAGAAATCCTAAAGAGATTGAAAAGCTGCTTAGACAGGCGAGAATTGTTTTAGTAGATGCAGATGAGTGGGAGGGATATTTTAGAGTAAGGCTTCAAAATAAGAGGGTCGAAAAAGCTCACCTCTGCCGTTTTTGCCTCCTTAACGGAAAGATAACGGTATTAACTGAAGGAAATAGAATAAAATTCCATAGCGAGTACATATGTGAGAAGTGTGCAGAGGAAGAGCTTAAAAATGAGCTCCGGTATCGCTTTAGGAGTTTAGGAATGTTTGACCAAGCAAAGAAGCTTTTGCAACGATTTAGGGATTTGGATAAAGTTTTGATGGTTTTTGATCCAAGATTTGACCCAACTAAAAATCCTGAAGTTACAAAATGGGATGAGCTTAAGCCGAAGAGAATTAAAGTCAAAAAGCTAAGTATTGACGAGCTTAAAATTCCAGAAGAGTTCAAAGATGTGTTGAAGAAAGAAGGTGTAAAGGAGCTTATACCAGTTCAGAGCTTAGCTATTCAGCATGGTCTGTTAAAAGGAGAGAACCTTCTTATTGTTTCAGCCACAGCGAGCGGGAAAACCCTTATAGGGGAACTAGCTGGAGTTACTAAGGCGTTAAAAGGAGAGAAAATGCTTTTTTTGGTTCCCCTTGTGGCCTTGGCAAATCAAAAATATGAGGATTTCAAAAGGAGATATTCTAAGCTTGGCTTAAGAGTGGCGATTAGAGTTGGTATGAGCAGAATTAAGACTAAAGACGAGCTCGTCGTTGTGGATACGGGAATTGATGCCGACATAATTGTTGGAACTTATGAGGGAATCGACTACTTATTGAGAGCTGGCAGAAAAATTGGAAAAGTTGGGACTATTGTCATTGATGAAATTCACATGATTGATGACGAGGAGAGAGGAGCAAGATTGGATGGCCTCATAGCGAGATTAAGAAAGCTCTATCCAAAAGCTCAGTTCATTGGGCTGAGTGCTACAATTGGAAATCCTGAAGAACTTTCAAAGGAGCTTGGGCTTAAGTTAGTTGTCTATGATGAGAGACCAGTGGCTTTAGAGAGGCACGTCATTTTAGCGAGAAATGAAAGTGAAAAATGGCGCTACATAGCCCAATTGGCTAAAGCTGAGGCTATGAGAAAGTCGAAGCAGGGCTATAAAGGCCAGACTATAGTTTTCACCTTTTCAAGGAAGAGATGCCATGAGCTAGCTGCATTTTTAACAAGCAGAGGATTGAAAGCAAAACCCTATCACTCTGGCTTGCCTTATCATCAAAGAAAGCTCACAGAGATGGAGTTTCAAGCTCAGATGCTTGATGTTGTTGTAACTACAGCGGCTTTAGGAGCTGGGGTTGATTTTCCAGCGAGTCAGGTAATCTTTGAAAGCCTGGCAATGGGCAATAAGTGGCTGAGCGTTAGAGAGTTTCACCAGATGCTTGGAAGAGCTGGGAGACCTCTCTATCATGAAAAGGGCAAGGTTTATCTCATAATTGAGCCTGGGAAGAAATACTCAGCTCAAATGGAAAGCACGGAAGATGAAGTTGCATTTAAGCTGTTAACAGCACCTATTGAACCTGTTTATGTTGAGTGGAGCGATGAGCTTGAGCAGGATCAGGTCTTGGCACACTCATGTGTTTTTTCATATTTGGATGATATAGAAGAAGTTCAAAACAAATGTTTGGGCGCAAATCAAAGCGCTGAAAAGGTTTTGGAAAAGCTTGAGGAGTATGATTTTGTTAAACTCAGAGGTAAGCTCGTGAATGTTACACCTTACGGAAGAGCTGTCAGCATGAGCTTTTTACTGCCAAGTGAAGCTCAGTTCATTAGAGAAAACTTAGCTAAGAAAAGTCCAAGAGAGATTGCAATCACGCTTTTGCCTTTTGAAAATGTCTATTTAAGCGGAACTTTGCAAAGAGAACTGGAAGGGGCGGTTAGAGGAAGGCTGAGTGCTAACATCTTTTCTCCAAGCTTTGCTTCGATTTTAGAGGAGCTTGAAAAAGTTATCCCAGAGCTGAGTCCAAATGCTCAAGAGAGGCTCTTCACGATTTATCAAGATTTCTTTATGTGTGAAGAAAAAGAGTGCACTGAGTATGCGATGCATAGAATAAGCGACCGCATCATAGAGCTGAGGAGAGAAGGGAAGCATCCAACTCAGATAAGTGAGTATTTCAGAAAGATATATGGTCTGATTCTTTATCCCGGGGACATCTTTACGTGGCTTGATGGCATAATTAGAAAGCTTGAAGCAGTCGAGAGAATTGCAAAGGTGTTTAGGGTTAAGAATGCAGAGTTTGAGGCAAGGACTTTGAGAAGAGAGCTAGAAGAGGGGAGAAAGTTAAGAAAAGACTAACCTGCAAGCTGTAAAATCATCTGTGCTGGGTCTCTTATTGCTGGGCCTAGGCCGAGAATGTAAATTGCCAGATACCAGTATCTCCTTTCTTCCCCATCTGGTACAAGCCACTTGAGCCCATAATAAACGACTATTAGGATAAAGAGTATCCATGGGTAGTAAATGAATGCCCCAAATTTTGTAACGAGGATATTTTCAAGCCAGTGTACTTCTCTGTAGCCGTAATAGTGTATTGCCACAACTGTTGAACCTATGTCAAAGAGGTGAGCTAAGACAGGGTATAGGTAAAGCTTCTCAAAGGGCTTAAACTTGTAGAAAACAAGAACTGGGAGCACAAAAACTATCGTCCAGAAAATTGTAAGCTCATAAGGCTTCCAGCTTTTAACGTGTGTTACAAGGAGATAGTTTGCATACAATGCCAAAATTGTGCCCCAAGCTATTGTGACTTTTGGGTATGTTTTCAGTTTTGCATCAGCTATCAAAGCAGGAACAATCAGGAAAAATGCTGTGAAGAATATCCCAGGTGTTAAAATCAGAGGATTTGGCTTCAGCACTCCACCATCAACTAACGCTCTGACAGTTGCTCCAAAGACGACCATGGGAGTAACAGCCCAGAAGAGCTTTTCATCAACTTTAATCTTGAGAGGTTTGATTATATACTTATAGGAATATATGACACCTAAGCCTAGAAGAATTGCGTAGACGAGGGTGTTGTATGGATTGTATCCTTCCCTTGTGTACATAGGCCTTATGAAGTAAATCCATAAAAATTCCCTAATTGATTCGAGCATTTTAATCCCCTCAACACCTAAGGAAGAATGCTTAAAGCTTTTTCGCAGAAAGTTTCTTTGGAAAATTAAAAACCTTAATAAACTTTGAAGTGTTTATTTCAAAATAAGGTGATTTATGATGCCACCAGCTGGACCAATGGCAATGTTTGGAGCTCTTGGAGCTATGGCAATAGTTGTATTTTTGGTTGTGATAGCAATAGACTCAGTCTTCCTTTGGTTGGGTGCTAAGTTTGCAAAAATCGAAGATGCAAGCTTTGGAAAAGCTTTCATTGCAACACTTGGTGGGTTCATAGTTTCAGCCATTGTTGGTGCAGTAATCCCCTATATTGGAGGACTGCTTGGATTAATAGCATTCCTCTGGATTGTTAAAACAGTTTTTAATACAGATTGGGGCAAAGCGATAATAGCATGGCTCTTTGCAATAGTGATAGCCATAATCCTAATGATAATAATTGGTGTAATAGTTGGCCTTTCTCTTTTAGCCGCTCTTTGAAACTTTTTATTTTTTCACTATTTTCGCAAATTATAAATATTTGAATTTAGAATTAATCCTTTGATGCCAATGTTCTTCAAGCCAGCTGGTGAAGATAAGAAAAGAGTGGGTCTCATTGAAGAGCTTTCACCATTAGTTGGTGAGCTAGAAGAAGGGAGCATGGCGGCTGTAGTAACTACTGATGCTCTTGCACAGACAATTCTCCAGTATTCTTCTCTTGCAAATGCTCTTAACTCTGGAATAACTGCTTACTATCTTGAGCCAACCAACGGGTTCTCCTTGAAACTTCTGAGTAAGCTTTCTGAAAACACTGAGAACTTATTCCTGGGCAAAATTTACACTTTAGATGAGCTATCCTCCGCTTTGGAGCTTGTTGAGGATAATTCATTTGTCTTTGTCTCAAATTTCTCAATTCTTGAGAATCAGTCAAAGGAAAAGCTGATTAAGATGAGAAAGACAGTTGATGAAAAGGGGTTATTCTTAGTTTTGTCACATAATACCCTTGAAATAAACGAACTAGACCTAAATTCTGAATTCAGAAGGCTGTTCAGCATTCCCGAGCTGTTTGAACATCTCTTGGTTTTGAGGACAAGTGGATATAGGGGACATTACCGAATGAATATCAGCGTCCTTAAAGCTCCACTGGAATTTGTGAAAAATATTGGGGAGCACAGCATTCCAATTGACAAAAAAGCTAAGCTCTTTTTAGTATAGCTTCACATATCCAATTCCAAGCTGGTATCTTGCATATAAGGCTAAGCCAAACAGCAGAAACACAATAATCAGTGCCACATAGTCTTTTCTATTCATCTCGATTGTGTATAAGAAAGTTCTCTCTTTATTCGCCCCAAATGCTCTGCTTTCTAAAGCTATGCTCAGCTCGTGGGCTGTTTTTATTGATGCAATTATCAAAGGAATTAAGATGGGTACTGTCTTCCTAATCCTTGAGAAAAAGCTACCCTTTTCTAGCTCAAGGCCTCTTGATTTTTGTGCATCAATTATTGTCTGGGCTAAGTTAAAAAGAGTTGGGATGTATCTCAGAGCTATTGTGAGGGTTAGTCCAATCTCATAGGGCATTTTAAGCTTTATGAAGCCTAAGATCAGCTCTCTCTGGGTTGTTGTCATTAAAAGGCCAAAAGTTATCATGGCCATTGAAGCTAATCTTAAAGCGTATCCCAAGCCAATAAAGAGTCCAAATGTCTTTGGTTCTAAAATAAAAGGCCAGATCACGATTGTTATGATTATCAGAGGAGTTAGTGGCTTCAACACCTTTATCTGCTCCTTAAAGCTAATTTTTCCAAGGAATTTGAGAGAAAGGGAAAGCAGGGCAAAGAGTATGAAGAGCAGATACGGAGAATTAAAGAGAATCATGGCTAGAATGCCTAGAAGTGAGGAAATTATTTTGACCCTTGGATCTAAGCGGTGGAGGAATGAATCCCTCTCAATATAGAGGTTGTACATCATGTTCTCACCCTCTCTAAGAGCGAATTCACGAACTCATCAACACTTCTCACAAGGCCGATGCCAAGGGATTCGCTGATCCTAAGAAGTTCAGGCTTTTCTAAGTCGTAATTTCTCAAATTAAGCCGGAAGAATTCATCAACAGAACCGTCAAAAACTTTAGTTCCATCGTAAAGCAGAACAACTCTCTCCGCTAATTCTAGGACAAGCTCCATATCATGAGTTATCAGCATTATTCCATGACCTTCTCTCCTCAACTTTCTGATGACTTCCTTTACACTTTCAGCGCTTTTTTCATCTAAACCAGTGGTTGGTTCATCTAGGATAAGGTACTTTGGCTTCATTGCCAGTACGCATGCAATCGCTAGGCGCTGTTTTTCGCCTCCGCTTAAAGAATATGGACTTCTGTCTTCATAACCTTCCAAATTTACGGATTTTAATGCCCATCTTACCCTTTCTTCAATTTCCTCTTTGCTTAATCCTAAGTTTTTAGGACCAAATGCAACTTCTTTGAAAACGTTTTCTTCAAAGAACATGTGCTCAGGATTTTGAAAAACATAACCAACAATTCTGGAAAGCTCAGCAACACTAGCTTCTTTGGTATTTATCCCATCAACAATTATTTCTCCCTTCGTTGGCTTTAAAAGTCCATTGAGATGCTTTGCTAAAGTTGTTTTTCCAGAACCGTTAGGACCAACTAGGGCAAGGATTTCATTTTCAATAGTAAGGCTAACATCTCTCAGGGCAATTTTTCTGCCTTCGTAAATGTGCCAAAGATTTCTGACTTCAATCATCGTATCTGCATTTGAGCTGAGAGCTTAAAAAAGTGACTAAGGATTAACAAAAAGAGAAAAGAAGCAAAGAATCAACCGCTTATGGTTTTGAGCACTGATAGGTCAATTGTCCACCATTCTTCAATTATCTCGTCACCTTTGAAGTAAATCTCGTATCTCAATGGGATTTGTTTTCCTTCTTGTGTTGTTACTATGACAATTGCTTTTATTCCTGTCATGCCCTCTTCGCTTTTTGCGAGCGTTATATTGTATATTCCAACATCTATTACATTGGTCCCTGCAAAGAATTTGCTCCATGTTGCCTCTATCTCGCTTACTCCATTGTATGTACCGTTGAGCGGTCCTCCTATCCAGTAGAGGGTTGAATTCTCAGCATTCTGTTGCATTAAAGCCGCTAAATCATTGTCTTCCAACGCCTGCCAGTGTTTAAGGCCTCTTAATGAATAATCAAGCAGAACATAGGCTTTCTTTACATTTATGTAAGCCCTCCTCATATGTGGCAAAGCCTGTATGCGTCCCCTAATCGGATGTCCGTACTGCCAGCCTTTTTGGTAGTGATATTCTGCCAATGACTTGTATTCTCTCACTTGAGGCATTGTTGCATTTGTTATGTTGTACTGAGCAACACTCTCGTACATTTCATCGAATTTTTCGGTGTATTTGTTGTAAAGCATGTACCAGATGTAATTCATCATAGCGTAGTCAAAATACTCAACTTTTTTCTTAGCTGATAATTTCAGAACTATTTCTGAGAGCTCCATGCTTAGGAATGTCTGTCTATTGGGGGTTTCTGAATGCCAAGCGTCATAAGGCCCCATGTGAAGCCAATAGAATTTAATATTACTTTTGTTGACTTCAAACAGAGCAACAGTTATTTTGCTTTCGTTCTCAACTAATACTGCATACGCAACATCAAAGCGAGTCTTAAGCCAACTAATTTCTTCAATTTTCTCCTTATATATAACTGAATCACCTGATGTGACAACTTCAATGTCAGTATACGGAGAAATCCATTTCTGAGGGGAGCGTGATGTATAGTCCCATAGTACTCTATATTGATTACTTCCGGTAAACCAATAAAAGAACGGTGCAATAGCTGAATCTAGGGTTATTAAAAGTTTGCCTTTAAATTCAGTTAAGTTCTCTGGAAATCCAGTATCTGCAATAAGCAAGATATCATATTCATACCAGTCACTTGGAAGATTGCTAGCATCTGTTACAATGGTTACTTCAAAATTAGGATACTGAGCTAATATCGAAGAGTTCGGAAGTAGCCTACTTGCTGTTATTCCTCCTGTAAACCCTCCTTCTCTAGTGTATGCAGCAAACCAGAGGATTCTTATTTTGCTCTGGGCAGAAACTTCCGAAAAACTAACAAATCCGATGCTGCTCGCTAGAAATAAAAATATAATCGCTAAACTTACTATTTTTTTCATAAATCTCCCTCCAATTTCAACTGCTAAAGCAGTTATATTGCTTTATTCTATGCTCTCAATCTATTTTAGTAATGACAGATTACCAAATGTTAGAGGGTCAGAGATCATGTTCTTTCAGCTCTCTTCTAAGATTAGCAAATAATTTCCGCGAAAATTCAAGAAGATTAATTTCTTTTCCAAGTTCTCTTTTTAAAGAAGTTGCATTAAACTCCCCTGGGACTTCATTATTAACATTCACACCTATCCCAAGTATGAGAAAATCAACCATATCAAGTTCCCCTTCAGCTTCGACCAATAACCCAGAAACCTTTTTTCCATTGATAAAAACATCCCCGGCTTGACTAACTTGAGGAGTTAATCCATATTCTTGAATAGTCCTGGCAACTGCGAGGGATGATGGTATTAAAATCTTCTCAATCTCTGTGAGCTTAATCTTTGGTCTTAAGATTACAGAGAAGTATAAGCCCCCTTTTTGAGATACCCATGACCTTTTTAGTCTCCCTCTTCCGGCAGTTTGTTCTTCTGCAATTATAAAGGTCCACTCCTCTTCTCCTTTTTCAGCGAGCTCTTTGGCAACGTTCATGGTTGAATTAACGCTTAAGTAATAGTAGGCTTTGACATCTAGCTCCCAGGGATATGGTTTATTAGGCTCTTTCAGAAGTTTATATCCCTTTGGTGTCGATTCTATCTCATAGCCAAGCTCAATAAGTTCTCTCACGTGCTTCCACACAGCAACTCGTGAGATGCTGAGCGTTTCCCCTATTTCATCGCCTGAGACAACGTCACCTTCGCGAAGAGTCTTTAAGAGCTCTCTTTTTATTCTGCTATCTTTGAGCACTTTTCTTGGCATCTTTCTCACGTGATTTTACTATGCTTCAAGCGTTAAAAAGCATTTTCGTTAACCATAAAAATTTTAAAGTTAACCAAACGAATTAGGCCATAAAAACAGTGGAGGCAATTAAAATGAAGGCAAGGGAGATTGCTTACTCAGCTTTATTCGCTGCCTTAACTGCAGTTGGAGCTCAAATAAGCATTCCAATTGGAGAAGTGCCGGTAACTTTGCAGGTTCTCTTTGTTTTGCTCAGCGGATTGATTTTAGGAGCGCGTTTAGGTTTTCTAAGTCAGGTGATATATCTTCTGATGGGTGCTATTGGACTGCCTGTTTTTGCGGGACTTAAAGGTGGGTTTGTTTATCTCTATGGTCCAACGGGAGGATATCTAATAGCCTTCCCAGTAGCTGCATTTTTGGTTGGCTTGATAAGTGAGAATAAAAATGACATAATTGGTTATGTAATTGCCTCAATAGTTGGAATTTCAGTAATTTACTTCCTTGGTTGGCTTAGACTGGGTCTCTACTTCGGAAGAAACTTTGAAAAAGCCTTTGTAGTGGGTGTTGCACCATTTATAATAATCGACCTGATAAAAGCTGGGATTGCTGTGGTGGTTGCGGACAGGGTGAAAAAATCTGGGGTTATTTAAAGCTCTTTTCTTTCAAGTTTTTTGAGTGTTTCTTCAGCGAATCTCAAATCAAAGCTGCTCTTAATTTTAAAGAAGCTTAGCGTTACTTTGGGATTTCTCTTAGCTAGCTCCTCGATGCTAATTGTTTCATAGTCTAAATACTTTGCAATACAGCTCAGCTTTCTCTCGTTTTCTGCCAAGCAAGCTTCTAGTGCACTCTTTAATGCCTTTGCATCATAAAACGCATGTGTAACCTCTAATGTTCCATCGCTCCATGAAGGAATTAATGCATCGGCATCTGAATCTAAAAACAGTGTTGAGAGATAATTCACTAGGAAAGGCATTACTAGCGGCATATTTCCTTCAACAAGGAATAGCTCTTCAGAAGTTGGTAAAACTTTGTAAAGTGCTTCAATTTTGTTCTTCGCTTTAACTTCAACGGGATTTGAGATGTGGAGGGAGAATCTTCTCAACTGTCCTTTTCTTATTATTGTGTAAACTCCATCAATCCTCTTTGTCATTCTAAGCCTTTGCTCAACTATTCTAACTAGAGGTTCCTCAGCTAAAGGTATCAGATAGTTGTCCCATCTTCTTTCTGGGAATGCTAAAATATAAGCGCGCATGAAATACGGATATAATGAGAATTTAAAAAGATTTTTGTCAGTTTTCGTCATTTAATCAAAAATTTTTACAAAAAACTTAAATTAGTCACATTTGTGCATTTTTGGTGGGCAAAATGATACCAAGAACTATGAGCACTCAACATCCTGACAATGTGTATATACCTTTCTTTGCTCAGGAGCCTCAATTAAGTGGTGAGGATGAAATAATTGAAGCGTTTTATGCTTTCAGTGTTCTAGGAATAGAAGAACAAATGTGGGACTTCGAAGGAAAAGAGGTTGACGAGTTTGTTGTTAAAAAGCTTCTGGAGAGATACCCTCACTTCTTCCGAAAGCACAAGCTTGGAAGGGATTTTAGGTTAACTCCAAGAGTCCCAAATCCAAGTGTTGAGAAAGCCGAAGCAAAGCTTTTGCTTGAAACACTCGAAAGTATTCCCCGTTCAGCTGATTATTCGAAGATATTTTACGAAGAGGAGACTGCTCCGATATTTGAAGTTATCCTTCCAATGACAACTTCAGCAAACGAAATTAACAGAGTCTACGAGCTGTACAAACGTTATATTGTTGGAAAGCAGTACAAGAGGATCTACGACATAAAGCTCTACGAGTGGATTGGGGAATTCTTTCCTGGGGAGATTAATGTAATACCTCTCTTTGAAACAAAAGAGGCAATACTAAACTCAGCTGAAATATTGAGAGAGTACTTGTATGGGAAGGACTTTGAATACCAGCGTGTTTTCCTGGCAAGAAGTGATCCTGCCATGAACTATGGCCTGTTAAGCGCCGTTATCTATGATAAATATGCTCTCTTTAAGCTTCAGAAGCTTGAAGATGAGGAGAGTGTTGATATTTATCCGATAATTGGTGTTGGCAGTGCGCCTTTTAGAGGTCATCTTGTCCCTGAAAATGTTGACAATGTTCTGGAAGAGTATAGAGGGGCTCAGACGTTTACAATTCAAAGTTCATTTAAGTATGATAATCCACCAAAGGAAGTCATAAAAGCCGTTGAGAAAATTAAAAGCTCAAAGAGAAAAGAAGCTGAGCCAATTGATGAGCAAATCCTCTCAATTCTCCGAAAATATGAAATTGAATATTCCAAGCAGATTAAAGCTTTGGCAATGTTGATAAGAGAGGTTGCTAAGTTTGTTCCCTCTAGGAGAAAGAGAAAGCTCCACATTGGACTATTTGGTTATGCTAGGGACGTTAATGGTTTTGCACTTCCAAGAGCAATAAAGTTCACTGCATCTCTTTATTCCCTTGGCATACCTCCAGAGGTTCTTGGATTAAATGCACTTAGCGAAAAGGACATTGAAGTTGTGGGAGAAGTTTACAAGGGCATTTACAAAGATTTAAGCTTCGCATTCAGTTATTTCAACCCTAAATCAGCTGAGAAATTTAAATTCCTAAGGGACATTCTGAAAATGAGCCAATTGTTTGAATTTGAGAGAAATGAGGAACACTGTGAAATTACAAGCAAAATCTTGCATGGTGAGATTAATGAAGAGTTAATAATCAAAGCAGCGAGCATTAGGGGATTCTTGGGGTGATCATCAAGCTTTTATACTTCCCATCGTAATTAGATTAGGTGAATGTCATGTTGGCGGAGTTTACAGTAGGTTTCCTTTTCACCTTGATATGGGCGGGCTTTTTTGTGATCGTGGAGAAGCAGAAGAGCATCTGGAAGGCTACTTTGGGAGTGACCATACTGTTCTTGGCCATGATAACCTTGAACTACGCGAGGTACCGCCTCGGTGAGCTCCTTGGTTGGTTCCTCGGCGCTATCGTCGGCTTCCCGTTCAGTCTCTGGTTTGTTCAGAAAGTGGGACCAGAAAAGCCCACCAAGGAGAGCGCCATTGCGATGTTCCTTTTTGGTCCACTCATCTTTGCGGCGTTGTTGATTGTTGTCCTCTTTTTCTTAGGGTAGAAAATTTTATATACTTATAGTTACTAAAATATTGTCGGAGGTGAGAGCGATGGCAGAGATGATAATACCATATCCTCAACTCAAGAAGATTCTTGAGAGAACATGTGAGTTGGCAGTAATAAAGCCAAGAGCGGAGGAGATGATGGAGATAGTTGAGAAGAAGCTCAGTGATCTCTTTGAAGTAGCCTATGAGAACGCAAAAGCGGAGAATACTGGAATAATAAAGCTCAGACACCTTCCGCTAACAAAAGGATTCAAGAATTCAATGAATCTCTTTAGAGCTGTCATTGAGGATGAGAAAGTTGAAATTGAGCCGATAAGGAAGTTTGTTCTTAAGAAGATACCCTCTGATCTGCCGCTTGACGAGGAGGTTGTTAACGAGTTGCCCATTATAACAGGAACGCTGTTTGTACTTGTTGGAAGAGTTATCAAGGCTTTGCACCCAGAGGTTAAGAATGTTTACCCAGAGCACATTGAAGAGGCTGGAAAGGTTCTGGATTATACGCTTTGATGCCCTCTCGCTCTTTACCTATCATTTGAAAAATAGAAAATTTAAGCAATTATAATTCTCTTCCTAGGCTTATTGTTGTGTAAACTATTCCTATGCCTCCACCATCTATGGGTAAGTCATTAAACTGGATATTCGGGTCGGGATTAATACCATTATTCTTGGCATATTTGTACTTATAAAATAGGTCTACTAACTGGCTGTACTTTCCCCATGTGTCCTCTTTACTCGCGAGGGTTTTGATAGTACTCATTATAGAATGCAAAAATTCAAAGGCCTGTTTATTGTAGTTGATGCTATAACCATATATCAGCTCTCCGATGAGAGACAGTAAATATTTTTCAGCAAATTCTAGTATGTTGTAAGCTATACAGGAAGAACTCAAGACTGGAAGCCTGCCCCAACAGTTAGAAGAACAGAGGGTAGGGAGGCATCCTTTAAGGCATAAATGGATACAAAGTTCTATCCAGTCATCTATACAATTATTAAAGCCTATGGGTGAATAAAGTTCGACTCTATGTAAATTAACTAGGTCTGCTAATTTTATAGTTCTCTTTGAAGGTATTATTCTCTCTAATAACCTTGAACTTATTACTGCAAAATCTCCAGGAGGATATAATAGACCATGAGTACCCAGACATTTTGAGTAGTTAGGTAGCCAGATTTTTTTCTTCGGAATTATCCCTGAAACACCTTTAAATGGAGGGAATCTTGAAAGAAGATATAGTTGTTCAAGATTTTCCTTACTTGAAAAACTCCAAGACGACGGATTCTTATTTGCTTTTTTGACTTGGTTTATTGTCATTTTTTCAAAAAACTTTTTGTTTTTGTATACTACAGATACTATGAAAATTATGTCACCGAATTCTCTCTGTGTCCTATTCCCATAATAATCAAATTCTACTATTGACTTTTGCCCATGTATAAATATTGATTCTGTGCTTATCAAAAATGAATTAGGCTCATGACCAGTAGTACTAAAACTGCCAATAGAATTTACTATGTTTTCTATCATACTCACTATTTTCTCCTCTCTTTTCTTTTTTGAATATCCCCTTTTAATACCTTTTTCTAATCTTTCAGAAAGCTTATGAACATGTTTTTGAAATTCATCTGTCAATGCTATCTGGGTGTATCTATATAAGACCTCTAATATTTCTGGGTTCATAGGTATCCCCTCTTTAGATAACTCAATTAGTCTATAGTCTAAGTAATTATGTTTTATAATAGAAGAAATTTTTAAATATTACTGTTTTTTAAATATTACTGTCAAACTATAGATGGTGATACTATGGAATTCTACAAAGGAAGTCAGTGGGTTAGGATAGATCTCCACCTCCACACAGTATCTGATAGAGAGTTTAAGTATTCTGGAACAAATTTTGAAGAAGACTTCATCAAAAAGCTTGAAGATGAAAATATAAAAATTGCCGCAATAACTAATCACAACAAGTTTAATTATAATGAATTTCTTAGGTTACGCCATTTGGCGAGTAAAAGGGGGATATGGTTGTTGCCTGGAGTTGAATTATCTGTGAATGATGGGAAAGAGGGTATTCATGCGTTAATAATCTTTGATGATAGCGAGATTACAGCAAGAGATTTTGTATCTGACTTTATCACGCTATGCTTTGAGGGAAGAGAACGATTCGATGATGAAGGACGTCCCAAGCCTAGTGCAGTTAACTTGGAACAATTAATTGAGAAACTTGATAAATTTGGCAAGGAATATCTCCTGATAATGGCACACGTGAGTAACAACAAAGGCCTTTTTAAGTCTTTTAAGATTGGAAGGATTGTTAATCTTGCAGAACGACGATTATTGAGAGAGAAGATAATTGCATTCCAGGACATAAACGATTATTTTAGAGACAGTTTGAGGATGGACTTAGACAACGTTTTAAGGATGGATATTGGAAGTATCTTCCTGCATACGTGTCCTTTTCAGATCCTAAATGTATAGATGAAATTGGAAAAAGGAAGACATTCATAAAAATTGGAGACTATGATTTTAGAGCTCTTAAACTAGCATTTCAAATGCATGAAATCAGAATAAAGTTAGAACCTATTGAATATACTCACCCAAGGATACTGAGTATTAAGGTTAGAGACGGAAAGTTTTTCAAAAACACTGAAATATACTTTAATGAGGGATTGAACTCAATAATAGGCGTAAGAGGCAGTGGAAAATCGGCATTGATTGAGATAATTCGGTGGGTTCTTGGGAAATCACCTATTAGTGATGATCAGTATAAACAGAATATTATCAAATACGTGCTTGGAAACACTGGTAAAGTTCAAGTTGAGCTAGTGGGTAATAACGGTCAGAAATATTTAATAGAGAAAAGCATTGAAGACAATACGCTTTATGTTTATGATTATACTGGTAGACTAACGGAATTACGAGATCTGGGCGGAATATTTGATGTCTATTATTACGGACAAAATGATTTGTCCTATTATGGACAAAATCCGCAAAAATTAGTTGAACTTATTGATAATTTCATTGGCACAGAGCTTATTAAATTACGCTCTAAGGAACAAGCAAAGTTAAAGGAAGTAAAGGAGCTTGTCAAAAAACTACAAGAACTCAAAAATGTGGAGGGGGAACTAAATGAATTAAAACAGGAAAAAGCCAAGTTAGAAGAGAGGAAAAAATTTTTTGACCAGAGGGGAGTTAGTGAAAAATTAGAGCAGCAAGCTGTTTATGAAAGAGAGGATGAGAGATTTAGGAGCATAACTAGAATGGTACAAAAGATTAGGGATAATATACTAGATATCAAAACTAATGTAAAGGACACATTTGATCGTATACTTGGGTCTGAATTAACAAAGTTCAGACCTACTTGGAAGGAAAAGTATTCAAAACTCAGGGAAATTGTTCTCCTGAAATTAGATGAAATTCTAAATGAGATTGAAGCAATACAAAAGAGTATAGAAACAGAAGAGTTTGCACAGTTCAATAGAGAATTCATGAAAATACGAGAAGAGCTTCATGAGATTAAAAAATCTCTTGATGCTGAGGATATTGATACCAACTATTATTTGGATCTAGAGCGGGAACTAGAACGTATAGGCACGAAAATTAACGATTTAGAAGCTAAATTACAAGAGAAACGCCAGTTAAGTGAAGAGCTTAATAAGAAACTTGATGAACTAGCTAATATCCGTTGGGAAATATACAAACTTAGAAAGGAATATTCATCAAAAATTAACGAGAGTATTTCCGTTATTAGGATTTCAGTTGAGCATAAAGGGGACAAGGTAAGCTTTAGTAGATTTGTTGAAGACCTCTTTAGAGGTACAGGCTTGCGTGAATCAAAAAGAATGGTACTTGTTGAACAATTCAAGGATGGAAGGTCTCTCTGTAATTCACTTATAAATGAAACTGACAGAATTAAATCCATCCTGACGCAAAACGAGTTATCTAAATTAAAAAAGAAGCTCGAGGATAACGAAGCACTTTTTAAACTTCTTACGTATCAACCTCCGGATAAAGTTGTAATAGAATACAAGACTAGTGATGGGAAGTTTAAGAACATTGAAAAACTCTCCATAGGCCAAAGAGCGACAGCATTATTATCTTTAGTACTGTTAGAAAGCAATTCACCAGTTATCATCGATCAGCCAGAGGATGACATTGACAATAATACCATTTATGATGCCATTATAAAAAAAGTATTAGAAAAGAAACAAACTCAGCAATTCATTTTTGCCACCCATAATTCCAATATAGTGGTTTTGGGAGACAGTGATAATGTCATTATATGTAAAAATGAGGATAACAGTTTCTACCCTGATCAAGGTAGTATAGATAAAAAAGAAATTCAAAAACAGATTGTTAATATAATGGAAGGTGGGAAAGAAGCGTTTGAAAATAGAAAACGCATATATAACATTTGGGAAGCTTAATTCTTTCCTTTTTTGAGCCATCTCTCAAACCACCCAACAATTAGCTCAAGCCTCTTGACTCTATGTTTCGGCTTTCCACTCCTTGATAAGTCATGATTTTCTCTTGGAAAGACTGCCAGCTCAACAGTTTTTCCAAAATACTTTAGTGCTGTGAAAAGCTGCAATGCCTCTGGAAGCCAGCAGCGGTAGTCCTCAACTGAGTGGATTATCAAAAGCGGTGTTTCAACGTTGGGAGCATATTTTAGAGGCGATTTCTCCCAGTACCCTTCAAAATTGCTCCATGGGTCTTCTCCGATTTGATCTGGAGCGAAGTAGTAGCCTATATCAGTCGTTCCAAAGAAGCTCACCCAGTTGGAAATGGAGCGCTGGGTTACTGCTGCCTTAAATCTATTCGTGTGTCCAACTATCCAGTTCGTCATGAAGCCGCCATAAGAACCGCCGGTAACTCCAATTCTTTCAGCATCAATGAAGTCAAAGCGCTTCAAGGCTTCATCCACAACTTCCATTAAATCTTGATAGTCCCTTTCGCCGTAGTGCTCCCTAATGTCTGCAAACTCCTCCCCGTAGCCGTCGCTTCCTTTTGGATTGCTGAATATTACTACAAACCCTCTAGAGGTTAAAACGTGGAACTCATGCATGAAGGAGTAGCCATAGGCCGTCTTTGGACCTCCATGGATTTCGAGAATGGCAGGATACTTTTTGCCTTCTTTAAAGTCCACTGGTCTCATTATCCATGCATCAATTTCTACGCCATCGCTTGCCTTAACTTTGAAGTGCTCAGGTTTTGAAAGCTTATACTCCTTGATCCACTCGTTGAAGTTCGTAACCTTCTTCTCTTTGCCGTCTCTTAGAATGTACAGTTCTGTTGGAGTTACTGCATCTTGAGCAATAAACGCTATGTAGTTTCCAATTCCAAAAGTTTCAATACTCCTATCACCGGCAATAACACGCTCAATGTTTCCTTCCAAATCTACTCTAAAGAGGTTCGCCCTCGGTCCATCTGTTGCTATGTAGTAAACCCAGCCATCCTTGTAAATCAGCGGATTTCTTGACTTTCCTCTCACATCGCAGTTAAGTGAGTTGTATGCTGAGCGATCGAGCTTTTCGGTGAGCTTTTTAATCCCCTTTGTCTTGACGTTAAAGAGGTAGAGGTGCATGTTTGTAGCAATACCGCGCTCAAGGGTGCTCATTCTTAAAACAAAGTGCTTTTCATCAATTATCACAAAGTCTCCAATGCGCCACTTAGAATCGGTGAGCTTTTCAATCTTCTTGCTCTTAACATCTAAAACGTAAAGGTCGCTTATCATTGGCTTCCTTTCTCTGTCTTCTTGAGCAACAAAGTAGATTTTACTTCCATCGTCGCTCCACTTGAGAGTTAGGATGTTTAGCTTTCCCTTAATTAGCTTTCTCTTTCGCCCGCTCTCTGTGTTAACTAAGAAAATTTGAGCTCTCTTTCCGTAAATCCAGCCTATCCCGTTGAACCAGAATGGTATCTCTTTGATTATGTGGACATCATCCTTTTCCTTTTTGCGTTCTCTTTCAACCTCTACTGGTGAAATAACGGCGAGAGCTTTCCCATCGGGAGAGAATTCAAAGTCGTTGATTCCATATTTAAACCTAGTTAAAAGCTTAGCTTCTCCGCCTGTCGTTGGAATCAAGTAAAGCTCGACCTCTTTGCTCTCTTTGTCTCTCTTTGAAGTGAATGCTATGAACTTTCCGTCTGGCGAGGACTTTGGATTTGAATCTTTAGGTCCAGAAGTGAATTGCAAAACTTTTCTGCCATCATAGAGATAGATTCTTGAAAAATAGTCGTCTTTTTCAAGGCTTATCTCTGTAACTGTGAAAGCTGTTTTGCTTTTGTAAACATCCAGTCCACCAACGAGTTTGAATTTTCCCAAATCTTTAATATCAATCTTTTTCATAAAATCACCGCAAAAACTTGGGTTCGTTTATATAAAACTTTAGCGCTTCGATATTTGTCTTAAAATGAGCTAACCAATTAAAATTGCATGATCTAAACAACTTTTTAAACTTCCTTTCCATCTTTTTACGGAGGTGAGAGAATGACGGTAAAAATTAGATTTGACAAAGAAGTGAGAGAGTATGCAAAGGGAGAGAAGGTCAAAGATTCACTTTTAAAACTCACTGAAACGGCTTTGGCTGAGGCATTGGAGAACTTTCACAGGAGGATGATTGTTCTTCAAGGAGAGAGCATGAACAAAGCAAAGCTGGCTGGAATTTTGGCTGGAGCCTCTGCAAAGGTTTTATCTTCCCTGATTGATGAATTAATCGCGAGAAAGCTGAGAGATGAGAGCGAGGGGAAGGTTGAGGTTTTATATGCTACTGATGCTCTTGGAGAAGGAACGTTTGGAAGAGCCCGCTATGAGGAGTTCAGGAAGCATTTTGACATCTTGGCTGGTGAGAATGCTGAACTTACAAAGGTCACGTTCAAATATACGAGCGATATTCTCGGCAGGACGTTTGATTTGCTAATTCTCGATTTGAGTTATGACTTCTCTCCCAACGATTTGGGCAGGATAATTGAGACCGTTAGGGGAGGAGGGCTAATCTTCGTTCTCACTAATCCGTTTGAAAAATGGAAAAATATGTGGACTGGCTTCCACAAGAACCTCGTAACCCCTCCATACACCATTGATGATGTCAAGAAGCGCTTTAATAGGAGATTAATCAGAAAATTTGAGGAGCATGAGGGAATATACATAGTGAATGCTGAAAATCAAAAGCTTCTGAAGAAGCCAGAGAAAAACAAGAGCCAGGCAAAGCTTCCAGAGAGGGAAAAAATTGAGATCCCAGAAGAGACTAGATTTCCAAGAGAGCTTTATGAACTGTGCCTCACAAATGGCCAAGTTGAGGTTCTCAGGAATCTTGAGGAGCTAATAGAAAATGATGGCATGGTCGTTCTCACAGCTGATAGAGGAAGAGGAAAAAGTGTGAGCGTTGGTATTGGTGTTGTCGGCTTAGCCTTGTCTTCAAAGAGGAGGAGATTCAGGGCAGTAATAACAGCTCCCGAATTGGAGAACGTGCAGAGCTTATTCAGATTTGCAAAGAAGAGCTTGGAAATTCTTGGCTATAAAGTCAAAGTCGTTACGGAGAAGAACCTCATAAAGGAGCTCTATGCCAAAGGCATTGGGTTGAGATACTATCCACCAACTCAAGGATACAAGAAAAATGCTGATGTTTACGTTCTTGACGAAGCCGCTGGTATTCACGTTCCAATTCTTCACAAATATCTTGAAAAGCCAAAAGTTATTTATTCCTCAACCATTCATGGTTACGAGGGTGCAGGAAGGGGCTTCTCTGTTAAATTCCTAAAGAAAGCGAAGGAAAAGCGAGAATTTAGAGAAATCCACTTGTCAGTTCCAATCAGATACTCCAGCGGAGACCCAATTGAAAAGTGGCTCTTTGATGTACTTTTGCTGGATGCTGAGCCAGTGCCGTTAACGGAAGAGGATTATGAGCTGATTAGAAAAAAGGAAGTTTACTTCGAGGAGCCAGATTTAGATGACTGGTTCGAGAATGACAGGGAGGATTTGAAGCACTTCGTCGGGATTTATGTTCTAGCTCACTACCGCAACAGACCAAGCGATGTAGCTTTACTTGCAGATGCTCCGCACCATGAGGCTCGTGTACTGAGATTGAAAAATGGCAAGATAGTGTGTGCCATTCAAATTGCAAAAGAGGGAGGAATTCCGAAGGGTGTAATTGAAAAGATGGCAAAGGGCTACAAGCCGAGAGGAAACATAATCCCAGATATGATGGTCAAGCACCACTATGCCAAAGAATTTGCAAAGCTCAAAGGATACAGAGTCGTGAGAATTGCTACGCATCCAGACGCTATGGACATGGGGCTTGGAAGCAAAGCTCTCGAGCTACTCATAAAAGAAGCTGAAGAGAAAGGCTACGACTGGGTTGGCTCAGGCTTTGGGGCTAGTGAAGAGCTGATTAGGTTCTGGATTAGAAACGGCTTTGCTGTCGTTCACCTGAGTCCTTCAAGAAACCCAGTTAGCGGTGAATATACGGCAATAGTAATTAAGCCCATAAGTGAAAAGGCCAAGCAGATAGTGAAGCAGGCAAATGCAGAGTTCAGGATTAGACTGTTAGACTGGCTGGGAGACACTCACAGAGATTTGGAGCCAGAGATTGCAAGATGGCTCTTTGAGAGTCCCTTTGGTGAGGCGGTTGATTATCCAGTACATCTGACAAAAACTCAGATAAGAAGACTGGAAATGTTTGTTGGTAAAGTCCTTACCTATGATACTGTTGTTGATGCAGTGAAGCCAATAGTGAAGCTCTACTTCCTTGATGGCTGGATGAGACCCTATTTGGATGAACGTCAAATTTTACTCTTGATTTACCGTGTTCTTCAGGCTCACACTTGGGAAGAAACTGCTAAGTTCATTGACAGAACTCCTCTCTTCACAATGATAGAAGTGAGGGACATAATCAGAGGGCTCTGGTATTACTATAAGCACATAATCAAGGGCTTTTCCAGCTAACTTTTTTATACTTTAAGTGCATTTTATAAACTAGGAATCTTAACGATGCTGCATTACATCGATGGTGATTGGAATGCCCAGCAATTGGGAGAGGATAATGGCGATTACAAAGGAGGGAATGCGAAGTATAGCAATGATGAAGCGCAAAATGCGGAGGGGCAAAAGGATTGCTCTTCTGATTGATGGTCCCAACATTTTGAGGAAAGAGTTCAACATCCACCTTGAGGATATTGTTGAAGCGCTTGAGCAACTTGGAAATATTAGAGTTGCCAAAGTTATTCTTAATCAATATGCTCCTCAAGGTTTAATTGAAGCTGTAGCTAATCAAGGTTTTGAACCGATAATTGTTCCCGGAGAAACGGGAGTTAAGCTGGCAGTTGAGGCTATGCGTGAGATATATAATCCAAACATTGACATAATTGCTTTGGCAACAAGAAACGCTGAATTTTTGCCTATAATTCTCAAAGCAAAAGAGAAGGGTAAGGAAACTGTGATAATTGGGGTTGAGCCGGGATTTAGTGCTGCTTTGAAGCATGGGGCTGATTACGTTATCATTTTGACCCCACGGGGTGGAGAGAGTGGTGAAAGAAAAGATATTCAGAATTCTAAAAAGAGAGGAAAGAGAGGCTAAGGAAAAGGGTGAAGAACCTAGAAAAACAATTGGACTCATCATTGATGGACCAAACATTCTTAGAAAAGAATTCGGGATTAGATTAGAGGATATAAAGGAAGCTCTTGAGAGGATTGGGAAGATTAGGGTTGCAAAAGTTGTTCTAAATCAATATGCCCCTCAAGGGCTTATTGAGGCTGTTGTGAATCAGGGTTTTGAGCCAATCATTGTGGCTGGAGATACCGATGTTAGGATTGCCATAGAGGCGATGGAACTAATATATAACTCTGATGTGGATATAATTGCAATAGCAACAAGAGATGCCGATTTTCTCCCAATAATCAGCGAGGCCAAGAGAAGGGGTAAAGAGACTATTGTAGTTGGTATTGAACCAGGCTTCAGTGTTGCTTTGCAGAATGCAGCAGATTATGTAATTAGGATGGAAGGTAGAGGGGAAGGAGTAGGCTACGAGAAAGACCATAGAGAACATAAAGCATAGCTTTTTAAATCCTACAATTTTTACAGAATACCGGCGATGACAATGATACAAGAGTTCATTATGTTCATAATAGGTCTGACATTGCTAATCAAAGGTAGCGACGAGTTCGTTGAAGCTGGAAGTAGAGTTGCTAAAGGTTTTGGTGTCAGTGAATTCTTAATAGCTCTTGTGTTAGCGAGCATAGCGACGACTCTTCCAGAGGTTACAGTGTCTGCAATTGCTGCTTATGAAGGTAATAGTGGGATTGCTTTGGGAAATGCTGTTGGTAGTGCATTGGCAAATATAGCGTTAATTTTGGGAGTTTCTGCAATGATTATGCCTCTCAAGGTTGATGAAATAGCTTGGAGGAATTCCCTCTTCATGCTTGCTGTGACTTTTTACGCTTGGTTTTTGATGAGAGATATGACAATTTCAAGATTTGAGGGATTTTCACTGATCATGATTTATCTTATCTTCCTTTACTATCTCTATAAAAAGCACATCGCCCTCGAAGAAGTTGGAAGGAGCAATGGTAAAAACGTAAAGAGAGATGTTGTAATCCTATTTTTAAGCGGTATTGTCGTTGTAGTTGGTGCGAGAATGGTTGTTACAAGTGCTGTTACTATAGCGAGGACCTTGGAAATTCCAGAAGTTGTTATTGGTTTGACATTGGTCTCTATTGGAACATCTCTTCCAGAGCTTGCAAACTCTCTGACTGCAACATTAAAGAAGATACCCAATATAAGTGTTGGAAACATTGTTGGGGCAAATATTCTCGATATTCTTATGGTCATTGGAATAGCCTCGATAATACGACCAATAACAGTTGATGAGAGCATATTCTCATTTACTATGCCTCTCACATTGTTGGTTATGGGGATCCTGACTTTATCTCTTAGATTAACGAATAAGGTGAGCAGAGGAACAAGTGCTGTTCTATTGATGATCTACGCGTATTTCCTCTATTCTCAATTATAATTTCTCATTTTTGTCCCAATAAAGTTTTAAACCCTCTTTTATTACTAACTTATGAAAGTTCAAAAATAAGTTGTAGGTGGTGAATTATGAAAAAGGTTGCTTTAATTTTAGCTTTGATGATCATAGTCGGTGGATTGGGATGCATCAGCAATAATAAAGAACAAACAACAACAGAAACCCCAGAGCTTGTTGTTTACGCTTATGACAGCTTCGTCAGCTGGGGATTGGCAAATGCAACGATACCAAAGTTTGAGAAGATATACAACGTCAAAGTTAAGATAATCACAGTTGGAGATGCTGGAGAGGTTTTGAACAGACTCATTTTAGAAAAAGACAATCCAAGGGCAGATGTTGTCATTGGGATTGACAACAACCTTATAGCGAAAGCAATTGAAGCTGGGGTTCTTGAACCCTACAAACCAAAGAACATTGATGTCGTTCCAAAAGATCTAATAGACGCACTTGATCCAACGTATCACGTGGTCCCATTTGACTATGGATTCATTGCAGTTGTGTACAAAAAGAGTGAGGTTTCAAATCCACCACAGAGCTTTGATGACCTAACAAAGCCTGAATGGAAAAAGAGCTTGATTGTCGAAGACCCGAGAACAAGTTCAACAGGAGCGGCATTCTTGCTGTGGACAATTGCTGTCTATGGAGACCCAGGATGGCTCTACTTCTGGGAAAAGCTTAAGCCGAACATCTATCAAATAACCAAGGGCTGGGACGCCGGATGGGAGATGTGGGACAAAGGCGAAGCTCCGCTGTTTGTCAGCTATGCAACAGACCCAGCATATTCCGCTTATTCGTCAGGAAAAGAGCCAGACATTGGGGCAATAATCTTTAAGGAAGGAGGTTACCCACAGATTGAGGGAATTGGTCTTGTTAAAGGAGCAAAGCACCCAGATTTGGCCAAGAAGTTCATTGAGTTTGTTCTCAGTGAGGACTTCCAGAAGGAGATTCCACTCACAAACTGGATGTTCCCAGTGAACAAGAACGTCCAGCTTCCAGATGTTTTCAAGTATGCAGTTAAGCCAGATAAGCTTGTAACTCTTGATCCAAAAGAAATTGAGCAGAACTACTCAAGATGGCTCGAAGAGTGGACAAAGCTCATGATCGAGGGCAAAACTCCGGAAGAGATAATTAAAGAGAGGCAAGGATGATTCTGAAGATTTTTCGATTCTTGCTTATTTTTCTATTTTGCAGTTCTTGACTGTTAAAGTTGGCTACTCTCAAAATAATGGTTTGCGAGTTCTTTGGAAGTTTTTTAGTAATTACTTGTTTTCCCATGGAAACATCATTATACGTCGATTAAAATTGATTACAAGCATTGGTTGGTTAACAAGGCGTAGAAATACCATGACTTGAAGATCTATTTCATCTTTTCTATCACCCCTTCAGCAAAAAACTTTGTATAATTAAGCGCTTTTATGGCCTTATTGGTGAAATGGGCGAAATTATCTTGATTTCAATAAGACTTAAAGAATTGAAAGTCTGTTCTTGGGATCTTTGTCCGTAATGAGAAAAGGGTTCCAATAAGTGTTGGGGAAGGATAAGGGGCTCTGTACTTGAATAGCCTAAATCATTCTAAAATAGGGAAAATTCAGAAGATGTTAATGTCTTCTTTTTCTGCAATTTTCGTTGTATAGCATTTTACCTTAAAGCCAGGAATCGAGGACTTAGGTATTAGGATAGTTTCTTCGAATCCCTCGGGAGTTAGATGTGATGTGAACTCTATAACTTGATCATTGATAGTATAAAGCCATGCGTTGATAGTATCAGGAACCGCTTCTCTGTTTAAAAGTGAAATCATAACCATGTTTAGCCCGTCAAGTTGTCCTTTCTCGAAACCTGCAAATGCAGCTTTGATTGCATTATTCATGAACTCTTCTCCAAACTCATGGTATAACCCCTCCAAAGTGACTACAATAACAACAATTAGCTTATTTTTGGGTATCCTAGAAAAGATTTCTTGGCTTAATCTTATCAACTTCGGAAGTGCTGTTTCATCATGCCAATCAGTTATTTGGTAAACGTATTGCTTATCATATAAAATCCCATGTTTTGACCCAAAAAGATCAACTATGTAGAGATTCCCTTTTTCTCCCTCCTCATCAATGTCTATGCCAAGATACTTTGCCCTCAACATAAGTTTTGAGAGAGGTAAAGTAACGTTGAATATCACACCAACTGCATCATACTTCATCAAGTTTTTGAGTACCCTTCCTGCAATTACCCATCCTAAAGACCTCTTGTCGTAGGAGATTAGCAAAGTTCCACGGTTAATTAGCCCTCCTCCCAAGGCTTCATCTATCTCACGTATTCCCGTCTTAATAACTTCGCTCACCATTTTAAATCACCTCTTGTTACTTATTATGGCATGATTAATAAAAATTTATTTATTACCAATTTTCAAAAAATTGCAACAATTCTAAGATTTCTAAAAAATAACAAAACTACAAAGTGGGATTTCATGAGTACCTAACTCTCAGAAAAATCACAATTACTAATAGCAGACACTGTTAATTGTTATAATATAGATAGAGAAAGATTTGAAAATTGCTTTTTCTTTTGAAAGTCCTACTCTTTAGGGCAGGAAAGAGGTCAGATGTTCACTCTACTCCGTCGATTTCATCGTTCACTGACCTCACGACTTTCATGGAAAAACTTTTTCCGTGCTTGGTTACCCTAACTACTGTAGTTGCAAGCTCCTCAAGCAATGATAAAACATGTGACTTCTTTTTTAACAAGTCTGTGTTGATGAAATAAAATGCAATCCTTCTCTCGTCGTCAATAAAAGAAAAAATCGAATTTACAAGTTCAAACAATTCTCTCTCGGATTCAACCAATAGGAAGAGTTTCTCAAAGCCCAAAACAGGGTTTATTACCCGCTCCTTTGATAATGAATCTAAGAGTGTTCTGTACTCGCTCTCTCGGATTATTGGCTCTTTAATGTGAAGGTGACCAACAACTTGTCCAACATTTAATCTTCCACCAAGTTTTATGACTTTGACATCACTTAAAATATCCGGATCAAGTCCAGCTAACTTTAGATGGGCCTTATACACGTAGAGGGTGTCCAAAATATCATCTACAAGCACATTGTAGCCTTTTTCTTTAGCCCATTTTACCAAATGATAAACTCCTAACGCTGGACTAGTGTGTGGGTCATGCTCTATTAAAACAGTCTCCCCAAACTTAAGACTACTCCAAATTCTATCAATAACTCCCTTCATGTGGGACCCTCCAAGTAATGCCTTCACACTAACTCCTAAAATATTTTACGTATGTAATTGTTATTGTAAAACCATTAGAATATTCCACAGTTATATTTTGTAAGACTTACAAACTTTCGCTAATTTTCCAAAAAATATTTTAGAAAATCTACGATAATGTAAAGTATCCATATATTATAGTGAGAAGAGTTATTGTTAAGAAAGTGTTCGTGCTATTGTTCATCGTATAGAGACTTAAGAATGCTAACCTTCAAGTTAAAGTAATCTAAGCCATTGTATAAGTCACGACGAAATTTATAATGGTCTTTCGACCTTCAGTAGTCAATGCTATGAACGCCTTAGCCATTAACAAGTCTAAATTTTCAATCAAATGGCGAGATGAGTTTTCTTTGATGAAGAACCGCCAGAACTTATCAGAAAACTTAAGATGGTGGGGCCGCCGGGATTTGAACCCGGGTCCCCGGCTCCCGAAGCCGGAAGGATAGGCCAAGCTACCCCACGGCCCCTCGAGAATGAACTTCAAGGAAATTGTTATAAAGATTTCGCAGTAAAAAGATGAAAAATTAGGAAGGGATTGCCATGATCTCAATTATAGTACCAACGTACAACGAGCGGGAAAATCTTGAGGAGCTCGTGAGTAGAATAAGCAAAGCATTGAAAGGTTATGAGTTTGAAATTATAATCGTTGATGATGATTCTCCAGATAAAACGTGGGAAAAAGCACAGGAATTAGCGCAAAAATACCCAGTTAGAGTGATTAGAAGGACAGAGGAGAAAGGATTGTCTTCTGCCGTGATTAGGGGGTTTAAAGAGGCTAAGGGCGATATTTTTGTTGTTATGGATGCTGATTTGCAGCATCCTCCGGAGGTAATTCCAAGGCTCATTGAGGCAATTGAGAGTGGAGCTGACATTGCAATTGGTTCCCGCTATGTAAAGGGTGGAAAGGTTGAGAACTGGTACTGGTGGAGGAAGTTAATCTCAAAAGGTGCAATAATGATCGGTCGTGTTGCGTTGCCAAAAATTAGGAACATAAAAGACCCGGTGAGTGGATTCTTTGCCCTCAGAAGAGAGGTTGTTGAAAATGTTGAGCTGAACCCAGTGGGCTTTAAAATTCTCCTTGAGGTTCTCATAAAGGGGAAATACAGCAAGGTCGTTGAGGTTCCGTACACATTTGGCTTAAGAAAGAGTGGGGAGAGTAAGTTGAGCCAAAAGCAGATTTTCAACTATTTGAGGCATCTCTATCGTTTAATGAAGTGGGAGGGCGAGATTGACCGTTTGATTAAGTTTTCAATTGTGGGAATGAGTGGAATAGTTGTAAATCAGTTTTTCTTGTGGCTTTTTGCAAATATTCTCGGTGGAGGTATTACTAATTTAATGCTTGCTAACATTCTTGCGACTGAGCTTGCGATTCTTAACAATTTCACATGGAATGATTTGTGGACGTTTAAAGATTTGAAGAACAAACCTATTTACAAGAGGCTCTTCAGCTTCCACTTGGCCGCTTTAACTGGAGCTGTTGTCCAGTGGGTAATATTTGGAGCCCTTGTTTATCTTGGCATGCATTATCTAATAGCGAACTTAATCGGAATTGGGTTTTCGTTCATCGTTAGGTTCTTAGTTAACAGACATATTACTTGGGGCTAACGCTACAATTAAACGAGTAACTTAAATAGTTCTTTCCAAATTTCTTTTGGTGGTATTATGAGGGAGTTTCTTAAAGAAGCAAAAATAAATGTGGACGAAATTTTAAGACATATAATGAATATATCCCAGTTCCACAGAATTCAAGGTTCAAAAGAAATTGTTGATGCGGCGGAGTATATTCTCGGAGAGCTCAAAAAAGCTGGAATTGACGCTCAGCTTTTGGAAGATGTCTATGATGGAGAAACTTGGCATCTAACATTGAGATCTCCAATTGCATGGGACTTAATTTATGGTGAAATTGAGATTTTTGACCAAAAATTTACAACTAAGGAAATTCCTCTCGTTGTAATGGCACATTCTCCAAGCGGAGAAGCTGAAGGAGAGATAATTTACATTGAAAGAGAAGAGGACTGGGAGAAAGCAGAGGGAAAAATAGTCTTAATTGACAAGAAATGGAAGAAAAATTATGAAAGAGCTAACAAAAACGGTGCCATTGGTTTTATAGCCTATCGCAAAGGAACAGGCAAAGCTTTTCCCTATATGGGATTGTTTCTTTCAAAGAAGGATTTAGAGTGGGCAAAGATTCCAGCGGTTGCTGTGAGTGAAGGGATTGCGAATAAAATAATTGGTAAGTTAAAGAAGGGAGAGAGCGTAAAAGCTAAAATAAAAGTTCAAGCAGAGATCAAGGATAAACAGATTTTACCAATGGTTTATGCAAAAATTGGAAAGCCACCGTATATTCTCTTCACAGCTCACATCTGTCATCCAAAGCCAGGGGCAAATGACAACGCAAGCGGTTCAGCAATGCTCATAGAGCTGGCAAAGGTATTGAAAGAAAAATACATAGAAGATTTCAGATTTGGCTTTGCATTCTTATGGATTCCCGAATATCATGGGACACAAGCATTCATTGAAAAGTTCGCTGAGCTTGAGAACTATTATGTGGTGATAAACCTCGATATGGTTGGTGGAAGTGAAGATCGCTCCTCTTCAACCATAATGATTGTAAGGACACCACTATCAAGGTTCTCAATTGTAAGTGGGCTTTTGGAGTACTACCTCAATCTGGCGAACTCACAAGGTGAGAGCTTTGGTGGCGAGGGAATGCCCAAGCTGAAAGTTAAAAGCTACTCTTATCAGATGGGAAGCGACCACGACATCTTCAACTTCTTTGGAGTTCCTGGAGTTATGCCAATAACTTGGCCTGACAAGTTTTATCACTCAAGCGAGGACAGCATAGAAAAGATAAGCAAAGACTCCCTCGAAGTAATTGGAAAAGCAGTTTTAGCCACTGCATTAGCGCTAGCGAAAGCTGAGAAAGAGGAGTTCCAGAGGTTTGCAAGAGGATATGCGATGAAGTACCTTGGAGAACTTAGCATGGATAGAGAAATTGAGGTTGCGGAAAAGCTTGTTATGAAAGGTCTTGCGAGGGATGGAAAGTTCTTGGGAATTGACATAGGTCATGATTTTGAATTTGAGGCTTGGATAAAGTGGAAGAAAAAAGGCTTAGTCTCAGTTAGAACAATTAGGGAGTTTGATGAAAAGGCAGCAGAAGAGCTTGAGAAGTTTATGGAAAACAAAAAGTTCTCAATCCATCTGCATGAGCTTCTAATGTTGGGAGAAATCTTACCAGAGGAAGAGGCGTTTAAAGCTCTAGAAGAGGAATTTGGAAAAATTGACAAAGAAAAGCTCAATGAAGCTTTCAAAATTTTGAAAAAGGTGGGATTCGTTAGTTATTAGATTTCCTTCTCCTTCTCTTTCAATTCTTTTTCTAGCTCGTTTATTTTTTTAACAATGTTCTCTTTCAGCTTTTCAAGGAGTTCTGTTGGTGATGTTGCAGTGTAAACGTAACCAAGCCATCCTTTCTGGATTAGCTCTCTCTTCAGGAGTCCTTTTCTGTATAAGTTCAGTACATGTTCTCTCACACTTCTCTCGCTTATGCCTAACTCTCTTTGAATCTCTGTAATTCTCATGGGGACTTTTTTCTCCAGAAGTAATCGATAAATTCTGATTTCAGTTTTTTTAACACCCAATGACCTTAACAAGCTTTCAAGCTTTTCATGTATTTCACTCATTTTCTCACACCTCTGCAAATTTATCTTCATATCCAAACTTCATAAAGATTGCGGTTCTAAATGAAATTTATTCTACCAATGTAGGTTCCATCCGGTAAATATACATTTCCTTCTTTACTATTTTTCAAGAATGGGATCATCCTAATTCCTTCTTTTACGTTAAATCCCTCTATGTGGGGGTTTATCGTAGGGAGAATTAGGAAATTTTCGATTCTCAAAAAACATTTTACTTTTTTTGCAATACTCCCAAATTTTATTGTAATTGCTGGATGAATGTGTCCGAGAAAAGCTTTTTCAAATTTTATATCTGGGAGATTTTGATGGCCGTGAAGGAAAAGGAGATTATCTATTACGTGATATCCAACTACTTTAACGTTTTCAAAATTCCTCAAAGCTTCTTCAATTTTTCCATCATGATTTCCTCTTGTTATTATTATCTCAAAGTCTCTAAGCTCAGAGAAGAACTCTATGAGAAGCTTTCTTGTAAAGGTATTGATTCCAAGAGGTTCTTTGACGTCGCCTAAAATTATTACAACATCAGGATTTTTGAGCTTTACAAACTCAGCAAGCTTTTTTTCAAATTTTGTTCTTATCCTTAATCCCCTTGAAAGTTCAAAAGCTATGTGTGGGTCAGCAAACATCAAAACTTTTCCTCTTGATGTTTCAAGTTCAATAGAAAGATTCTCAAAGATTCTTTCAACATCCAAGTTGGAGAACCTCCAGATAATGAAAGGGATAGAAAAGAACTGAAGGTATCAGATTAATCCTCTTTCCTTCTTTCTCTGCCTCTTGAGTCTCCTAATCCTCTTCTTGATCCACTTCCACCTCATCCTGCCCTTCTTTTTCCACTTCCTTGGTCTCCTCTTCATGATGATCCCTCCTATGATCGCTCCGCTCTAAGCTCTCTCAAGTATATTTTTAAGCTTTTCCCCTAAAAGCAATGAGCCAATAACAATGCCCAAAAGGAGTGAGATTATCGCTATTAGGCTTGCTTTATCAATTGGAAGCACTTCCTTTTCAACTATTTTTTCTACTGGTGCATAAACGATCTTTGTCTCATTTGGACACTGGATTGTGGGTGTAACTGGTGTTGTGATGTTCTGAGTTATGTTTTCACAGTTTATGTATTTTTCAACAATTTTTTCGACTATCTGAACTTTTTTAGATTGGTAAACGGAAATCATAGCAGTATCGAGGAGCTGTTTCTTTGGAAATGAGCTCTCAAGCTTCAATGTTAGGTTTCCAGTTTTTACTGGAACTATTTCTACTGTAAAAGTCCCTTCTGAGGGACTCTCTGTTATCATTGTCGGAGATGATAAATAAGTAACTCCTTCTCCCGTTATTGTCAAAATGAAAGAGCCTGGATAACTTGTATTCGCTTTATAGGCTATCGTGATGTTAAATGGAACTCCCAACGTTGCGTTATCTGGAGTATTAAGTTTTGCAGAAAAAGTAATCTCGGGTTCTAAGACCTTAAATCTGTGCCTAATAATCCTGCGGTATGCTTCTCCATTATAGTCGTAGAGAACTTCAATTGTTATAGTCTGGTTTTTCTTTTCAATTGTGATCGTGGAGTTGTCAGTAATAGTGGCGTTTGGAGAAAATAGGGGCTCAAACTTCTTATGTTTCATATCATCTGTGAATATCAATATCTCCAGGTTTTTAGCAGGAGCATCTCCGACATTCTTTACAGCTAAGTTGAGCGGTACATTCTCTCCAAGATGAACTTCCTCTGGAAGATTGACTTTGATGTCTAATATCGGGATTGTAAGGTTTGCTTCTTCTTTTTTCAAAGCTTCTTCGTCTGCAAATACAACAAAATATGCAAGATTATTTTCAACACCTTCAAATCCGTATTTGAACTTTATTGCTAATGGGTAGTATACCATATAGGGATTATCAGAGCTTAAAACTTTTTTCTCAACTATGTTTCCCGCTTTGTAAAGAGTTACTTCAACTTGGTTCTCATCAATGAAGTCTGAAACTTCAAGTTCATAGAGCTTTGAGAGTCTGACCTTCTCATGTTCAGCAATAAATCCTTCAAAATAGGGCAGTTCCTTAATTGTTAAATACGTTGCATTTACTAAATCCAAACGAACTAATGCACGATTTTCATCAAATTCAAGCAAAGTTAATAACGTTACGTCATCTACATATATTTTTTCGCCTTTAGAAAGCTCGTATGTTTCGTTCTTAACGACTAGAAGAGCTTTTCCATTGCTAATACCTTTGTATATAATATCTCCGCTTTGGTCTTTGTATATGTACTCTCTGAACAGATAATCGAGGGGATTCAGCTTTATTTCAAAGTTTTTGTCCCTGTAGTATGTTCTCTCTTTGGAAAGAGTTACATTCGTGTATCCTAAATTAAGCTCTGCATAACTTTCATTAGCTTTAATAACTTCAATCTGCTTGTTCTTGAGAACTAGAGTTTCTCCAGCTTTGAAATATGGAACATCAATCTCAAGAAGAACTGCTGGATAAATCTCAGACTTAAACGAGTCTTGCAAATAGATTTGGATATCATCAACCATCAGCCCTTCATTGAGAGAAATTGTTCCCATTCTGTAAAGCATACCATATCTATATACTTGAATCAGAACTCTTGTAAAATCTTTGTCAATATCAACAACTTTTATGGTATAAGTACCAATAGTAGCGCTTTCTCCAATTTTAAGCCATACAAAAATTTTGCCCTCGTTTTGGGCACTCACTGGAATAGAGAATAACAAGAATAATGTGAAGAGAATCACGATTTTTCTCACTTTCACCACCAATCTTATTTAGGTTCAATGCTTATTAATTCTTTGCCGGTGATTAGCTATGAAAGTAGGGTTTATTCAAATGGAACCTAAACTTTTAGATCTAAACGCTAATTTAAGCAAAGCTGAGAAGCTTCTAAAAGAAGCAGCAAGGCAAGAGGCTCAGTTGGTTGTTCTTCCTGAACTCTTTGACACTGGTTACAACTTTAAAAGTAAGGAAGAAGTGGAAGAAATTGCACAACAAATACCTGATGGAGAGACGACACAGTTCTTAATTGAGCAGGCAAAAGAGCATGAAATGTTTATTGTTGCGGGGACTGCGGAAAAAGATGAAAAAGGTAAACTTTACAATTCTGCTGTTCTCGTAGGACCAATTGGGTGGGGATACATAGGGAAATACCGCAAGATCCACCTATTCTACAGAGAAAAGCTGTTCTTTGAGCCAGGAAATTTGGGATTCCATGTATTCAACATAGGAATGGCAAAAGTAGGTATAATGATTTGCTTTGACTGGTTCTTCCCAGAAGCTATGCGAACTTTAGCGTTAAAAGGTGCCGACATAGTTGCTCATCCAGCGAATCTTGTGATGCCTTATGCTCCAAGGGCAATGCCGATTAGGAGCTTAGAAAACAGAGTTTTTTCAATTACAGCTAACAGGATCGGAGAAGAGAGAGGGCTCAAGTTCATTGGAATGAGCCAAATCAATTCGCCAAAGGCTGAGATCTTGCTTAGAGCTAGCGAAGACAAAGAAGAAGTGGGAGTTGTGGATATAAACATAGAAGAAGCAAGGAATAAAAAAATAAATGACTACAACGATATTTTCAAGGACAGACGGCCTAAGTATTATTTTGTCTAATCCTCTTTCATTTATTTTTCCTGTTCGAGAGTTCCAGCAGCAAGTAGCAGTCTGAAAGTTTCAATAAACAATAGTGCGATTCCACTAAAAATAGTTGTGGAGAGTAATGTATTCGAGTGAAAGCCGTATGCGTTGTATAGGATTATGTAGACATTTGCCCACACCAGCATCACTTCAACAAGTGTCATCATTTCAGCAAAGACTTTCAGTGCTTTTTTGCTTGTTTTTGGAGCTACTCTTATTATCATGGGGTCTTTGGCCAAGTAGGTAAGAGCAATTGGAAGCAGAGACATTGCCAAAGGAAACAGAAAGACTCCGAGTGTCTTCTGGGCGAAGTTGTCAGGTTCGCCTGCTATGTTGAAGTGAATTGCAACTGTATCAGGGAGCTTATTCCAGCTGAATGCTAAGAATCCAAGGCTGAGAGCTAAAATACTTATCTGAATCAGAAGATATGGCTTCACATCTATTCCTTCAATAGGCTTTGGCTCTCCAATTGCTGGCTCTATGATACTTTCCTTCTCAACGATTTCCTTGGCCATCTTATATCCTACAGCAGTTATCAGCAAAATCCCTGCCACTGCTATTATGGTAAAAATGAGTATATTATGGATTTTAAGGCTCAGAATGAAAAGCAGAATACCAAAAGCTATGAAAGCTTTTCCGCCGAAGGTGTTTACCTTTACCCATGCCTCTTTGGATGCAAAAGTGTAACCAAAGCGAAAGCCTATTGCTTTGTTTGGCTCGTTTCTGAAGAGATAAGTCAGCAGGCCGGCTATAAACATCGTGACAGCAAGGAACATTTCAAACATCATGTTCATTATCTCAATTCCATCCAAATTCATCACCCATCAGCTTTTTCATAATGCGATTAACAAATTCTACCTCCTTTCTAAGCTCTCCAAGAACCTTCTTTCCAAGGGGAGTTATCCGGTAATATTTCCTGGCCCTTCCCCCAACCTCAGCCCAAAAACCTTCAATTAGCTTGTATTTCTCCAAACTCTTGAGTAGGTCATAGAGAGTCCCCTCACTTGGCACAATCTTTCCATCGCTCAATTTTTCAAACTCCTTCCTGATTGCATAACCGTGCATATCCCCTTTATCCTCAAGGATAGATAGAATGATAAAGGAGTAAGTGCCAGCCCTAAGCTCCTTTCTCAGCTTTTTTAGGGCTTTCTCTTTCGGATCACCAAACAACCTTTTCTTCCTCCCTCTCTAATTTCGCTTTTGGAATACAATACCATAGCAGTACAAATGTTGTCACCATGATAACCCCATAGGTTGTTATTAAGCTTATCCGGGAGCTCGTGAGCTGATAGTATGCGGCAAATGCATCAATAACGCCGTGAACAACGCTTAGGATAACTAACGCTTTCCTTCCAAATCCATTCTTATAAGCGTACGCTAATATTACAGTAGTTCCCGCATGGAAAAGTGTTGCTATGTATCTTTCAAATAATCCTAGCAGTGCCTGCCTTAGCTGGATTGGAGGTAAACCTCCTAGAATAAAGCTTTGGACTACTTGAAGCAACGGCATTAAAACTGCTTCACCAAGTCCAAATCCGATTCCAACAAAGAGTGCTTCTTTAAGTGTCTTGTTTCTCACAAAGGCATACTTCAATCCCTCTTGGAAGAATCCGGCAACAAATCCAAGCCAAATCGCTGTGATAACGATGAAACTGAATCCCTTGGCGACTACATCATCATTTGATTTAATTCCCAGAGCCAAGAATGGAGCTTGCTGAATTATTGGCTGAATGAAAAGTGTTATTGCAACCAAAAAGACGCCTAAAATTAATTCTGCTCCTTTGATTTTTTTGAATCCAGCAGTGTAGAATGTTAACAGAGCTAAAATTCCACCCAAAATAGGTAAACCGACTGCCAGTGGAAGGGTAATCCCTTTTTCCTTCCAGATAACTTTCTGAATCCAGAGTCCAGAAAGCTTGTATTCACCATTGGCTTCTCTAAAAACAAGCTTTAGTGTAACATCAGCTTTTTCGAATTCAAAACGATAATGCCTTAGAATGAATTTTTCTGTTTTTCCTTCTTCAACAAATTCAAAGCTTTCGAGATTGCCATATTTTGAAATCATCTGCTCTCTTAAAGCATTGAAGGCTTTTTCATTAAAGGCCTCTTTCATCCTTTCGTCCAAATATGGCTCGAGAATTGAGTAGCTTCCAGTTTTTAGGCTTTCAAAAACTGCTTTTGCGATCTCATCATAGGGTTGTTGAGCAAGGACATTGAGAGCGAGCATTGTTACGATAAAAACTAACACAACCTTTCTCATTTTTCCATCACCAATACCTCGGACTTCGATGTATAATAGAGAAAAGTTTGTTATAAATATTTTGGTGCATACGAGGCAGGAAAATAAGAAAGAGATCAGGCAGAGTGGTAGTAAATTACATAGGTATCACTGTCGTCATAAACTTCCTGTGGAGCAACTCCGTATGCGTATGTCCAGCTCCATCCTGGATTAGCGTCAATGTCTGGACCACCAGCTGCGATATATGATGCCCATACAAGCTCTGAACAGTAGTAAGAATCTCCATAAACTTGTTTTGTGTACCATGCATAGTCATATGGCTTTCCAAGCTGAGCAAGAGCAAACTGGACAGCGTTCTGCCTTACATAATCGTTTGTGTTTACTCTAAGGACTGCAACTGTGTCGTATCTAGCTAGGAATTCTGATAGAGTATGAAGTACAACCCCGTCAAACGTTGCTTCGACTACTATCCACTCTCCAAGCGAGTAGTCATAGTACGCTATCATTCCAGTGTGTGTCCAGTATCCTGGAATAATTAGATCACTGGTTGGATTGTGACCAATGACAATGTCGCCGGGGATTACTCCGGTTGGGTATGGGTGGTAATAGGTACCGCTTCCAAGACTTGATGCTGAAACTGGACTTCCTATCATAGTAAATACCATAAGCATGGCTAATATTATAGCACTTTTCCTCATTATGGCACCCCCAGGAAAGTTAGTGTCTATAAATATACATTAAAGCACATTAATAATTTTTGTGATTTGCCACAATATCATGTTAAGATGTCAAACTGTTGAACTATTTTGCAAACATCCGATGCAGATATAAAGGAATCCCCCAAACTATACTCCGGTGATGGAATGCACGAGATACCCTTTGAGGAAATACTACAGAATCTTAGAGAACTAATTGCTAAAAAAGTCCTTATTCAAACTCCAGAGGGGTTAAAGAGAGAAGCACAGGCTTTGGCCGAATTTTTAGAGAAAAATGGGATTGAAGTAATAATAAGTGGTGATATAAATTATGGAGCTTGCGATTTAGCAGATAAAGAAGCTAAGATGCTCGGCTGTGATGTTCTGATTCACTTAGGTCATTCTTACATGCAGCTTAACCTGGAAGTCCCAACTATATTTGTACCAGCTTTTGCCAAAGTTGATGTTGTGAAAGTCCTTGAGAAAAACCTCGATGAAATCAAAAAGCTTGGCAAGAAAATTGCTCTTGTAACCACAGTTCAGCACATAAGGGATTTGGAAAGAGCAAAAGCATTTTTAGAAGAGAAGGGCTTTCAAGTTTTTATTGGTGAAGGAGATAACAGAGTTTCATTCTCTGGACAGGTTTTGGGGTGCAACTTTACAACGGCAAAGGTTGGAGAAGAGGTTGATGGGATTTTATTCATTGGCGCTGGCTATTTTCACCCAATTGGCGTTGCTTTAGCCACAAAAAAGCCAACTTTAGCTATCAACCCTTACAGTGGAGACTTCGCTTGGATGGACAAGGAAGTAGAAAAGATTGTGAGAAAAAGGTGGGGGATGATTGCTAGGGCTTATGATGCTAAGAAATTTGGCATAATAATAAGCACAAAGAAGGGACAACTGCGCTTGGGGGAAGCTAAGAGAATAATGAAACTTTTGAAAGAGCATGGGAGAGAAGCCCAGCTGATAGCAATGAACTACATAAGTCCAGAAGCTTTGGATGGCTTTGATTTTGATGCTTACGTTGTTGTTGCCTGTCCGAGGGTTCCAATAGACGATGCAGAGAGGTGGAGAAAGCCTGTGCTAACTCCTCCAGAGGTCAAACTGTTGCTCGGCTTGAGAGAAGGGTATGAGTTTGATGAAATTCTTGGAGGGAAAAGAGGGAAGGATGAGCCTTTGGGAATAAGCTTAAAGCTTCCAAAGAGGTGAAAAGATGCTTAGACTTATATTGGACTCAACCCTTCACGTTTTGCTAATTTTCATTTACTACAGCTTCTTGAAGACTGCTATAGAGGTTTTTACGTACGAGAAGCCAAGAAAGCTTCTGCTCCTAACCATTTCAATATTTGGTGTTTTTATTTCTCTTTACATTGATATCTTCCTCGGCTTTTTCTTCCTTTTCATTATGCTGATTATCACAGGTTTAAACTCAAGGGAAGCGATAGTATCAGCTTTAACAGCGGAGTTTGGCTTTATAATAGCCCTTGTTGTTGTGATGTTTATCTTAACGACAATTGGCACAATGTATAATATTCCGGGCTTCAGGTTTGAGATGCGCTTTGAGGAGTTACTTCGCTACATGAGGGGTTAATCATGAAGAAGAAACATCTCGCAATGATTCTATCAAAACTCAGGGGGTTTGAAAATCCTAAATCAGAGCTGGAGCAGTATAGAACACCTGGAAATGTTGCAGCTGAGCTTTTATGGTTAGCTTATTCTTTGGACGACGTTGAAGACAAAGTTATAGCTGATTTAGGCGCTGGCACTGGAGTTTTAAGTATAGGGGCTTGTCTCCTAGGTGCAGAAAAGGTCTATGCTGTTGAGATAGATGAGAATGCTTTGAGAATAGCAGAAGAAAATGTAAAGGCTTTGGGTGTAGAAACCTGTGTTGAGCTAATTTTGTCCGATGTGAGCTTTTTTGATAAGCGGGTTAATACTGTCATTATGAATCCACCATTTGGCTCTCAAAATCCAAAAGCAGACAGACCTTTTCTCCTCAAGGCTTTTGAGATAAGTAAAGTTATTTACTCAATACATCTGGCAAAGCCTGAAGTTAGGAAATTCATTGAGGCTTTTGTGAGGGATAATGGCTTTATAATAACACACCGACTAACAGTTGACTTTGAAATTCCGGCTCAGTTCTTCTTTCATCGAAAGAGGTTGGAGAGGATAAAGGTTGACATATACCGTTTTGAGAGGGCTCAGCCAACCGAGCGCTAATCACCAATCATCCAGTGCCGGTGTCATCATCGCATAACTTTATAAGCTGTCCATCGTTCAAAAGGTTGATGCCAATGATTGGAGAAATCCTTAGCGCTTCACTGCTGATGCTAATCATGATTGATCCGAGCGATAAGATACTCTTGGTTAGCTTACTTAGGGAGGACTTTCATATAGAAGACATAAAGCAGCTCATCATTAGAGCAAACTTAATCGGTTTTATCCTGCTCATAATCTTTGCCGTAGCTGGTAAAATAATTCTGCAGGATATTTTTCACATTGATTTGAATGCCTTGAAGATTGCTGGAGGATTTGTTCTGTTTAAAATAGGTCTTGAGGCACTGGAAGGCGGTGGTATGGTAACGCTCAAGAAGGAGAAGAACATCTTAGCCTTGGCTGCCGTTCCGGTTGCAACTCCTCTTATAGCAGGACCTGCTGCAATAACAACTGCAATTACCCTGACAGCTGAGTATGGGATAAAGATCTCTGCCTCGGCTATCTCAATAGCGATTTTGCTAACTGCTCTGCTGATGTTTGTAACGCTCTACATGATTCAGAACATCAATAAAACGACCTTGGGTGTTTTCATTAGGATAATAGGTCTCTTTACGATGGCAATTGGTGCACAAATGATGGTTGAAGGCGTTGGTGGGATTTTCCTCAGACTGCTTCAAAGCTCAACTGCCTGAAGCAAATAACTTTTAAGGTTTTTTGCATTCTTAATGGCAGGAAGGTGATAAAATGGTAAAGGAGAGAATTGAGAGGGTAAAAGGAACGAGAGATTTGCTTCCAGAGGACATGGCTAAAAGGAGATGGGTGTTTGAGAGAATAAGAGAGGTCTTTGAGGTTTATGGCTTTAAAGAAATCCTCACCCCAACCTTTGAGTACACCAAACTCTTTCAGCTTAGGAGCGGAGAGGAAGTTGTGAAGCAGCTCTATGCATTTAAGGACAAAGGTGGAAGAGACATCTCTTTGAGACCTGATCTGACCTCAAGCGTAGCTCGCTTATTTGTTAATAAATTCCAGAATGCTCCAAAGCCTGTGAAGTGGTACTACATAACTAACATGTTTCGCTATGAAGAACCTCAAAGCGGCCGCTTGAGGGAGTTCTGGCAGGCTGGCGTTGAGCTGATAGGTTCAGCGAACATCGAGGCTGATGCCGAGGTAATAGCCCTAATGATTGAGAGCTATCTTGCAACAGATCTTAAGGAGTTCACCGTTAATATAGGTGATAGAGTTCTTTTAGATGAGTTTGCTAAAATGTTAGGCGTTGAAGATGATATTGGCTTAATGCGCTTGATTGATAAGAAAGACAAGATGAGCAGAGAAGATTTTATTGCTTCACTCAAGGACTTTGGACTGAGCGATGATGCTATTGACAAAGTTCTCTTTTTGATTGAGCTTAAAGGAAAGCCTGACGAGATTTTGCCAAAGGCTTATGAGCTTTTCAAGAGTGATAAGGCTAAAGAAGAGCTTAAAAAGATTGAGGAGTTATTTGAACTCCTAAAGGCTTATGGTGTTTATGATTACGCTTTAATTGACTTTGGAATCGCAAGAGGCTTTGACTATTACACGAGCATTGTATTTGAAGCGATAGCTCCTAACGAGCTGGGAATAGGTTCCATCGGGGGCGGTGGGAGGTATGACAACTTAATAGAGGTCTTCGGTGGAAAACCAACACCAGCCACAGGATTCGCTATTGGAATTGAAAGGTTGATCCCAATCTTAGAAAGCAAAGGTCTTTTGCCCAGCTTTAGGTTAAGCCCAGATGTCTTTGTGATTTATATTGGAAAGGAGTTTGAAGTCAGGGCTAAGGCGATAGAGATAACCCAAGCCCTTAGGAAAGCTGGAATAAAAGCGGAGTATGATCTGCAGGGCAGAAAGCTGAGGAAAGCTTTGGAGTATGCTGATAAGCTTGAAATACCCGTTGTTATAATACTTGGAAAGAGGGATTTGGCTGAAGGAAAAGTCACGATTAGGGATATGGCAACTGGAGAACAGAAGAGCGTTGCAATTGAAAAGATAGTTGAGGAAGTTAAGGAAATGCTTGGGTGATGATTAAACCCGTTGCTGACAGGTGATGAGAGGACTGACTAGCTGACGGGATTAACATGAACAGGAAAATTTTTGCCTTCCTCTATATCTTTACTGGAGCAGTAGGGATAATGGCAACTCTACTGTATCCCGGATTTTATCCGCCAACTCCAGTTAATCCAATTCTCTTTTCAGCTTTTCTCATCTTTGGTCTGCATCTCTACGACGTTAAGAAGGCAGAAATTTACGGAATGTTTTTGCTGTTGCTTTTACTGTCTCTTGGAATTGAATTTTACTACCTCCTGAATGCTCAGCTTAAAAATGCCGCTCTTTTCCTAATAACTCCCTTGTTCGTGGGTATTAAGTTTGCTATAGCGTATTCCCAAAACTCGTGACTTCAAGTGTTCTTCCTTTTAATTTCAAACTTGTTTTTCTTCCTTTCAAAGCGCCATTTTTCAATTGCTCTTATGAATGGACATCTTCTCTTCCATTCTGCAAAGAATTCTTTAAGCCCCATGCTTTTCACCTGAATAAAAGTTTAAATGAAAAGTTTAAAGGTTTATTGGATGCTCATTATGTAGCTTATCACTTCTTGAGCAACTTCTTTGGATTTGATCTCAACGCTGACTTCATTATTCCAGTAAAGACCGCTCTCGCTCCAGTTATGGCTTCCAATGAATGCAACTTTTCCATCAATGACGACAATCTTTGCGTGAAGAGTTCTGTCTGGAGAATCAAAGCGAACTTTAATGCCATTAGTTCTTAAATAGCTGTAAGCAGCTTGATTAATCTCAACGGAATTTTCTAAAACAACATAAATGTTAAGTCCTCTCTTCTTTGCCCTAACCAATGCCCTACTTAAGTCATTAGCCCAGTCAAAGGAGTCGCCTGCATCGTATTTCATGAGGAACATAGCTATGTATATGCTTTCGTTTGCTTCCTCTATTGTCTTCAAGACCTCGTAATAATATTCTCTGCCAAAAAGCACTCTAAACTCAGAGTTTTGTTGTGTGCTTTTCTGAAGCAAACAGGATAAATAAGCACTTTCAAGCTGGTTTATCTTTTCCTTCTGCTCTATTATTGTCTCGTTTTGGGAGCTTAATATTGAGAGGCAAGAAGTTAAGCTTTGATTCAACCGAACAACAGTTTGATTCAACTCTTTTATAGTAGAATTAAGCTGTTTGAGTTTTTCAATAGGTGTGAAGGTCTCGGTCATAGTTTTTGTCTCTGTCTCAGTTGTTGTTTCTCTTACAGTTTTGGTTGTAGTTTCGGTCACGGTTTCTTTAACAGTCTCTGTAACCGTTGTGCTTGTATATTTTTGTCCTCCCAAACACCCAGCTGAAAAGATGATAAAAATCAGCAACAATGCAGTCTTTCTCATGGTTTCACCTTAAAAATAGAAGGAAGAAAGCTTAAAAAGAAATCGCTTCAGTGCCAAGTAACAACTTTGTGAGTAACTTTTCCGGCCAATGCATCTTTCAAAGCTTGCTCCATAATCTCTAATCCTTTCTCTGCTACTCCTTCGGTTATAACTAGTGGAGGTGTAATTCTGATGACATTTCCAAACATTCCATAGCTCGGCAGAATTAAGCCGAGTTCAAAGGCTCTCCAGCATATCTTCCCAGTTAGCTCCGGGTCTGGTTTGTCATCTGGCTTAACGATTTCAACGCCAATCATCAGTCCTTTTCCTCTAACGTCGCCAATAACATCATACTTTTCCTGCATCTCTTTTAAGCGTTTCATTATGAATGCTCCAACCTTTTGAGCGTTCTCAATAACCTTTTCTTCCTCAATTATTTTCAACGTAGCATAGGCTGCCGCTGAAATCACTGGATTTGCTGCTGGTGTGAGCAAAGCAGAACCGCTTGTCATATCCATTAGCTCAGCCTTCCCTATAACTCCGCTCAGCCCCATTCCACTGGCAACTCCCTTTCCAAAGGAAATGAAGTCAGGCTTTATCTTAAACCACTCTGTTGCAAACCATTTTCCAGTCCTTCCGATGCCCGTTTGAACTTCATCCATCGCCAAGAGAATGCCGTGTTCATCTAAAACTTTCTTCAGCTCTTTGAAAAAGTTCTCCGGTGGAACAACTATCCCGGCATCGCCTTGAATTGGCTCCGCTATTAGAACAGCAACTTCATCTGGAGGAACTACATGGGCTAAAACGTAGTTCTCAAGATAATCCAAAAAGTGGTTTATTAGTTCATCGGGCTCTTCATACCCATTAATTCCCCAAATGTTACGATATGGATTGGGATATGGAATCCACACGACATTAGGTACTAGAGGTGAGAATCCCCTCTTCTGGGAGCTCTGGAATGCGGCTATTGATGTGGCTCCATAAGTTTGCCCATGATAAGCTCCAATGAATGCTATGAACCATGGCTTCCTTGTGGCAAAGCGGGCAACCTTCATAGTCAAATCCATTGCGTCACTCCCGCTCAGGCCAAAGAGTATCTTTGGATTTTCAATTGGAGCTTTTTCTGCTAAAATTTCGGCAACTTCAATAGCTCTTTTGCTGTAAGTATAGCCTATCATGGAGTGCTGAATCTTTGCTACCTGCTCTTGAACTTCATTTACAAGCTTGGGATGAGCATAGCCTGTTGAAGCTGCAGCGGCTCCAGCTAAGAAGTCAATGAAAACATTCCCATCAACATCCTCTATTAATGCTCCATGTCCTCTCTCTGGTACAACGGGAAAAAGTTTAACACCGAGGCCAGAAGAGATAACCTTCTTTTCCCTCTCAATCAGCTCTTTTGCCTTTGGTCCCGGAGGTTTAACAACTATCTTTGGAAATTCATTAAAAGTCATAAAATCACCTCAAATTTGTATTTCCAATCCAAGCTTTTCTGGGTTAAAACTAAAAATCAAAAAGAAGAAAAATGGAAAACTAAGTTCATGGATTCGCTGTGACGAACTCGTCGGTATACCTCTTAATGACTGTGTAAAGCAGTATTAGACCGATTAAGTTTGGTATTGCCATCAGACCGTTCATCATATCCGAGAATGTCCAGACGTTTTCTAGGACTGTTGTTGCACCGATGTATATGAACACAACGAAGAGCAGGTTGTATACTAGGTGAAGTTTTGGATAAAGCTTTGCGAACTTCTCTGGATCGCCTTCAATCCACTTAGCTAGATACATGATGTTCTGCCTTCCGTAGAATGACCATGCTAAGACTGTTGAATATGCGAAGAGTATGACACCGATAACAACCATTATCTCACCGATGTGTCCAAAGGCTCTTGCAAATGCTTCCTGTGTCAATGCTGTACTTGTCTTGTCCGTTTGCCAAGCACCTGTTGCTACGATTGAAATTCCGGTAAGTGAACAGATAATGAGCGTGTCAATGAACGGTCCAAGCATGGCAACGTGAGCCTGTCTTGATGGGTGATCTGTTCTTGCAGCTGCGTGGGCAAGTGTTGCCGTACCAAGTCCAGCCTCGTTGGAGAACAGACCTCTTGCCACACCCCACCTTATGGTTGTACCAACTGCACCACCAGCCACTGCGCTTCCAGTGAATGCGTCCTTGAAGATTAGAGCAATTGCACTTGGCAATTGTCCCGCAAACTTAATCCAGACTCCAATTGCGAAGAGGAAGTAGATTATTGCCATAAATGGAACTAAAGCCTCTGCAACCTCACCAATTCTCTTAATTCCACCAACGATAACTATGAACGTCAGGAACGCGAAGAATGCTCCACTTGCCCATTCTGGAACGTTAAATGCAACCTTCATTCCCAATGCCAGTGAGTTTGCCTGTGTCATGTTACCAATACCAAATGCTGAGATTGCAGCAAATAGTGCAAATAATATTGCAAGGGTCTTTCCAAGCTTTGGAAGTGAGTTTTCATTCAAGAGGGCTAGTGCCAACAGTGCAAAGAGCAGTGCAATTATTATTGCTAAAATCTTGAGACCTCCACCTAGTCTAAGAGCTTCGTAGCCAATGAAGATCGCAAATAGCAATGTAAATCCTGCGGCAAGATATCTTGCTGTTGGTGATATTTTTTCTTCTGCAAGACCTCTCTCAAGGAAGTTGAAAGTTCCACCTATCATTGTCCCATCTGGCAGCTTGCTTCTGAATGCAACACCCAAGAGACCCTCTGAGTATCTGGTTGCCATACCGACCAATGCTGTAACCCACATCCAGAACAGTGCTCCAGGACCACCAAGGTGAATTGCAGTTGCGACACCGGCTATGTTTCCAATACCTACTGTTCCAGCTATAGTTGCCATTAATGCTTGGAATGGTGTAATGTCACCTTCACCTTGCTTTTTTCTCCCCTCAAAGAGGGTAAATCTAATTGACCATCCAAGTCTGCGAAACTGAATTCCCTTTAGGACTATAGTGAGGAAGAGCCCTGTACCAACAAGCAAAATCATTATGGGAGGACCCCAAACCATGCCATCCAGCCAATTAATAAATTCCATTATGGCTCCCATATAGACACCTCCAAACTATTTAGGTTTCTTCTGAACTATACTGTACTATAAAGTAGAGTATTACTGCACTAATGTACTTTACGGAACTATATTAGTATCGGCAAAATATTTAAGGATTTTGGCTAATTGTTGAAGTTTAACTCAAGTAATTTTTACATTGCTTTGTATATGGCAAGTTTTATTTTAATTTTTAATTATGTGAAAAATGAAACGAGGAACAAAGTTAATATATAAGGACAATCACACAAATGGAGGATACAAGGAATGATGAGTCTGGAGCCCCCTGAATTAGTGATGAAGTTTCGCGGGTCTGACCGATTTTATTCATGCCTTAAAAGAAGGGATTATGCAAAGAATTTGTTGAGGAAATTGGAATAATAGAACTTAATACCCAGCTAAGAGTTAGGATAAAGATTTATAAGCTCATCATTGAAAACCAAACAACTCACAGAGATGTTCAAAAATATGAAGTTCCTAATTATCATAATAATTGAGAACAGAAATGAGTAAACTTAATATAACTCCACTTTTCTGTTGTTTTTAAGGTGAGTACTTTTTATTGTTAATTTTGGAAGGGTGATTAAAATGTCAATGGATATGACAACGAGGATGTTTAAAGAGGAAGGATGGATAAGGAAGACCTGTAAAGTCTGTGGAAAACCTTTCTGGACGCTCGATCCAGACAGAGAGACCTGTGGAGATCCTCCGTGTGATGAGTATCAGTTCATAGGAAAGCCGGGCATTCCAAAGAAATACACGCTTGATGAAATGAGAGAGGCATTCTTGAGCTTTTTCGAGAGACATGGGCACGGAAGGGTTAAGAGATATCCAGTTCTGCCTAGATGGAGAGATGATGTTCTCCTTGTTGGGGCAAGCATTATGGACTTCCAACCTTGGGTCATCAGCGGAGAAGCTGATCCTCCAGCAAATCCGCTCACAATTTCCCAGCCTTCAATAAGGTTCACAGACATTGATAACGTTGGAATAACCGGGAGACACTTTACGATATTTGAGATGATGGCACATCATGCCTTCAACTATCCAGGCAAGCCGGTATACTGGATGGATGAGACTGTCGAACTTGCTTTCAAGTTCTTCACCAAGGATCTGAAGATGAAGCCTGAAGACATAACTTTCAAAGAGAACCCATGGGCAGGTGGAGGAAACGCTGGACCAGCTTTTGAAGTCCTTTATAGAGGTTTAGAGGTTGCTACTCTTGTGTTTATGCAGTATAAGCTAGCACCTCCTGGAACTCCGGATGACCAAGTTGTAATCATCAAAGGCGATAGATATGTTCCAATGGATACTAAGGTCGTTGATACAGGTTACGGTCTTGAAAGATTGGTTTGGATGAGTCAAGGTACTCCAACGGCTTACGATGCTGTCTTAGGTTATGTCATTGAACCCCTCAAGAGAATGGCTGGCATTGAGAAAATTGACGACAGGATTTTAATGGAAAATTCAAGGCTGGCTGGAATGTTTGACATCGAGGACATGGGTGACCTCAAAGTTTTGAGAAGAGAAGTTGCGAGCAGAGTTGGGATAAGCGTTGAGGAACTTGAAAGGCTTATAAGACCCTACGAGCTTATCTATGCAATAGCTGACCACACAAAGGCCTTAACTTTCATGCTGGCTGATGGAGTTGTTCCTTCAAACGTTAAAGCTGGTTACCTTGCTCGTTTGTTGATAAGAAAGAGCATCAGGCATTTAAGAGAGCTTGGCTTGGAGATTCCGCTCAGCGAAATCGTTGCCATGCACATAAAAGCCCTTCACAAAACATTCCCAGAGTTCAAGGAGATGAAAGATGTCATTTTGGACATGATTAACGTGGAAGAGAAGAGATATCAAGAAACCCTTAAGAGAGGCTCCGATTTGGTCAGAAGAGAAATTAAGAAGCTTAGGAAAGAAGGCAAAGACGAAATTCCACTGGAGAAGCTCATACTGTTCTACGAGAGCCACGGCTTAACGCCAGAGATTGTTAAGGAGATAGCAGAGAAAGAGGGTATAAAGGT